>NZ_NTGZ01000103.1 GCF_002551245.1 Streptomyces sp. rh34
GCCCCCGGCCGAGCGTGGGGCCGTTCCACCTGCCGGGGTCCAACGTCGCGCCCACGTAAATCTGTTGGTGTCCGGGCGCGCGCGTGCCAGGCTTCACCCGTAACCAAGGGGCGTAGCTCAGCGGCCAGAGCGGCGGTCTCCAAAACCGTATGCCGCAGGTTCGATTCCTGCCGCCCCTGCCCTCGCCACCGGGTCTCTCACCGCACGTCGCCGCGCCAGTCCCATTGGTGGCTGTCCGGCGACCGCGGCCCGTACTCGGCACGTCCTCCGGGCCCGTAGGCGCCGATCTCGGTGACCAGCCCGACGCCGTCGCGCAGATCCGCCTCGCCCCAACCGGTGACATCCAGCAGCAACCCGTCGAGCGGCCCGCCGACCAACTCCCGGTAGTCGTGCCCCGGTCTCGGCCCGGGGCGGGGGTCGTCGTGGTCGGTGCCGTACACCCGTCGCTGCCTCATCAGCTCGTCCATGCGGGCAGCATCCCACCGGGCACTGACAACGGCTCGGTACGAGGGTCCATCCGGCCAGCGTCCGGATGGCCGGACGGCCGCCGGACGCTGGCCGGATGGCCGCGGGCGCCGGACATGGGCTCGCGCCCGCCCGTCGGCCGTGACACGCTCCTCCGATGACCCTTCCACCCCGCCTGATTCCGCTGCTGGAGCAGTACGACTTCGCCTGCGAGCGGCTCCTCGCCCGCCTGGCCGGCCCCGTCATGGACAGCGGCAACGGCACAGACATCGGCGTCACCCCGCTCGGCGACGACGAACTCCTCTGGGAACCCGTGCCCGACTGCTGGTCCGTACGCCGTCGCGGCGACGGCCCCGGGCCGCGGGCGACCGTCCTGGCGGGATCCGGGGACTGGGGGCGGGACTCGGCGGACTCCCCGCATCCGTTCCCCCCGCCGTTCACCACCATCGCGTGGCGTCTGAGTCATCTTGCCGAAATGCTCGCCCTCCGAGCCGACCACACCCATGGCGGCAGGGCGCTCACGCGCGACGGCTACCGGACTCCGGGGGACGCCGCCGGAGCGGTGGCCGCCTTCGAGACCGCGTCCGCGGCCTGGCGCGAAGCCCTGCTCACCGCCGACGACGCGGCCCTGGACACCGTCGGGTACAGCACCTATCCGAACGGCAGCGACGCCGAGGACCTCTTCGTCGACGTCGTCTGGTGGGTCAACCAGGAGGTGCTGCACCACGGTGCCGAAATCGCCCTGCTCCGCGATCTGTATCGCGCCCGGCCGTCCTGAGCGGCGCCCCGGGCCGGCGGGCACGCGAATGCGCCCGCGGTCGCCGCTCGGGGTCACCCGCCCTATGATTCAGGGACATAACGCACCGCGGAGCGGCACATGAACCGGCGTCGGACTCCCCGCTCAGCTAGCGCCGAAGACCTGCTCAACACCTTGCAGAACCTCACCGCCCGCGCTCGGCGCGAGGTGGAGTTCCACCAGGCCAGGGTGGAACTCGCCCAGGCACTCCAGCGCGACATGCTTCCGGCGGCCCTGCCCACGCTCCCCGGTCTCCAGTCCGCGGCACGCTACGCGCCCGCCCGCCACGGCCTGGACATCGGCGGCGACTGGTACGACGGTTTCCCGCTCGCGGACGGGACCCTCGGCTTCGCCATCGGCGACGTACAGGGTCATGATGTCGAGGCCGCCGCCTTCATGGGACAGGTCCGTATCGCGATGCGGGCCATCGCGGGCACGGCGTCCGATCCGGGCGAGGTCCTGGGCCGGACGAACGATCTGCTGGTATCCGTGGACTCGGGCCTCTTCGCCACCTGCACCTTCATGCGTCTGGACCCGACGACCTGGGAGCTGCACAGCGCGCGGGCCGGGCACGTGGCATGCGTGTGGGCCACCACGGAGGGCCGGTCCGGCGTCACGGAGGACCCGGGCGGCATGCCGCTGGGCATCGCGCCCGGCGAGGGCTATCCCGTCACCCGGCGCACCCTCGACTCCGACGGGGCGATCGTGCTGCTCACCGACGGGGTCGTCGAGGGGCCGTCCCTGCTGATCGAGGACGGCCTGGAGCGAGTACGGCGACTGGTCGCCTCGCACGTCGGGGCGAGCGCGGCGCAGCTGGCCGACGAAGTCCTGCGCGCGACGGAGGTGACGGGGCACGAGGACGATGCCGCCGTACTGGTCCTGCGGCATGCCGCCGCCCGCCGCGGGCCGCGGTGACGCCGGACCCTACCGCGCGTGTCACCTGCCGAGTCCCGTCGCGGTCGGTGTCTGATGAGTGGTGTGATCCGCACCGAGGAAGCCAGACGTCGGGCCGTGTACGTGGCGCAGATCCTGGGCGTGGCCGGCGCCTACTACCTGTCGGGGCGTCTCGGGCTGATGCGTCAGGTCGTCGTGGACGGCGCGGTCGTCACGCCTCTGTGGCCACCCACCGGCATCGCCCTGGCCGCGCTGCTGTGCCTGGGCGTCCGCGTCTGGCCGGGCATCGCGCTGGGCGCGCTGCTCACCGTCCTCGAGACCGGCAGCGCGTTCACCGTGAGCAGTCTGGCCATCATGTTCGGCAACACGGTCGCCCCGCTCGCCTCGTACGCCCTGTTGCGGAGGGTTGGCTTCCGCAGCGAGCTGGTCCGGCTGCGGGACGGGGTCTGCCTGGTCTTCCTCGGTGCGTTCGCGGGGATGCTGATCAGCGCCACCATCGGGAGTTTCACGCTGCTGCTCGACGGCAAGGCTCCGCCGGGACGATTCTGGCTGGTCTGGTCGTCCTGGTGGGCGGGGGACGCGATGGGGGTCCTGGTGGTCGCCCCCGTGCTGCTGGTCCTGCGGGGGGTGCGGTGGCCCCGCCCGTCCGACCGGTGGCTGGAGGCGTCGGTCCTCGCGGTTGTCGTGGTCGTGTCGTCGTTGATCGCCACGCGCAGCTCGCTGTCGATGATCTATCTGGTGTTCCCGGTGATCATCTGGGCGGCCCTGCGCTTCCAGCTGCCCGGCAGCGCTCCGTGCGCCCTGGTCGTCTCGGTGCTCGCCATCATCGCCGGTACGGATGGACTGGGGCCGTTCGCGGGGCACAGCCTGATGGAGGTCATGGCCAATCTCTCGCTGCTCAACGGAAGCGTCGCGCTCACCGCGCTGCTGCTCGGGGCCGTCGTCGCGGAGCACAAGAACATCCGCCGCGAGACGGAATACGCCGTCGAGGAGCTGGAGGCCCTGGTGGAACGGCTGGCGCCGCGGTCGGGGCCGGCCGCGGCGCGGTACGAGGGCAGACCGCGGCGGCACGGACCGCTCGACGGCGGTCCCCACCCGGATCACCGATAGCACGCAGGCGCACCGTCACCTCGAACGGCCGGGGCGCCGACGGTCAGTACGGCAGGGGGCGGCCGGACGGGGTGCGCAGATCCAGTGGCGGGGGCCCCGAAGGGGGCGGGGGACGACGGACGACGACTCGGATGCGGCCCATTGCCACCACCTCCTCCTGGTCAACCGGTATGTGCCCACTCGGCGCGGCTTCACACGTCCCACCCTCCTCCGTCCCACCTGTCGGCGTCCTCGTCGTCCCCGGCGGGGATGCGCGCGGAGCTCGGTGCGGTGACCCTTGAGGTGGGGGCGCAGAGTCGACGAGGAGGACGCATGTCCGCACTGGACAAGATCAAGAAGATGCTCAAGGGTCACGAGGAACATGTCGGCAAGGGCATCGACAAGGCCGGCGACATGGTCGACGACCGTACGAAGGGCAAGCACAAGGGTCACGTCGACACCGCCCAGGACAAGCTCAGGCAGCAGTTCGGGACGGACCGCGACCAGGACGGGCCGCCCCGAGCCTGAGCCGCCCCGCCGGTGACCGGACGGTCGCCGTCCGGCTGCCGTTCGTCCCGCGCACCGGTCCGTGGCACGGAGAGTGCTCCGTGGCACGGACCGGTGCGCGGAGTACGTCCGACCCGCCGCGCGCACCGCCACCGCCTGGCCCGCCGGGCCCTGTGGCGGAGGGCGGCGGGCGAAGGTTTCCGGGGTTGCCCGCCGGATTGTTGTTATCGCCCAGCCCGCACCCCGTCTCCCGAGTGTGGGAAGTGACAGCACCGGACCCCGGAAGAGTGAGCACAGCATGGGCAAGGATCACCCGACGGTCTTGATCGCGGCGGCGCAGAGCGGCGATCAGCAGGCCAAGGACCAGCTCGTCTCGGCGTACCTGCCGCTGCTGTACAACGTGGTCGGACGTGCGCTGGACGGTCACGCGGACGTGGACGACGTGGTGCAGGAGACGGTGCTGCGCATGCTCCGGGGACTGCCCGAACTGCGCGACCCGTTGCGCTTCCGTTCCTGGCTGGTGGCGATAGCCATGAACGAGATACGCGCGCACTGGCGTGCGAGGCAGTCGGGTGCGACAGCGGCGGACCGGCTGGACGCCGCGTACGACCTGCCGGATCCCCGGGCGGACTTCGTCGAGGCGACGATCCTGGAACTGGGCCTGACCGGCCAGCGTCGCCAGGTCGCGGAGGCGACGCGCTGGCTGGACGAGGACGACCGCGCCCTGCTGTCGCTGTGGTGGCTGGAGGCCGCCGGGCACCTGTCCCGCGCAGAGGTCGCCGCGGCTCTCGGACTCTCCCCGCAGCACACCGCCGTACGGGTGCAGCGGATGAAGGCCCAGCTGGAGGCGGCGAGGGTCGTGGTGGGCGCGCTGGCGGCCGAACCACCGTGCGTGTTGCTGGAGGACACCGCCGTCGGCTGGGACGGCGTCCCCTCCGCCCTGTGGCGCAAGCGGCTGGCCCGCCATGCCCGCGCATGCACGGTGTGCGCGGGACTCCGCTCGGGGCTCGTGCCCGCCGAAGGGCTGCTGGTGGGTCTCGCACTGGTCCCGGTGGCCGCGGCGGGGGCGGGGGCCGCTCCCGAACTGCTCACCACCGCTGCGCACCTCCAGGCGCCCGGCCCGGGCTCGCACGGCGCCGGAGCGGGTCGCGCGGAGCGCAGACGGGTGCAGTCCCGGCGGCGCCGTCGTAACTCCGCCGTCGCCGCTGTGGTCGCGGTCGCCGCGCTCGGCACGGGCGGCGCCGCGGTGCACCTCTACACCGACGGCGACGACCGGGACGCGACGACCGTCACCGCCGACACTCCGGTCCCCCGCGCCCAGGCGCCCACGTCGCCCTCACCGATGTCGTCCTCCTCTCCACCGCCCTCCGCGTCCGTGTCGCCCAGCGCCGCCCTGTCGCCGAGCCCTTCGCGTACGCCCAGGGCGAAGCCGGAGAAGGACACCCCGCCACCGCCCGCGCCCACCACCGCCGCCCCGGCCCCGGCCCCGAAGCCGGAACCGCCCGCGCCCGCACCGGCCGCCTCGGCGGGCACAGCCGACCAGGTCACCGAGTTGGTCAACGCGGAGCGGGCCAAGGAGGGCTGCGGACCGGTGACCGTCAACGATCAGCTCAACACGGCCGCGCAACGGCACTCCGCCGACATGGAGGCCAGAAACTACTTCTCGCACACCTCGCAGGACGGCAGGAACCCTGGCGACCGGATCACCGCCGCCGGCTATCAGTGGTCCACCTACGGCGAGAACATCGCGAAAGGACAGCGGACCCCGGCTGAGGTGATGCAGTCCTGGATGGACAGTCCGGGGCACCGCGCGAACATCCTCAACTGCTCCTTCAAGGAGATCGGCGTGGGGAAGCAGGACTCCGGCGGCGGTCCGGTGTGGACGCAGGTGTTCGGGGCCCGCTGAGACCACGCGGGGCGGCACCCGGAAGCCCGGGTCCGCGATCCCCGGGTGCCGCACCGGGCGACGTGGACCCGGCCAGGATCGGCGGGACGCCCCTCATAGGACCTGTCGATCAGACTGCCGCCTGCCGGCGGCGTCTGGGGCCCTAGGATGCGGCCATGATCGCTGAACTGGAGTGCGTGGTCCTGGACTGCCCGGACCCGAGGGCCCTGGCCGGCTTCTACGGGTCGTTGCTCGGGGGCGAGGTCGACCGCACCGACCGGCGGTGGGAGTCCGACGCGGACTGGT
This sequence comes from Streptomyces sp. rh34, assembly GCF_002551245.1. Classification (GTDB taxonomy): domain Bacteria; phylum Actinomycetota; class Actinomycetes; order Streptomycetales; family Streptomycetaceae; genus Streptomyces. The sequence continues at coordinate 5,943 of NZ_NTGZ01000103.1, forward strand.
CCACGCTGCACACGCCCGGCGGGCTCGTCCTCGCCTTTCAGCGGGTGGCCGACCACCGGCCGCCTCGCTGGCCCGGCCAGGACCCGCCCCAGCAGTTCCACCTGGACTTCGGCGTCACCGATCAGGAGCGGGCACACGACGAGGTTCTGGCACGCGGGGCATCCCTGCTCGACGCCGGAGACGAAGAGCGCGGCTGGCGCGTGTACGCCGATCCCGCCGGGCACCCCTTCTGCCTGGTAAAGCGCTGACCGTTCCGGCACCGCTCGCGCGCCCCGGGGCCGTCCGGTGCGGCCGTCGACCGGCCGCACCGGATCCGCCGGCCCTCGCGGGGTGTCAGCGCAGGACCAACGCCAGCGCCGTCCCGAGGCAGATCGCCGCGCCCACCGCGCCGGCCGAGACGGCGACGCAGCGGGCCCGGAGCCGGGCGTAGCGCCCGGTGTACTCCTCACGCAGTTCGTCCGCGCGGTCGCGGACGCGGGTGAGCGACTCCCGGGAAGCGGCAACGCGTTCGGCGATGAACACCCGCTCGACGTCTTCACGCTGCGCCGTGGTCAACCAGGGCAACCGGTCGGTGAATCGGCGTGCCTGTCGTCGCGCCCGCTCGACCTCGGCGTTCCACAGCAGAAAGCCCTCCAGCTGCGCCAGGCCCCGGGCGCAGTCCTTGTCGGGTTTCACCCCGTCCTCCTCTCCGTCGCACCGTCATGGCCGGGACCGCGTTCACTCGTGCTTGTCCCCCGGCGCGACGATCGTGGAGTTCTGGGGACGGTTGGTGGCTTCTTCCAGCGAACGGAGCGCCGGGTGGTGCAGGTCGAACGCCGGGGATTCGGAACGGATCCGCGGCAAGGTGACGAAGTTGTGCCGCGGCGGCGGGCAGGAAGTCGCCCACTCCAGCGAACGGCCGTAGCCCCACGGGTCGTCGACCTCGATCTTCCTGCCGTACTTCGCGGTCTTCCAGATGTTGTAGAAGAACGGCAGCATCGACAGGCCGAGAAGGAAGGAGGAAACAGTGGAGATCGTGTTCAGCGCGGTGAAGCCGTCGGCGTCGAGATAGTCCGCGTACCGACGCGGCATGCCCTCCGCGCCGAGCCAGTGCTGCACCAGGAACGTGCCGTGGAATCCCACGAACAGTGTCCAGAACGTCATCTTCCCGAGCCGTTCGTCCAGCATCTTCCCAGTGAACTTCGGCCACCAGAAGTGGAATCCGGCGAACATCGCGAACACCACGGTGCCGAATACCACGTAGTGGAAATGGGCGACGACGAAATACGAGTCGGAGACATGGAAGTCCAGGGGCGGTGAGGCGAGGATGATCCCGGTCAGACCGCCGAACAGGAAGGTGACCAGAAACCCGACGGCCCAGAGCATCGGAGTCTCCAGGGAAAGGGATCCCTTCCACATCGTGCCGATCCAGTTGAAGAACTTCACGCCGGTCGGCACGGCGATGAGGAATGTCATGAACGAGAAGAACGGCAGCAGCACCCCGCCCGTGACGAACATGTGGTGCGCCCACACGGTCGCGGACAGGCCTGCGATGGCGATGGTGGCCGCGACCAGGCCGATATAGCCGAAGACCGGTTTGCGGCTGAAGACCGGGAAGATCTCGGTGACGATGCCGAAGAACGGCAGGGCGATGATGTAGACCTCCGGGTGGCCGAAGAACCAGAACAAGTGCTGCCACAGCAGGGCGCCGCCGTTGGCCGCGTCGAAGACGTGCGCGCCGAACTTGCGGTCGGCCTCCAGCGCCAGCAGGGCCGCCGCGAGGACCGGGAACGCCAGCAGGACCAGGACACCGGTCAGCAGGACGTTCCAGACGAAGATCGGCATGCGGAACATCGTCATGCCGGGTGCGCGCATGCAGATGATCGTGGTGATGAAGTTGACCGAGCCGAGGATCGTGCCGAAGCCGGAGAACGCGAGGCCCATGATCCACATGTCGGCGCCGATGCCCGGCGAGCGCACCGCGTCGTTGAGCGGGGCGTAGGCGAACCAGCCGAAGTCCGCGGCGCCCTGCGGGGTGAGAAAGCCGGCCACCGCGATGAGCGAGCCGAAGAGGTACAGCCAGTACGCGAGCATGTTCAGCCGCGGGAACGCCACGTCGGGCGCGCCGATCTGCAGCGGCATGATCCAGTTCGCGAATCCGGCGAACAGCGGCGTCGCGAACATCAGCAGCATGATCGTGCCGTGCATCGTGAACGCCTGGTTGAACTGCTCGTTGGAGATCAGCTGAATACCGGGCCGGGCCAGCTCGGCCCGCATCACCAGCGCCAGGAGCCCTCCCACGCAGAAGAACGCGAAGGAGGTGACGAGATAGAGCGTGCCGATCGTCTTGTGGTCCGTGGTGGTCATCCATTTGATGACCACGTTGCCGGGTTCGCCGCGCCGTACCGGCATTTCGTCCTGGTCGGCGGTATCGGTCTCCACCGGTTGCGAGATGCCCCTCGTCGTCACTACGACGCTCCTTCGGTCGACGGCCCGTATGGACTCGGCGACCAGAATGGACCCACGGCGATCGGTGCGGTGGGACATCCTTCCCCGTCCGGGGCGAGCGGCCGACAAGGACACTCAAATGGCCTACAGCGAACGCTCCGGCCTCGGCCGACGCAACCGAAAGCGGGTGTCAACGTCAGGGAGCCGATCGGATATTCCTTCGTGACAACGGAATAGCCTCTCCGGTCGCGGAGTTGGTGAACCGACAGAACCACTCCTCTCCTCGCTCCTCTCCACTCGGCAAGCTTCGGAAGGTCGGATCCATGAAGATCGGCATCATCGGCGCGGGCAACATCGGTGGCAACCTGACGCGCCGTCTGACCGCCCTCGGGCACGAGGTCGCGGTCGCCAACTCCCGCGGCCCCCACACACTCACCGCCCTCGCCGAAGAGACCGGGGCGAAACCGGTGGCCGCTTCGGAGGCCGCACGGGGCGCCCAGGTGGTCGTCGTCACCGTGCCCCTGAAGGCCGTGCCCGATCTGCCCGCCGGATTCCTCGACGGTGCGGCGGAGGGAGCCGTGGTCATCGACACGGGCAACTACTACCCGCAGCAGCGCGACGGCCGCATCGCCGCCATCGAGGACGGGCTGCCCGAAAGCAGGTGGACGGAGCGACAGATCGGCCACCCCGTGATCAAGGCGTTCAACGGCACGTACGCCCAGGACATCCTGGACCGGGGCCGTCCGCAGAACACCCCGGGCCGGCAGGCTCTCCCGGTGGCCGGCGACGACCCGGCGGCCAAGCAAGCGGTCCGCGACCTCATCGACGCGCTGGGCTTCGACACAGTCGACAGCGGCGGCCTGGACGATTCGTGGCGCCAGCAGCCCGGTACTCCCGTGTACGGCAGCCAGGGCGACGTCGACGCCATCGTGAAGGCCCTCTCGGAAGCGTCGCCGGAGCGCACGGCGGAGTGGCGCGCCTGACACCGGGCGTCACGCGGGAGGGACGACCGGGCGACCACTCCGGCCGGGAGGGAAACGGGGCCCCGCCCGGCCGGAGCGTCAGCCGCCTTCAGATCACCCCCGTCACGGTGATCCGCACCGAGACCACCGGCTCCTCGGGCAGCGCGGCGACGACCGCGGCCTGGACGGCCCGGGTCACATCCAGCGCCCGGTGACCGCGGCACAGGACGAACCGAATGTCGATGCGCCAGCCGCCGCCCCCGCCCCCGCCGACCCGCACTCCCGGCGTCCCGTTCCCGGTCAGCGGGGCGCGGCGCGAGGTGCGCTCGGCGATCCGGGTGCGTAGCGGGTCCGCCACCCCGGGGCGCAGGAACGCGACGCCCGGCACGCCGCGAGCAGCTTCGGCGGCAGCCCCTGCCGGCCGGCTGGCCGTGGGCGACGGTTCGACGTGGATCCCGATGGTGGACCGCGTCCCGCACTGGTGGCCGGCGCCCACGGCGGACGGAGTGTTGCTGGACCGCGGACTGTCGGCACGGTTCCAGGAGGAGGGCTGGTGGAGCCCTGCACTGATCGCCGGACTCGCCCTCGTTCTGGCGCTGCTGGTGTGGTGGTTGACCCGTCAGGCACTGTCAGGCAGGCCCCGGTGGGTGGTGCTGCCGCAGACCGGGCCGGTGTTGCGCAGACGTGTGTGGGAACGGGCGATGACGACGCAGGTGGCGGCGTCCGACGACGTGACGCGTGCCCGCGTGCGCCTGGTGGGCCGGCCGCTGCGGGCGGTGGTGACCGTGGTTGTGGAGCCCGAGGCACGGCCGGCGCAGGTCGTCCGGTCCGTGGCCGGGATCATCGCCGAGGCCCGTGACAGCGGCGGCCTACGGAGCCTGTCGGCCGACGTGCGGGTCCGGGTCACGAGCCGACGGGAGCGGCGGACGCGTTGAACCGCCACGGCCCGGGTGCTGAATCGCGCCACGGTCTTCCGGCCGCCGCCAACGGATGTGCGTGCCCTGCGCTCCGGGCCTCCTCCAGCTGCCTGCCTCACCATAGAATCTACTCACGAGTAAGGTATGGGGTCCGGGATGTCGGCCCACGGCCCGTACGGCACCTGGGCGTGGTCCGTCGACGGCCGTGGACAAGGGAGTAGCCCCATGCCCCGCATCATGTCCGTAGCAGACAGCATCCTTGTCGCCGCCACCCCGGCGCAGGTCTACGAACAGCTCAGCGACCCCACGGCTATGGGGCGTTGGAGCCCCGAGAACCGTGGTGCGACCGTGCACGGCGATCAGCCTGGTGCGTACGTCGGCATGGTCTTCGAGGGCCGGAACAAGCGCGGTGCGGCACGCTGGACGACACGGTGCACGGTGACGGCGGCCGACCCCGGCGAGCGCTTCGCCTTCCGGGTACACGCGATCGGTCTGCGGCGCCCTCTGCTGCCGGGTCCGATCGCCACATGGGACTACCGTTTCGAAGAGGTGGACGGCGCGACCCGGGTCACCGAGACGTGGACCGACGACCGGCGTCGCTGGCCTGACTTCCTCGCCCATGCCTTCGACCGCGTCGCGACGGGCGGGAAGACCTTCGCGCAGTTCCAGAGCGGCAACATCCGTACGACGCTGAAGCGTCTCAAGGCGGCCCTGGAGGCGGACGTCCGGGGCACCGAAAGCTGAGCGGAGGTCGCACTGAAGATCGGTGCAGGGCCGCCCGGTGTCCTGGTCGCCGGTGCACACTGGGCACGACACGGCACGGAACGCAAGGGGGGCGCATGGGCATCGAAGAGAACAGCGGATTCGAGCCTGCGACCGGTGACGGCCCACCGGCCGCCCAGCCCCCGGCGGCACGAGCCGCTTCGGTGCGGACCGCGTTCGAAGGGCTGCTGCAGATCCGCCGGCTCACCGGTGCCGGGCGGCCCGACCCCGTGGCCGCGCCGGCTCCGTGGGAACTGAACCGCCCGGTCAGGGCGGTCGCGTTGGCGCTGGAGAGGTCGGGGGCCACGCCTTCGGCCGTGGACCCGTCGGGACGCCGCGTATCGGCCGGGTACCGGGTGAGCGACGGGGAGTCGGCAGGTTCGGTACGGGTCGAGTGGACCGGGCCGCCCGGCAGTGGCGCCGCTCACGACGAGGAGGAAGCACTGGCCGGCTGCGCTTCGGCCTTGCGGGAACTGGGCTGGACGGTGCTGCTCTATCGGGGTCCCCGCAGGCGACGCTACCTGGAGGTGGAACCGCCGAGCGGGTTGTCCGGAGGGCACGGCCGGGCCTGAGGCGGCGTTGTCAGACCCATGGGGGATGCTTGACGGTCCGACAGCTCTGAGGAGGAGACGCTGAGATGGACAACGACGAGCTCGCCGCGGCGCAGGCGTACGTCCGCCTGCTGGAAGCCACCCGGGCAGCGCTCGCGGACCCCGACGACGCACCGGTCTACCTGCCGCTGCTCACCTCTCCGATGAGGGAGGCCGACCATGCCCTGCGCAGCGCGGGGCTGACGGGCAACGAGGCCCGGCTCTTCGCTCTCGTACGGGCACTCCAGCCGAGCCTCTCCGGCAGCGACAGTTAGGCGCAGCAGAGGGGCACGCGCCGGCCCGCCCTACTCGGCCTGCCCCTCGTTGACGGGGTCGTGTGCAGGCCCCGGAGCGAGTCCGAGCTCCTGTTCGCCGGGGCCGAGCGGTGCGAAGAACCGGGCGACCTCCTGGTCGTCGACCCCGGCGAGGGAGCCCGGCTTCCACTGCGGTTCGTTGTCCTTGTCGATGATCCGGGCTCGCACGCCTTCCACGAAGTCGGGGTGTTCGAACACCCGGCTGGAGACACGGAACTCCTGATCGAGAACGGCCTCCAGGCTGTCGAGCCGGGCTGCCCGGCGGACTGCGGCGAGCGTGACCTTGAGCGCGAGCGGCGACTTGGTCAGGAGTTCGTCCGCAGCCGCCTCCGCAGCGGGAACACCGCTCTCGCGCAAGTGTCGGAGGATGTCCTCCACGCTGTCCGCCGCGTAGCAACCGTCGATCCAGTCGCGTTGCGCCGCGAGCTCGCCGGCCGTCGGCTCCGTGGCGAAGCGCTGGACGATGCCCACCGCCGACGTGCCCGGGCCTGCCGGCTCGCCCAGCGCCTCGGTCAGGGCGGGCAGGAGGCGGGCAGGGACGTGGTGATCGGCCAGACCGCAGAGAACGGCGTCGGCCGCCCCGACGGAGCGGCCCGTGAGCGCCAGATGGGTGCCCAGTTCGCCGGGGGCGGTGGCCAGCAGGCGAGTGCCCCCGACATCGGGCACGAAGCCGATCGCGGTCTCGGGCATCGCGACGCGTGAGCGTTCGGTGACGACACGGATTCCGGAGTGTGCCGACACTCCGACTCCTCCGCCCATCACGATGCCGTCCATCAGTGCGACGTACGGCTTGGGGAAGCGTGCGATGCGGGCATTGAGGCGGTACTCGTCACGCCAGAACTCCAGGGACGCACGTCCCGAGGCCCGTGCGTCGTCGTGCAGGGCGCGGATGTCGCCACCGGCGCACAGGCCCCGGTCGCCGGCCCCGGACAGCAGTACGGATGCGATCGATTCGTCCTGCTCGGCGAGGGACAGGGCCTCGTCGAGAAGCCTCACCATGGTGTGGCTGAGGGCATTGAGCGCCCGGGGGCGGTTCAGCGTGAGGCGCAGGCATGTGCCCCTCTTCTCCAGCAGGACGGGCTGGTCGTCGTTCATGCGTGCGCTCCGCTCGCTGGGCTCGTGGACACGTGGGACGCCCTCCATGATCGCGGAAGGCCCTCGGCCGCCACTCCGCGCCCCCGGATCGGCGCCGGGAGGGGCGGCCCGTGGAGGGGCGGACCCGGGAGCCCGTGCATACGGGAGCAGGCACGCGGGAGCGTGAGGCGGCGCGGGCGTAAGGGATCGCGGGCGAGCCGCTGTGGCACTCCGCTGGATGCGGCTCGACAATTGAGGCCTACGGGGTCCGCCGACGTGCGGCCCCGCCGGACGACCTCCGGAGCTGGAATGACCGACGACGAACGGCGGCAGGACGCCGAAGCCCCTCCGCTCCGCCGGATCGACCGGAAGTCCAACGGTGAGATCCGGCCGACGGAACGCCTCGCCATGAATCGGACCGGCAGTTTCGACTGGGACCTGGACACCCGGACCCTGCACATCGACGAGGCCGGGCTCATGGTGTTCGGCGTGGATCCGGCGACGTTCGACGCACGCCCGGGGGCACTGCTGGAGCACCTGGAACCGGCGGAACGGGCTCGACTCGACGTGACGATCGACGAGGCCATCACCGGGGGCAGCAATTCCTACAGCGTCCACTTCCGTGTGCCGCTGGACGACGGGACCACGCAGTGGACCCATGTCCAGGCCCGCATCCTGCGATCGAAGGACGGGATGGCCCACCGGATCGTGGGGGTCGTCCGCGACGCGACGGCGGAGGTCACCCATTCGGCCTTCGTTCTCGATCTGGAAAAGCGACGGCAGCGCCAGACCAATATCGTTGAACGGACAACGAGTGCCATGTCCCGCGCGGTGACCGTGGACGACGTGACGGCCGCCCTCACCGGACCCGGCGGGCTCGCCCGGCTCGGGGCTGACGGTCTCGCCCTGGGGCTTGTGGAGAATTCCGCGCTGAGCATCGTCGCGCTGAGCGGCGAGTCGCTCGAGGTGCTCGACGGGCTCGGCTCCGGCGACCTCGACCGCAACCTCCCCCTCGCGGACACCATCCGCAGCGGACGCCCCCGGTTCATCACCTCCCTCTCCGCGCTCGCCCGTCGCTACCCGGAACTGGAGCCGCATCTCGGGAGGCTGAGGTTCCGGGCGGCGGCGTACCTTCCCCTGGTGGCCCAGGCCCGGTCGCTCGGTGGTCTGGCGCTCTTCTACCGCGAGCGCACGGTCTTCAACGCGGACGAGCGCATTCTGTGTTTGGGCCTCGCCGCCATCGTGGCCCAGTCCCTGCAACGGGCGATGCTCTTCGACGAGGAGCGGGAGTTCGCCACCCAGCTCCAGTCCGCGATGCTCCCGCCCCGGATACAGGAGGTCGAGGGCGGCGAGATCGCGGTCCGGTACCACGCGGCGTGGAGCGGACGACAGGTCGGTGGTGACTGGTACGACGTGATCACCCTGCCCAAGAACCGTTACGGGCTGGTCGTGGGGGACGTCCAGGGGCACGACACCCACGCGGCCGCGATCATGGGCCAGTTGCGTATCGCCCTGCGCGCGTACGCCGCCGAAGGGCACCCGCCGGCCACCGTGCTGGCACGGGCCTCCCGTTTCCTCGCCGAACTGGACACCGAGCGCTTCGCCACCTGTACGTACGCCCAGGTCGACCTTGCGTCCGGATCGGTGCAGGTGGTACGGGCCGGACACCTCGGCCCGTTGATCCGCCACCTCGACGGGCGGGTCGGCAGCCCGCAGGTGCGCGGCGGCCTGCCGCTGGGAACCTCCACGGACCTCCAGGACGAGGAGTACCCGGAGACCCGGCTGGACCTGGTGCCCGGTGAGACATTCGTCCTGTACACGGACGGGCTGGTGGAGGAGCCCGGAGCCGACCTCGATACCGGGATCGACGCGCTGCGCAACGAGGTGAGCGCCGGGCCCGCCGGAGCCGAGGCGCTGGCCGATCACCTGTCGGAACGGCTGTGGGAACGGTGGGGGTCGGGGGACGATGTGGCGCTCCTCGTCCTGCGCCGAAGCCCCGACGTGGGGTCGTCGCACGCGCCGCGGCTGCACCAGTACATCCACCAGGCGGACCCGGAAGGGCTCTCGGACGCCCGCGCGACCGTGCGCCAGGCCCTCGCAGACTGGGACATGGCCGAGTTCGCCGACGATGCCGAGCTCGTCACGGGCGAGTTGTTGGTGAACGTGCTCCTGCACACCGAGGGTGGGGCGGTCCTGACACTGGAGGTGCTGCCCGAACCGGTGCGGCGGATCCGGCTGTCGGTCCAGGACCGGTCCAGCGCCTGGCCCCGTCGGCGTACGCCGGGCGAGACGTCCACCTCCGGCCGGGGACTGCTGCTGCTCGACGCGGTCGCCACGCGCTGGGGGATCGAGCCGAGAGGCGAGGGCAAGGCCGTCTGGTGCGAGATCGGCCCCGCTCCCCCGCCGGCCACCACACCGCCGCCGGTCGCGGAACGGTGACGGACGAACAGGCGTGTGCCGCATCGCCGCGGTGATGCGGCACACGCCTCGGGAGCTGGTCACGGCCCAGGGAGAGGTGTGAGCCGCGCCCGGACCGACGCAGATGACGTATCAGGTCGGACCGACGACAGCAGGCCACGGGTCCCCCGCGCCACTTCCGGCCGTGCGAGCGGGCCTCACGTCGTGCTGTTCTCCGGTGCGACCGGATGAGAGGGTGGTCTGCGCATCCATCCGTCGCCGCCTGCGCGCCTGAGCCTGGAGCAGGACCCGTTCTATGCGATTGCTGCTGATCCGTCACGGACAGACACCGTCCAACGTCGGCCACTTCCTGGACACCGCGCGGCCCGGCCCCGGGCTCACCGACCTGGGCCTGCGGCAGGCGGCCGCCCTCCCCGGGGCCCTCGTCGGGGAGGGCATCGCCGCCTTGTACGCCTCCACCCTGACCCGTACGCAACTCACGGCCGCACCCCTCGCCGCAGAGCGCGGCATCGAGGTCCGGATCCGTGACGGGATCCGCGAACTGTCGGCCGGCGACCTGGAGATGCGGGCCGATGAGGACGCGGTGCGGCAGTACCTGACGACCGCCTTCGCCTGGTCCGCCGGGGACATCGCCCGCCGGATGCCCGGGGGCGAGAGCGGGACGGAGGCGCTGGCCCGCTTCGACGCCGTGGTGGCCGAGGCGGCGGAGGTCGGCGCGCCCGGGACCGTGGCACTCGTCAGTCATGGTGCCGCAATCCGTGTGTGGACAGCCGCCCGCGCACGGAACGTCACGGTCGGGTTCGCCGCCGAACACGGCCTGGACAACACGGGCGTGGTGGTGGTCGAGGGCTCTCCGGACTCGGGATGGACGGCTCTCTCCTGGGCCGGGACGGTCGTCCCGGCGGTCACCGCGAGCGGCGCGGCGGACGGTGGCCCGGCGGGCCGCACACTGCCGGGCCGGGATCTGGGGCCGGCAGCGGACCCCTTCGCCTGATCGCCGCGCTCGCTCCCGCCGATGGGAACGCGGCGCGGTGAAGACGCCCTGCCATCACAGGGCCTTGTGCATGATGTGAAGCCCCACATAGCCCTCGGTCGGGTGGTTGAAGCCCTCCGGAAGGGTTCCGATCACGTCGAAGCCGATCGAGCGGTACAGCTTGACGGCGTGAGTGTTGGTCTCGACCACCGCGTTGAACTGCATGGCCCGATACCCTTCGGCGCGAGCCCAGTCGACCGAGTACGTGCACAGCGCGCGCCCCACTCCCCGGCCCGAGCGAGCGGGGTCGACCATGTACGTGGCGCTGGCTATGTGCGACCCGTTGCCCATGTGGTTGCGGTTCATCTTCGCCGTGCCGAGCACGGTCCCGGCATCGTCCACGGCAACGACCACTCGGCTCGGCGCTGCGACGAACCACCACCCCTCGGCGTCCTCCTCACCGAGATCGAGCGGATAGGTGAGCGTCTCGCCCGCGGAGACGATCGAATGGAAAAACGGCCAGATGGCGGGCCAGTCCTCGGAGGTTGCTTCCCTGATCAGCATGCGGAAAGGATGACCCATCCGAACGATCAGCGCGAAAACTTATCCGGCGCCCCGCCCACGCCACCCCAACCTGGCGAGCAGCCTCTTCCCGGTCTGCGCGCCCGCCACAGCGGAGCGTGACGCCCCGGCACAGGCGGAGGACGGAGCCGGATCGGCGGCGGATACCGGCATCGCGGTCCCGGTACGGGTTGCGGCAGCCGGCCGGACTGCCGGCGCCGCTCGGGTTCCTCTGTCGTCCCCGGGGCGCGGGGCCGACCGGTCCTCGCGCGCCCTGTCCAGTTCCAGAGTCAGGTTGACCCGCCGCCAGAGGATTTCGTCGGGGTCGTCGGCCAGCATCAGCTCCCCCATGGCTTCCCTCGCCGCCATGGACCCCGGACGTCCGAAGACCGGCTCCGGCCGGACCCGCACGAGATAGGCGCGCTCGTAGGGGTCGTCCACCACTTCCGCGAGCTGCACCGGGTCCAGTGCCGAGGCCTGGACCGCCGTTCGCGCCCAGGGGTCCCCCGTGCGGTTCAGCAGCCGGTCGATGCGTTGCGAGCGCCAGTTGCGCGGCCGCCAGTCGGTGCCCGACTCGAGCAGCGTGCGCATCCCCGAAGGCGTACGCCCCGCAAGCAGCTCGGGTTCCCGGGCCGCGAAGGCGGCGAGCTCGTCCGCGAGGTAGAGCCAGACCACCGCGCGATACCGGTTCAGATAGAACGTGACCGGGGAGACGCAGCCTGCCCGAGCAAGCCGGGTGAACCGTGCCGGAGCGATGCCCAGCAGAGCCGCCCCTTCCGCTGTTCCGACAGTGCGTACCCGCTCCGCCAGACCATCGGGAAAGCCCGGCTGCTCGCGCAGGCGCGCGATCTCCTCCTCGTGCACCCGTGGCCGCCCACCGCCCGGTGCGCCGGCGACAGCGATCAGCCCCAGGTGCACCGCGAGCTCGAACTCCGCACGCCGGATACCCAGCTCCTGGGCCGCGCGCCCGGCCGCGACCGTCGCCGCCGGAGCGGCGGACGAGGTGTGCCCGACCTCGCACTCCCCCTTTGGGACACCCCCGGCATGAGCGTCGGCGCGTGCCCTCGCGCCCTCGGCCCGCGCGACCCGGGTCCCGGCGTGCGCACCCTGGGTCCCGGCGTGCGCTCGGAGTGCTTCCTTGACCGTCATGACTGTCCTCCCCCGTCGGATCGAATACTCTCCGTGATCACGGTAGCCCGAGGGAGCCATCATCCGTCACCCCTGTGGATAACTCTCCGTGGGCGACGAGTAGTGCAGGTCAGAAGGGCCCGATGTCATCGGGCCCACCTTGGCGAACGGCCACTCCGAGGTGTTCGCCGACCCGGTTGACGAGCAGGGTCATCTCGTAGGCGACCTGGCCGACATCGGCTTCGGCGGCGGTCAGCACGCACAGGCAGCTGCCGTCACCCGCGGCCGTCACGAAGAGCAGCGCCTCATCGAACTCGACCATGGTCTGGCGGGCCCGGCCCGCCCGGAAGTGGCGCCCCGAGCCGCGCGCCAGACTCTGCAGACCGGAGGAGACCGCCGCCAGGTGCTCCGCGTCCTCGCGGGCGAGCCCGGTGCTGGCCCCGGTGACCAGTCCGTCGTTCGACAGCACCAACGCGTGCCGTATGAATTGCACCCTGCTGGTGAGATCGTCAAGGAGCCAGTCAAGTCCCCGGTCAAGCGGCATGTGCTCGTCCTCCCCGTACCCTCGTTCCCCGTGCCCCGCTACGCGCGCAAGCCTTGCGCAACGACCTCGTGGGGGCAAGCGCCCCTCACTCCTCGGGGCGCCGCTTCGCGCCATGCGGGGCTCCGGCTCAGTATGGGCCCATGGCACACCACATGACCGAAGAAGAATGGCGGGCCTTCCTCTCGAAGGGCACGCGTACGGCGAAAATCTCGACGGTACGGGCCGACGGCAGCCCGCACATCGCACCCGTCTGGTTCCTTCTCGACGGCGACTCGGTGGTCTTCAACACCGGCAAGGAGAGCGTGAAGGGACGCAACCTCGCACGCGACGGACGGGTCGCCCTCTGCGTCGACGACGACAGGCCTCCGTACGCGTTCGCGGTGGTGCAGGGGCATGCCGAGCTGAGCGAGGACCCCGGGGAACTCCTGCGGTGGGCGACGCTGATCGCCCACCGCTACGTGGAGGCCGACGCCGCCGAGGAGTTCGGCCGGCGCAACGGCGTGCCCGGCGAGCTGGTCGTGCGGGTGCGGATCGACAAAGTGGTCGCGATGGCCGACATGGTCGGCTGACGGACGGTGCCGCGATGCCCGGGCCGTCAGCGGACGGAGGCGAGGAGCCCGGCGGTGTGCGTGCTCCCGGCGTACTCGACCGTACGGATCAGGACTTCTTTTCCGGATGCCCGGTCACGGGCGTGACACAGCACGACCGGCGTGCCCCGGACTACGGCGGCGATCCCTGAACGGAGGGCTCCGGTTCCGGTGATGGCACGCCCCGCGCCGGTTGCGCGATCATGTCTCCATGGCCGACGACCACACCCATCACGTCCTGGACTTCTTCACCCCGCGTGCGGCCGGCTGGGACAGCCGGTTCCCCGACGACGGCCCCGCCTACACTGCCGCGGCCGGACTGCTCGGGCTGTGTCCCGGCGATGCCGTGCTCGACGCGGGCTGTGGGACGGGGCGCGCGCTGCCCGCCCTGCGGGCCGCGGTCGGTCCGGAGGGCACGGTACTGGGGGCCGACCTGACCCCGGCCATGCTGGAGGCGGCGATGCGGGCGGGACGGGGGGAGAGCGGGACACTCGTCCGTGCCGATGTCGCGCGGCTGCCGCTGCGTGACGGAGTCCTGGACGCCGTGTTCGGAGCGGGATTGATCTCGCATCTGGTCTGCCCCGAGGCCGATATGGCGGAACTCGCCCGCGTGGTCCGGCCGGGCGGGGCCCTGGCTCTGTTCCACCCGATCGGCCGGGCCGCCCTCGCCGCACGCCAGGGGCGCACCGTCACCGACGACGACCTGCGGGCCGAGCCCAGGCTGCGCGCGCTGCTGGCCGGTTCGGGGTGGCGGCTGGAGTCCTACACCGACGAGGACGACCGCTTCCTCGCCCTCGCCGTCAGGCAGGCCTGAGGCCGAGGCCGGGCACTCCGCCGTACAGGAATGTCCGAGCCGTGGGGCCCCGGCGCATGGACGGTCGGGGCCGTCGCGTCATTCGGCGGGTGCCTGCGACGGCCGGCGGCCGGGAACCGGGCAGCCACGGACGCCCGGCGTGGGGAACGTACCGAGCTCCGCGATCTCGTACCCGTTCGGATATCCCTTGATCTCGGGGTTCTGGCGCGCGTAGTGGGGAGTCCGCCGGGGCGGCAGGAGCCGGACGGCACGAGCCCGGAGCCGCAGTGCTCCCCTGGTCACGCCGCGGGCCACCGGCCCCGGGCGGCGGTAGCGGAACGCCCTCAGCAACGAGTCGTCCAGGAGCGCGAGGCTGGCGCCGCGCACCAGCGGGGCAAGGGGCGCCGGGTACCAGGACGCCATCAGTGCCAGGGTGGCGTCGGATACCCGGCGGGCTCCCTCGTCCCAGCCGAAATGCTCGTGCTCATAGGCGTCGAGGGTGCGCTCGAAGTCTTCGTAGGTCTCCGGAACGTCCTTGATGCCCATGCGGGCGCCGAGTGTGCGGTAATAGGCGGCGAAGGCGCCCAGCTCGTGGCAGCACAGGCGCCGCCAGCCGAAACTGTCTAGCCAGCGCTTCGGGGTGACGACGAACGTGCACAGGACGTAGCGCATGTCGTCGTTGCTGATGTCGTAACTGCGGTGCATCCGGTTGATCTGGCGGACGGCTGTGCGGCCGTCGTCGGAGTCGAACCCGTGCTCCACCACCGTGTCGAGCAGCAGGGCGGTGTCGTCGTAGCGCTTCTGGGAGCGGTCCGTCAGCTCTGCCGTCTCGTCGAGGAGTCGACCGATGCTGGGCACGGCATAGGTGCGGTAGAGGGCCAGTTCCAGGGCGCGGGTGATGTCCCAGGGGAACTCGTGGGTGACGGTGAGACGGTAGATCTCCAGGAAGTCCCGCTCGGGGTCCAGTCGCTGAATCTCTTTCAGCCGGTCGTACCGCTTCACCACGCTGTCCCCTCGTTCGGCCGGACGTCCAATCCTACGCGGAGGCCTCCCCCGCGCCCCGTTCCTTCGGCTTCCCCGCACCCGAACAAGGTGGGCACAGCTCGGATTCGCTCCTGCTCGTCAGGGCCTCGACGAGGGGGTTACCGAGTAGTTAGGGTGCGCCGACGGACCGAGGGACGCAGGACCGAGGGATGAGGAGGCGGGCGATGAGCGATGGGGAGGACCCCGTGGCCGGTGCGGACGACGCTGTCGCCGACGACGCGCTGCTGGTGCTGACGGCGATGCTGCTGACGCCCGCGCGGTTTCCCAGCGTGCTGGGGGACGATTACGTGGCCGCGTGCGGCTCTCTCGCGCTCGAACCGTACGAGGAGGGCTACGGGCTCGTCCTCGGGCAGGACAACGAGGGCGCTCGGTGGACCGTGGTCGTCGAGGACGCCTCCCAGGTGGCCGTCGCCATCGCCGCCTGGGACTGCGGTATGGAGCACGACCTCTCCCCCGACGAGCGCTCCATGGTGTGCGCGCTGCCGGGCTGGCCGATGGACCTGGCCGTCTCCGCACCCGGCCTGCCGGATCCGCACGATCCGGAGACGGACGAGGAGGGCCCGGCACCGCTGTCCCCTCCCGACGCGGAGGGCTGGGGCCCGGCTCAGCGGCGGCTCGGGGCGGACGAGATCGCGGCGCAGTGGTCGGTGTGGCGCGAGCAGCTCGACGACGCGCAGTTCTCGCGGCCAGGTATCGGGGGCGAGCCGGAGAACGGCGCCGAGGGCACGCCCGAGAGTGCCCCTTCAACGTTCCCCCGGCACCCCGGTGTACGCAGGGCCCTGTCGGAGGCGACCGCCTATACGAAAGCCCCACCGCCGCCCGGGCGAATCCGTTCCTCGTACGCCTCGGCCGACGCGCGCACTCTCCGCGTCGACGGCCCGGGGTGGTCGATGGTGGCCCGGACCGACGACATCGCTCTGTTTCTGCTGGACGAGGAGCCGGGCACGGTCATTCCCGTCGGCCGTGGAGCAGCGCTGCCCGGCCTCCTCGCGGCCCTGGACGGGTTGGCCGCCCACCCCGCGTGACGCCCTCGTGCTCAGCGACCGATCTCCTTGCGGTTGATCCTGCGGAGCCTGCGCCGCTGGGACGGGTCCAGCAGCAGATAGCCCGCCACGGGAACCCCGATCACGATCAGCAGCGCCCACCAGAATCCGATGAGGGGCCACAGGATGGCAGCCGCGAGCACTCCCGCGACAGCGACCTTCGCACCATTCGACATGGTCCACGCCTCCTTCGCGGCCGACGCCGCTCCTGATCTGTGAACGCGTCCGCGCGCCCGTACGTTCCCCGTCGGCAGCGCTACCGCAGCGGTTCGCCGACCTCGTGCATGTGCGACAGCGCCTGCCGGTAGGACTCGATCAGTCCGGTCTCCGCGTACGGCATGCCGATGCCGGAGCAGTGCGCCTTGACCAGCGGCTGGGCCAGGCGCAGGTTGGGGCGGGGCATGCTCGGGAAGAGGTGGTGCTCGATCTGGTAGTTCAGCCCGCCGAGGAACCAGTCCGTCAGGACGGCACCGCGTACGTTGCGCGAGGTCAGGACCTGCCGCTGGAGGTGGCCCCAGCGCTCGCCGTCGGGGTCGGGCATCTCCATCCCCTTGTGGTTCGGGGCGAAGGCCATGCCCAGGTGAAGGCCGAACAGCGCGTGCAGCACCAGGGCGAAGACGATCGCCTTGCCCGGGGACAGCGTACTGAGCAGCAGCATCGCGTAGAAGGCGAAGTGCGCGGTCAGCAGCAGCCCCGAGACGGCCCGTTCCCGGAGAGGCTGACGGCGCAGGTACTGAAATCCGTAGATCTTCAGCGCTATGCCTTCGAGCAACAGCATCGGGAAGAACAGCCGGGCCTGGTTCCTGGTCAGCCAACGGGCGAATCCCTCACGCTGCGCAGCCTGCTTTTGGGTCCAGACCAGGGCGCCGACACCGACATCGGGGTCCTTGTCGATGTGGTTCGGGTTGGCGTGGTGACGTACGTGCTTGTCGTTCCACCACGCCTCGTTCATACCGAGGAGCAGATTGGCGTGTACGAGACCGATCAGCCTGCTCGTCCTTCGGTCGCCGGATATCTGCGCGTGTCCCGCGTCGTGGGCGACGAAGGCCGTACGGGTCCACAGGACCGCCAGGGGCAGGGTGAGGAGCAGGCTCCACCAGGTGTCGCCCAGCAGGACGAAGCCGGTGATCACCGCGCCCAGGGCCGCCAGATTGGCGGCGATGCCGAGTACATACCGGTCCGTGCGGCGCTCCAACAGGCCCTGGTCCCGCACGGCGCGCAGCAGCGGCGCGAAGTCGCTTCCGGCCGCCGTCCCGCGGACGTCGGCCGGACGGTCCGGACCGCTTTCGTCGGCGGGATTCGCAACAGTGGCTGTCGCCTGGGGCATGACGTCTCCGGTCTCTGGAACATATGCGCTGACCTCATCGAACGTACGGACCGGGGGTCGGTGGGGGCCATGGCGCCACCACCCCGGTTCCCCTGCGGCAGACCCCCGGTCCCGATGGTGGGGCTGGCTGCACCATCGGGACCGGGGAAAGAAGAGGAGTGACGCACACCACATAGCTTGACGGCCCGCCGTCGCCCGAAGTGGAGTACCCTCGGCGACTCCGCCCACTAGTCAAATTTGAGGAATCTGACATCGCTGTGCACAGGCACCCTGCGGCAACGCCCTCCGAGATCGCCGAACTGTCCCGCTGCTCAGTGGTCTTCGTCCCCGCGGATCCAGCCCGTACCGGCAGGATCGCGTTCTGGAATCCGGACGGTAGCACCCCTTCCGACACTCCCGGGACTTCGTCGGAACTGACCGTCGTCGGAACCGACCTGCGACCCCGTACGGTCACGGCGCGGTACCTCCCCGTGCGGGACGCCCTGCCGGTCCTGACCCGGGCACGCGCCGTCGCGGGTGTCTCACCCGCCACCGCCTTCTGGGGCGGCGCCGCGCTTCTCGCTCTCCAGTTCGTCGCCCGCGGCCTCCTGCTGCCGGGGCTGAGCGGCACCGACCACGACGCCTGGCGGATCGGGCCGTTGAGCGCCGACGACCTCGAACGGATTCGGGAACTGGCGGCGTCGATGCCACCGACCGCCCACGCGACCCCCGTTCCGGACGAGGTCGACGAACAGCCGGACGAACCCGGCGGGCCGGGCGGAGCGGGCCGGCCGGGCGGTGCGGGCCGGTCGGCCGGAGCCAGGAAGCGGTACGCGACGGACGGCGCCGGGGGCGAAACCCTACTGCCCGAACCGGAGCGCCTGCTGCGTGCGTTCCTCGACGCCGTGGCCGACGCGATGCCCCGTACACCGGCCGCCGGGTTCGCGGCCGCCGGGCCCGCGTTCGCCGCCCAACAGCCGCAGCACCTGCCCGAGGGGCGCGCCTGGGCGGCCGATGTGGCGGCCGGTCACGACGCGGGCGTACGGCTCTCGTTGCGTATCGAGGTCGCGGGCGTGACCTCGCCGCGGAGCGGCACGGAGGCCGGCCCCGGGACCGCCCCGGAAGCGATGGGGCCGGGGTCCGGTCCGGACCTGGCCACGCCGTCGTTCCGTGCCGTCCTGCAGATCCACAGTGTGAGCGATCCCTCCCTGGTCGCCGACGCGGCCGAGGTGTGGGCGGGCGATTCGCGGACCGCCGCCGCGTTCGGGCCGCGGGCCCGGATGGACGC
>NZ_NTGZ01000104.1 GCF_002551245.1 Streptomyces sp. rh34
GGCGGAGTCGGTCGCGGCCGAGGTCGGCATCGACGAGGTGTACGCGGAGGTCATGCCGCAGGACAAGGTCGACGTGGTCAAGCGCCTTCAGGCCGAGGGTCGGGTCGTCGCGATGGTCGGGGACGGGGTCAACGACGCCGCCGCCCTCGCCACGGCGGACCTGGGGCTGGCGATGGGAACCGGAACGGATGCGGCGATCGAGGCGAGCGACCTCACGCTGGTTCGTGGAGATCTCAAGGTGACCGCTGACGCAATCCGCCTCTCCAGGCGTACCCTGGCCACCATCAGGGGCAACCTCTTCTGGGCCTTCGGGTACAACGTCGCGGCCTTGCCCCTGGCTGCAAGTGGCCTGCTCAACCCAATGATCGCGGGAGCCGCCATGGCGTTTTCGTCCGTGTTCGTCGTCACGAACAGCCTACGGTTGCGTGCCTTCACGTAACTTCCACAAAGAGATGTAGATCACACCGGTTTCAGGGTAACCATCCGGTGGGTTCGCAGGTCTTAAGGTGCGAGCCAAGGATGTCTTGGGGGACGTCCGATGGAGTGTCTTGGGGGACGCTCCTGTGGCAAGCGTTGGCCGGGGCACGTGCACCGGGGAGCTTTGAGCGGCCCTCCCGTGCGTACGTACCCCGGCGGACCGCGGCACAACAGAACAACGGGAGCTTCGGCTTCCTTCAGACGCCCGGCCGGATCCCGTGGGGGGAATCCGCTCCGGGATATGGGAAACGCCCCGACCGTCGACCCGTGGGGGGATCGGCGGCGGGGCGTTTCTCGCTTTCCGGCCCGCACAGGCCCGCTCAAGCCCCGCTCACTCCCCGCGCGGGCCGGCGCACCAGCCCCGTGAACGCCGAATCGCCCCGGACACCGCGCTCTGTGCGAAGCGCGGTACGCGGGGCGAAGGCAGTCGGCCGAAGAGGCCGGGCACTACGGGCGGTACGGGATCCGGCGGTGCGGAATCCCGCGGTACGAGGTCCGGGGCAGCGGCCTCGACACGAGGTCCGGGGTCAGCGGCCCTCGACCGGGACGAAGTCGCGCAGGACCTCGCCGGTGTAGATCTGACGCGGGCGGCCGATGCGGGAACCCGGCTCCTTGATCATCTCGTGCCACTGGGCGATCCAGCCGGGAAGGCGGCCGAGCGCGAAGAGCACGGTGAACATCTCGGTCGGGAAGCCCATGGCCCGGTAGATCAGACCGGTGTAGAAGTCCACGTTGGGGTAGAGGTTGCGCGAGACGAAGTAGTCGTCGGAGAGCGCGTGCTCCTCCAGCTTGAGCGCGATGTCGAGCAGCTCGTCGGACTTGCCGAGCGCGGACAGCACGTCGTGTGCGGCAGCCTTGATGATCTTGGCACGCGGGTCGAAGGACTTGTACACCCGGTGGCCGAAGCCCATCAGGCGGACGCCGTCCTCCTTGTTCTTCACCTTGCGGATGAAGGAGTCGACGTCGCCGCCGTTGGCCTGGATGCCTTCCAGCATCTCCAGCACCGACTGGTTGGCGCCACCGTGCAGGGGGCCCCAGAGCGCCGAGATGCCGGCGGAGATCGAGGCGAACATGTTCGCCTGCGAGGAGCCGACCAGACGGACGGTGGAGGTCGAACAGTTCTGCTCGTGGTCCGCGTGCAGGATGAGCAGCTTGTCCAGCGCCGAGACGACGACCGGGTCCAGCTCGTACTCCTGGGCGGGGACCGAGAAGGTCATGCGCAGGAAGTTCTCGACGTACCCGAGGTCGTTGCGCGGGTAGACGAAGGGGTGCCCGATCGACTTCTTGTAGGCGTACGCCGCGATCGTCGGGAGCTTCGCCAGGAGGCGGATCGTCGAGAGGTGACGCTGCTGCTCGTCGAACGGGTTGTGGCTGTCCTGGTAGAACGTGGACAGCGCGCTGACGACCGAGGACAGCATGGCCATCGGGTGGGCGTCGCGCGGGAAGCCGTCGAAGAACCGCTTGACGTCCTCGTGCAGCAGCGTGTGCTGGGTGATCTCGTTCTTGAAGGTCGCCAGCTCGTCGACCCTCGGCAGATCGCCGTTGATCAGCGTGTACGCGACCTCGAGGAACGACGAGCGCTCGGCGAGCTGCTCGATCGGGTATCCGCGGTAGCGCAGAATGCCCTGCTCACCGTCGAGGTACGTGACGGCGGATTTATAGGCGGCGGTGTTGCCGTATCCGCTGTCCAGCGTCACCAGGCCGGTATTGGCCCGGAGCTTCCCGATGTCGAAGCCCTTGTCGCCGACGGTGCTGTCGATCACCGGGTAGGTGTACTCGTCATCGCCGTACCGCAGTACGACAGCGTTGTTGGTGTGCTCGCTCACGTCATCCCTCACCGACGTAGTGCCTCTTCTTCGAGGTGCCCTGACTGTCTTCCACCCTCCCCCATTCGGCTCAGGAGAGTGCACTCGGGGTCGTCCATTGGACTCATTGGCGGCACTGAGTGCCGCCAACTTACTCATCCTGCCCCCTTGACTGCGGTTCCGGAAGACCCGCGTGATGTTTCCCACCGATTTGATCGATCATTTTCGTCCAGGGTCACACGAAGTCTTCGCCCGAGCCGCCCCGGAGCCGGAAATCCAGCGCCGTACAGCGTCTGCCTGCGGAAACCGTGCGGACCGCCTGGCCGATCGCCTTACGGGACCCGACCAGGACGACGAGCTTCTTGGCCCTCGTCACGGCCGTGTAGAGCAGATTGCGCTGGAGCATCATCCAGGCGCTGGTGGTGACGGGGATGACCACGGCCGGATACTCGCTGCCCTGGGAGCGGTGGATGGTCATGGCGTACGCGTGGGCCAGCTCGTCCAGCTCGTCGAAGTCGTAGCCGATCTCCTCGTCCTCGTCGGTGCGGACGGTGAGTTTCTGCTCGTCCACGTCCAGGCCGGTGACGACGCCGACCGTGCCGTTGAAGACGCCGTTCTCGCCCTTGTCGTAGTTGTTCCGGATCTGCGTGACCTTGTCGCCGACCCGGAAGACCCGGCCGCCGAACCGCTTCTCGGGGAGGTCGGGACGGCCCGGGGTGATGGCCTGCTGGAGCAGTCCGTTCAGGTGCCCCGCGCCGGCGGGCCCCCGGTGCATCGGGGCGAGCACCTGCACGTCACGGCGTGGGTCGAGGCCGAACTTGGCCGGAATGCGACGGGCCGCCACATCGACGGCGAGCTTGCCCGCGTCCTCCGTCTCGTCCTCCACGAAGAGGAAGAAGTCGCTCAGCCCTTCCGTGAGCGGTGGCTGCCCGGCGTTGATCCGGTGGGCGTTCGTCACCACGCCGGACTGCTGGGCCTGGCGGAAGATCCGGGTGAGCCGGACGGCGGGGACCGGGCCGCCCTCCGTGAGCAGGTCGCTCAGCACCTCCCCCGCGCCGACGGAGGGCAGTTGGTCGACGTCACCCACGAGGAGGAGGTGGGCACCGGGTGCCACCGCCTTCACGAGCTTGTTGGCGAGCAGCAGATCGAGCATCGACGCCTCGTCCACGACGACCAGATCCGCGTCCAGCGGGCGGTCCCGGTCGTAGGCCGCGTCCCCGCCCGGCTTCAGCTCCAGGAGCCGGTGCACGGTGGACGCCTCGGCCCCGGCCAGTTCGGCGAGCCGCTTGGCGGCCCGGCCGGTGGGCGCGGCCAGCACGACCTTGGCCCGCTTCGCCCGGGCCAGCTCGACGATGGACCGTACGGTGAACGACTTGCCGCAGCCGGGGCCGCCGGTCAGGACGGCCACCTTCCGGCTGAGCGCGAGCCGTACGGCCTGCTCCTGCTCGGGTGCGAGAACAGCCCCCGTACGGGTGGCGAGCCAGGCCAGGGCCTTGTCCCAGTCCACGTCCCTGAAGGCCGGCAGCCGGTCCTCGGCGGTGTTCAGCAGACGGCGCACCTGCCCGGCCAGGGACAGCTCGGCCCGGTGGAAGGGGACGAGGTAGACCGCCGTGACCGGTTCGCCGCCCTCGGGGGACGGCACCTTCTCCCGTACGACGCCCTCCGGATCGGCGGCCAGCTCGGCCAGGCACTCGATCACCAGCCCGGTGTCGACCTGGAGCAGCTTGACGCCGTCCGCGATGAGCCGTTCCTCGGGGAGGTAGCAGTGCCCCTGGTCGGAGGACTGGGACAGGGCGTACTGGAGGCCGGCCTTGACCCGCTCGGGGCTGTCGTGCGGAATGCCGACGGCCTGGGCGATCCTGTCGGCGGTGAGGAAGCCGATGCCCCAGACGTCGGCGGCCAGCCGGTAGGGCTGGTTCTTCACGACGGAGATCGAGGCGTCCTCGTACTTCTTGTAGATGCGGACGGCGATGGAGGTGGAGACGCCGACGCTCTGGAGGAAGACCATGACCTCCTTGATCGCCTTCTGCTCCTCCCAGGCGGTCGCGATCATCTTCGTGCGTTTGGGGCCGAGGCCGGGGACCTCGACGAGGCGCTTCGGCTCCTGCTCGATGATGTCGAGGGTGTCGACGCCGAAGTGGGTGGTGATCCGGTCGGCCATCACCGGCCCGATCCCCTTGATCAGCCCGGAGCCGAGGTAGCGGCGGATGCCCTGGATGGTGGCGGGCAGCACGGTGGTGTAGTTCTCCACGGTGAACTGCTTGCCGTACTGGGAGTGCGAGCCCCAACGGCCCTCCATCCGCAGCGATTCGCCGACCTGCGCGCCGAGCAGCGCGCCGACGACGGTGAGGAGGTCCCCGGCTCCGCGTCCGGTGTCGACGCGGGCGACCGTGTACCCGTTCTCCTCGTTGGCGTAGGTGATCCGCTCCAGGACACCTTCGAGGACGGCCATGTTGGACATGGTCCGACGCTACCGGGTGGTGCTGACAGCGCGGTTCGCGGCCGGGGCTCCCGTCAGGGGGCGGGGGGTGTCGGCCCGCCACCCTCGTACTCGTTCGCCAACAGGGCGTCCATGGTGGTGCGCAGCGTGCCGAGGAACTCCTCGAAGTGCTGGATCTCCCTCGGTGAGTAGGCCGCCATCGCCTCGGCCATCCGCTCGGAGTACGGGCCGAAGAACGCGATGGCCCTCGGCCGGATGCCGGGGCTGCTGCGCAGGGTCACCACGCGGCGGTCGGCGCTCTCGCGGGTGCGGACGATGTGCCCCGCCTGTTCGAGCCGCTTGAGGAGGATGGCGGTCGCGCCGGAGGAGAGCGAGACGCGCTCGCTGAGCCGGGCCGGTGACAGGGGCGCCCCCTGGTCCTCCGCGTAGAGGATCTCGACCAGGGCGGCGGCGTCGGTGGAGTGCAGCCCGAGCCAGGTCGCGAAGCGGCGGGTGAACTCGGTGTAGTTGGCCCCGAAGGCACGCAGGCCGTCCATGACGCGGTCGACGCGCACGCCCTCGCGGCCGGCCGTGTTCCCGTCCACCGTGACGTTCCCGTCGACTCCGTGCCCGTTCGGCATTGGCGCTGCCCCGCTCTCTTCCGGTTCCGGTTGTGCCGCGTGCCCTCCGGCCGCGTCTCCCACCGTCTGCTTTGACAACTTACCCCGCCACATTTACCTTTGCCGCAAAGCTATTTACCTTTGCGGCAAAGCAACTTTGGGGAGTCGAAGCACAGTGCCCGAACCAGCGGAAACCCCGGAAGACCCAGAAACCCCAGAAGACCCAGAGGCCGTGCCCACAGCACGCCAGTGGCTGGGTCTCGTCGCCGTGGCGCTCGGCGTCGCCCTGATCGTGGTCGATCTGACGATCGTCAACGTGATCCTCGCGCCGATCATCGAGGACCTCTCCATCGGATCGTCACAGGCCCAGTGGATCCAGGAGTCGTACGCGATCACCTTCGCGGCGCTCCTGCTGGTCACCGGCCGCCTCAGCGACCTGTACGGCGCGCGCCGGATCTTCCTGCTGGGCCTCGCCGTCTTCGGCACGACGAGCCTGCTGGCCGCGCTGGCTCCCAGCGGCGGCCTCCTGATCCTCGCCCGGTTCGTCCAGGGTGTCGGCGGGGCCATGATGCTGCCCACCTCGCTGGCCCTGCTGAACGCCACGTTCACGGGGCGGGCGCGCGCCCAGGCGTTCGCCGTGTGGGGCTCGACGATCGGAGCGGCGGCGGCCGTGGGCCCGCTGCTGGGCGGATGGCTCGCCGACATCTCCTGGCGGTGGGCCTTCGGCATCAACATCCCGCTGGTCGCCCTCATCGTGGTGGGGGCACTCCGGTACCTGGACGCGTCGCCCCGCACCCGGGGACGTATCGACGGCGTCGGCGCGGTGCTGTCGGCGGCGGGCCTGGGGCTCCTCTCCTTCGTCCTGATCGAGGGGCGCACGTACGGCTGGCTGCTGACGACGGAGCCGCTGAGGATCGGGGGCTTCTCATGGAGCGGCGGGCTCTCGCCCGTGTTCGTCGCCCTGCTCCTGTCCGCCCTGGCGCTGGGCGCGTTCTGGCAGAGACAGACCGTGCTGAGCCGGGCGGGCGACGAGCCGCTGATGGACGTGGGACTGTTCGCCATCCGCTCGTTCCGCAACGGCAATCTCGTGACGCTGATGGTCGGTCTCGGCGAGTTCGGCATCATCGCTGTACTGCCGCTCTGGCTCCAGTTCGCCCTCGGCTACAGCGCGTTCGAGGCGGGCCTCGCCCTCGTCGCCCTGGCCGCCGGCAGCTTCGCCGCCTCCGGTGCGAGCTTCCCGATGGCGGCGACCGTGTCCGCGCTCGCACAGGTCCGGCTCGGCCTGTTCCTGGAGGCCGCCGGGCTGACGACGCTGGCTCTGATCGCGTCCACGGACAGCTCCTGGTGGCTGATCGCCCTCGCGTTGTTCGTGTACGGGATCGGCGTCGGCTTCGCCACCGCGCAGGTCACCAACATCGTCCTCGTGGACGTACCGGAACGGAGCGGAGGCCAGGCGTCGGGCATCCAGAGCGCCGCCCGTGAGCTCGGATCAGCCCTCGGTATCGCCCTCCTGACCACGCTGTTCTTCAGTACCCTGGCGTCCGGTATGACCGACCGGCTCACCCGGGGCGGAGTCGCGGCGCACGATGCGGAACGGATCGGCGGGGTCGTGACGGACAGCGCCGGATCGGTGATCGACGCCCTCGCCTCGGAGCCGCGTACGGCAGCGGCGGCCCAGGCGGCCCGCGAGGCGATGGCGGGCGGCGTCCAGGTCTCCGGGTACGTCTGCGCGGGGCTGCTGCTCCTGGCGCTGGCGGCAACGCTGTTCATGTCACCGAGGACGCGTACGAAAGCGGGGCCGAAGGCACGGACGGGGGCCCGGGGGGAGGCCCAGGCCCCCGTCAGCGAGCGAACTTCGCCTCGGCCGCCGCAGTGACCGGCGTGAAGAAGTTCACGAGATTGCCGTCGGGGTCGCGGAAGAGCAGCGCCCGGTTGCCCCACGGCATGGTGGTGGGCTCCTTGACGAACTCGGAGACGTGCCCGGTCAGGTTCTCGTACACGCGGTCCACGTCGTCGACCAGGAACTCGATGATCACGCTGTGGTTGTCGGCCGGGCGTGCGGAGCCCGGTGCGAACAGCGGAACCGTACGGGTGCCGCCGATGGCGAGCGTGGCGCCGGGGGTCCGGATCTCGGCGAAGTCCTCGGTGGACCAGGACGCCGGGAGACCGGTGGCCTTCTCGTAGAACGCGACGAGACGGGCGACGTCGCCGGTGATGACGCGGATGGAGGCGAAGTCCATGGTGAGCTCCCTGGGTCGGCGGGTGGGGCCTCGGAACCGGTGGCCGGCCCCTCGTACTGCGCACGCTAGAACAGATAGCGGACGAAATCGGTCCGATATTCGCCCTAGACTTCGGCCATGTCACGAGCCTCCACCACGTCCCGGCCCACCGGCCGTGTGCTCACCCTGCTGGAGCTGCTGCAGTCGGGCGGTATCCGGACGACGACCGAACTGGCCGACCGGCTCGGCGTCGAAGGGCGCACGGTGCGGCGCTACGTGAACCAGCTGATCGATCTCGACCTCCCGGTCGAGACGGTGCGGGGCCGCCACGGCGGCTATCGCCTCGCTCCCGGACACCGCCTGCCTCCGCTGATGTTCGACGACGACGAAGCGCTCGCCGTGCTGCTCGGGCTGATCGCCGGGGGCCGGGCGGGGCTGACCACGGGGGCGGCCACCGCGAGCGAAACGGCCTCGGCCAAGATCCGGCGGGTGCTGCCCGCGCGGCTGGCCCGCCGCCTCGACACGGTGCTGGAGTCCCTCGCCTTCACCGCCTCGTCCGGCTCGTTCGACGCCCCGGACGCCGAGGTACTGCTGACGGTCGCCGACGCGGTGCGCCACCGCAGGCCGGTCGCGATCAGGTACACGGACCGCGAGGGCCGGCGCAGCGACCGCACGCTGCATCCGTACGGGATCGTGGCCCACTCCGGCCGGTGGTACGTCACCGGCGGCGACCCGGTGAGCGAGGAGGACCGGAACCTGCGGCTCGACCGCATCGTGGACGCCAGGGCCCTGCCGGGGTCCTTCGAGGAACCCGCGGGAGCGGACCCGGCGGAGCGGCTCCTGTCCGGCCTCGCCACGGCGGCCTACCGGTACGAGGTGACCGTGCGGGTCCACGGGACGGCCGAGCAGATCCGTGCCCGGCTGCCCGCGAGCATCGCAAGGGTGGAGGACGCCGAGGCGGAGCAGGTGGAGGGCATGGATCCCGTGACCGAGCGCTGGCTGCGCGTCGAGATCCGAGCGGAGCGGCTCGACTGGCTGCCGCCGGTACTCGCCTCCCTCGACCGGCCGTTCGTCATCGACCGCCCCGCCGAACTGCGCGACCTGGTCGTCGCGTTCGCGGACCGCCTGGCGAGCAGCGCGCGGCGGACCTGACAGGGAATCGCGACCCGCCCCTCCTCTCCCCCGGCCTCCGGCGCTGCCGGCCGGCCTCCGCCGCGCCTTCTTCGACGGCCGCGTCCGAGGCTCTCGGGCGACCGGTCACCCCGGGCTCATCCCGCCCCCCTCCGCCCGGGGCAGCGTCGCTTCCAACCGGGAGCCCCTGCTCTCCGCGACCCGTTTGATCTGCACCAGGGACTCACTCAACCGAGCGGCGAGAAAGTGGAGTTGCGGCGCGGTCGCGTCCGCCTCGGCCAGCAGGTCGGCGGCGTGTCCGAGTAGTTCGTCGGCCATGTCGAGCTGAATCTCCTCCACGTCGTCGGCCGCCCGCGACACGTAACCGGTGCCGTCCCCCACGACGTAGCAGGGCTTCCCTCCCGTTCCGCTCCAGGGCAACAGCCGCATCGCGGAGGCGTCCTCACCCCCGGCGACCCTCATGCGGCGGCCCCGCTTCCGCGGGCGGAACCGACCGCCAGGTCCACCCCGCGCACGGCGATCCAGAGCCTCCCGAGCCTCCCGCCGCGCCTGCGCGGTCGCCGCCGCTCGACCGCCAGCGCCTCGGCCACCTGGCGTTCGTGCGCCACGAAGTACGGACGTACCAGCGGGCTGTCCTCGCCACGGGGAGGGCGCTCACCGGTCCGGTACGCGGTCGGTCCGCCGATGTAGTCGCAGGAGTAGGGGTGGACGTACGCGCACGTGTCCAGCGGGTGCCGATGGCGCTGTGCGGGGATCAGGAAGCTGAGCACCGGCTTCAGGAGCCGGGCGAGGGCGTGCTTCATGGAGGCCTGCCTTCTCAGGGGGTGTCGATGTGCGGCATCGCTTCGTTGCGTAGCGAACCCATCACAGAGTGGGGTCGCGGGTGGCTACGCTTCTAGGGGGTCGGGGATGACAGCACGCTGGTCAGGTCAAGGAGTTGGGTCGCATGAAAGCGAACGGCAAGCCGCCTACGGCGCGGGAGAAGTATGGCAACGAGTTGCGGCTGCGCCGCCTTGCCGCCTTGCCGCCGGGCTGACGCAGGAGGCGCTGGCCGAGCAGGTGGTCTGTTCACCGACGCTGATCAGCCACTGGGAGGCGGGGCGGCGACTCCCGAGCCCGGACGATGCGCGGCGGATCGACCGGGCACTGGGAACGGACGGATTCTTCGAACGGTGGCTGGAGAGCCGGGACCCGGCAATCCCTTACTACTTCGCGACAGTTGCGGAGTTGGAGCGAGAAGCCACGGAGATCCGCCACTACGGCGGGGCGCTCATTCCCGGGCTGCTCCAGACGAAGGCATATGCGCGGGCCGTGTTCGAGGCCTATCGCCCGAACTACTGCGCGGAGGAACTTGACGAGTTGGTTGTCAGCCGCGCCAAGCGTGGCCAGCTCCTCGACAAGACCTCGAAACCGGAGACTTGGGTCCTACTGGACGAGGGCGCCCTCCGACGCCGCGTCGGTGGGTCACAGGTAATGGCGGAGCAACTGCACAAAGTAGCCGACATGGCCGACTCCGGCCGTCTGCGCCTGCATGTGCTGACCCTCGCATCCGGAGCCCACTCACTAATGGAGAGCATGGTCTATCTGTTGTCCTTCGCCGACGCGGCTCCTGTGGCCTGGGTTGAAGGGCTGCGCACCGGTCGCCTGCTGGACGATCCCGCGATGGTTGCGGCCTGCCACACCTCCTACACTCTCGCCCTGAGTGACGCGGCCCCACGGGAAGAGTCGGTGGCGCTCGTCAGAAGCATCGCGAAGGAGCACGAACATGCACAGCACCGAGCCGGCGATCGCTGACCGCATCGCCCCATCCGCATGGCGCAAGTCCAGCTATAGCGGCGGTGCCAACGCAGATTGCCTTGAGGTCGCCGACGGCCACGCCACCGTCCCCGTCCGCGACAGCAAGGCCCCCGCAGGTCCGGTCGTCGCCTTCTCCGCAGACGGCTGGTCGTCGTTCGTCACCGCGATCAAGCACGGCCGCCTCTTCTCCTGATCCGGCCCTCGCCCACCCCCTACCTCGGTAGCACCTCCCTTTTGGCTCCCCAGTACGACGCCCGGAGCCCGGCCGTCCCCGCACCCTGCACCTCGTCGGTACGAGCGGATCGCGAGAGGGCGGAACGGAACATGAGGCTACGCAAGGGCAAGCGGCACACGGCGGGCGACCGGCCCGGCCCCGGGGCCGCCACACCCGGGCTCGCCGTCGAACTGCGCGGTGTCCAGCGGCAGTACGGGCGCGGCGCGGGTGCTGTGCACGCCCTCTCGGGCGTCGACCTCGCCCTGCCGCGCGGGACGTTCACCGCGATCATGGGGCCGTCCGGGTCCGGCAAGTCCACCTTCCTCCAGTGCGCCGCCGGGCTCGACCGGCCCTCGGCGGGATCCGTGCGCCTCGGTGGTACGGAGATCACCGGGATGAACGAGAACCAGCTCACCGAGGTGCGCCGCAGCCGCCTCGGCTTCGTCTTCCAGGCCTTCAACCTGCTGCCCTCGCTGACCGTGGAGCAGAACGTCCTGCTGCCCCTGCGCCTCGCCGGAAAGCGCCAGGACCGCCGCCGCGCCGCCGGGGTGCTCGCACAGGTCGGGCTCGCCGACAAGGCGCGGCGGAGGCCCGGCGAGCTGTCCGGCGGCCAGCAGCAGCGGGTGGCCGTGGCCCGCGCCCTGGTGACCGCCCCCGATGTGGTGTTCGCCGACGAACCCACCGGAGCCCTGGACACCGGCACCGCCGCCGAGGTTCTCGGGCTGCTCCGGCACGCCGTCGACTCCGCCGGGTCCACCGTCGTCATGGTCACCCACGACCCGACCGCCGCCGCCTGGGCGGACCGGGTGCTCTTCCTCGCGGACGGAACGTTCGCCGGAGGTCTGGAGCGCGGATCGGCGGAGCAGATCGCGGAGCGTATGCGGGTGCTCACCGCCCGTGCCGCCGGTGCGGGCGCGATGGCGGGTGTGGCGGCGTGATGCGTCCCAACGGACTCGCCCGCGCGGCCGTCCGCTTCAAGCCCGCGTCGTTCGCCGGGACCTTCGTGGCGCTGATGATGTCCGCGCTGATCGTCGCGGCCTGCGGGATCCTGCTGGAGACCGGGCTGCGCGCGTCGGTGCCGCCGGAGCGGTACGCGGCCGCGCCGGTCGTCGCGGCGGCGGACCAGTACGAGTACGTCGTCACGGGCAGCGGAGAGGACCGCGAGGAGGAGGCGGTCCCGCTGCCGGACACCGCGCGGGTGGACGCCGGGCTTGCGGCGAAGGCCGCCGAGGCGACGGGTGCGGCCGGCGCCGTACCGGACTTCACCTTCCCCGTGCGGGCGGCGGACGCGGGAGCCGGGTCGGGCGCCCGCGAACTGCCTGTCGTCGAGGGAGCGTTCACCGCGCACGGTTGGGGCTCGCACGCGTTCACCGGTACCGCGCTGTCCGCCGGTGCCGCGCCCCGTACGGGCGAGGTCGTCCTCGACGCGCGTACGGCCGGCGTGGCGAAGGTCGCCGTCGGCGACACCGTCGCCCTGCACACCGCCGCCGGGCAGCGGGACTTCCGGGTCGCGGGCGTCGCCGAGGCCGGGCCCGCCGAGAGCGCCCGGACCACCGGTACCGCACCGGCACTGGCCTGGTTCTCCGACGCCGAGGCCGCCACGCTGGCCGGGCATCCCGGCACGGCGGACGCCATCGCCGTCCTGGCGGAACCCGGCACCGACGCCGACGCCCTCGCCGCCTCCGTGCGGCAGGCCCTGGCCGGCTCCGGGGCCGAGGTGCGCACCGGCGACGACCGGGGCGCCGTCGAGGACCCGGGGCTCGGCTACGCCAAGGAGACGCTCTTCGGGCTCGGCGGTTCCTTCGGCGGGATCGCGACCATCGTCGCGGTCTTCACGGCGGCAGGGACGGTGGCCCTGTCCGTGTCCCAGCGGTCCCGTGAGTTCGCGTTGCTGCGCGCGGTCGGGGCCACCCCGCGCCAGATCCGCCGTGCGGTCGCCTCCGAAGCGCTGCTCGTCGCGCCCCTCGCCGGGATCGTCGGCTGCCTGCCCGGCGTCGGGCTCGCGTACTGGTGGTTCGGGCAGTTGCAGGACCGGGGTGCGATCCCGGAGGCGGTGCGGGTGCACGTCTCCTGGATCCCCCTCCTCGTCGCCGTCGCCGTCGGGCTGCTCACCGCGCTCGGAGCGGGCTGGGCGGCCGGGCGCAGGCCCGCGAGGATCAGGCCGGGACAGGCACTGAGCGAAGCGTCGGTGGAGCGGCTGCGCCCCGGTGTCATCCGTACGGTGCTCGGCATCGGCGCGCTCGTCGGCGGCGCGTTCCTCACCGGTCTCTCCGCCCGTTCGACGGGGGACGACGCGGCCGGGGCCGCCCTCGGCGTCGTCATGTGCTTCATGCTCGCCGTCGCGCTGCTGGGCCCGCTGGTGGCACGGCTCTGCGCGGGCCTCTTCGGCCTCCCGCTGCGCGGGGCGGGTCCGGCCGGTGAGCTGGCCGCCGCCAACTCCCGTACCAACGCCCGTCGTCTCGCCTCCGCGATCACGCCGATCGTGCTCGCCATGGCCTTCGCCTCGACGCTCGTCTTCATGCACACGAGTCAGAGCCACATCGCGGACGCGCAGTTGCGGGCGGGCATCACCGCGGATCACGTGGTGACGGACCCGGCCGGGCTCCCGGTGGACGCGCCGGAGCGCGCCGCCGGTGCGCCGGGTGTGGACGCGGCCGTGGGCCTGCTGAACACCCAGGTGCTCGTGCCGGGCGGCTCCGGGGAGTTCGCCTCCCTCCAGGGTGCGACGACACAGGGCGTCACCGGCTCCGGTGCCGAGCTGGCGAAGGTGCAGGACCTGGACGTACGCGAAGGAAGCCTCGACCGGCTCGGCAAGGGCCGTATCGCCATCGACCGGACCCTGGCGACCTCGGCGGGCGTCGGCGTGGGCGACCGGCTGCCGCTCCACCTCCCCGACGGCGTCGAGGCCGCCCCCGAGGTCGTCGCGGTGTACGGGCGCGGTCTGGGCCTGGCCTCGGTGACCATGGACCGGGCTTCCCTGGCCGGGCACGTCTCGTCCGGCTTCGACAGCGCGCTGCTGGTGCGCGGCGGCTCGGCTCAGTCGCTCACGGCCCTGGGCGAGGTCACCGACGCTTCCGGCTTCGCCACCGAGCAGAGTGTCGACGCGCGGCTGGGGGCCTGGTCCAACAACACCATGGCCGCGGTCCTCGGCGGCTTCGCCGCGATCGCCGCGGTCAACACTCTGGTGATGACGGTGCTCGACCGCCGCCGCGAGCTGGGCACGTTGCGCCTGGTCGGCTCCACCCGGCGCCAGGTGCTGCGGATGCTGCGCTGGGAGAGCCTGCTGGTGTCCTCGGTGGGCGTGGTCCTCGGCTCCGCCATCGCCGCGGCCACCCTGGTGCCGATGATGCGCGGCATGACCGGCGAGGCACCGTACGTGCCGCCGCTGCTGTACGGGGCCTTCGTCGCCGCTGCCGGTGGCCTGGCGCTGCTGGCGGTCACGTTGCCGGCCCGGGTGGCGCTGCGGCGGTGGGCGTAGCGCGTGCGGGCGGGCGGGCGGGGAACCGGGCTCCCCGCCCGTCGTGGTGCGCTCGTCCGGTGGTTGGGCGTGAGCACGCGCTCCTCTGGGGCAGCAGACAGCAGGCGGTCAGCAATCGGCGGTCAGCAGCCGGCAGTCAGCCACTTCGCGCGAGGCGGTCCTCCCGTGCCCGGGGCAGCGGGTGGACGCGCTCCGCGGGAAACAGCCGCTGGGCTTTCGCGGCATGACCGGCCCGTATCAGGGAAGCGGCCTTGTGGGCCTGCGGAGTGAGGTCGGTGATGCCCACCACCCAGTTTCTCGCTCTCCTTTCCGGAGTCGCCCCTCACTCAGCGCATGCTCGCCGCGACCTCGCTGCGCAGTTGCGGCAGCTTGTCGTGCAGCACTCCCGGACAGAGGGTGTCGCCGAAGTCCTTGTGCCCGTAGATCCGGCTCGGCGCGATGCCGTACTGGCTGCAGGTGTAGGCGCAGAGCGCCACCAGGACCTCCCACTGCGCCCGGGGCGGCTGCGCTCCGTCGTGGTACGCGCCCTCGTTGGCGATGCCGATGCCCGCCCCGTTCTGGCCGGAGGTGTGCGCGCCCAGGACGAAGTCGCTGCCGCCCCGCAGCGTGCCGAGGCTGCGGTGGCGGCCCTCGGTGATCCAGCCGCCCCGGCTGACGAGGAAGTGGTAACCCGTGTCGGTCCAGCCGTTCTTGTCCATGTGCAGGTCCTGGACCCAGTGGGCGTGCCGGTGGGCCTGGGCGCGGGAGACGTCGGAGGTGTTGGCGCTGACCGTGTGGTGCACGACGATCATGGTCGGCCGCCTTCCCACCAGCTCGACCGGGTTCCGCGGCGCACGGGCCTTCCACTGGGACGTGCTGTCGATGTCCGGTTCGATGGCGTCGAGGGCGTCGACGGCGTGGGCCGTACCGGGCAGGGCGACGGCGGCCAGGCCGGCGGCACCGGCGAGGAGGACGTGGCGGCGGGACGGCTGCGGAAGGTTCACGGCGAGCTCCTGGGGTGGGGGGCGGCGGGCGCGCGTCGGCACATGACGGTGGCCGGTGGGGACGGTCGCCGTGGGGGCGGGGGCGTTGGGGGGCGGGGCGGCGAGGGCGGTCGCGGTGCGGCCGGGTGAGCCGCTGACGGACTCACCCGGCCGCCGCGCGTACGCCGGGGCCGCTACGCCGTGTTGTTGGCGAGCGCCTGGAGCCGGGTCATGGAACCGTTGAACTTGTTGCGGTCCACATCGCCGGAGACCCCGCTGACCCGGCCGGTCGCCGAGTACTGCCAGATCGTCCAGGTGGGGAAGCCGCTGGGGATGTTCGGGCTGCTGGTGCCCCAGTGCGCCACCCAGAGCGGGGACTTGGTGGACATGCCGGTCCAGTTCCCGGTGCAGGTGTTCCACCAGCTGGCCGTCGTGTAGATGACGACGTCGCGGGTGGTGCGCGCCTTGTACGTGTTGTAGAAGTCGTTGATCCACGTGCGCATCTGGGTCGTGGAGAGGCCGTAGCACATGGCGCCGTAGGGGTTGTGCTCGATGTCCAGCACCCCGGGGAGGGTCTTGCCGTCCCTGGACCAACCTCCGCCGCTGCTCGCGAAGTAGTTGGCCTGGGTCGCCCCGTTGGAGACGTTGGGGCGGGCGAAGTGGTAGGCGCCCCGGATCAGGCCGGCGTTGTAGGAGCCGGTGTAGTTGGCGTTGAAGCGGCTGTCCTTGTAGGACGTGCCCTCGGTGGCCTTCATGTAGGCGAAGTCGATGCCCGCGGCCTTCACCGAGCCCCAGTTGATCGCCCCCTGCCAGTGGGAGACGTCGATGCCCTGGACACCACTGGTGTCCATCGGCGTCACGCCGCCCGCCGCCGCCGAGGCGGGACCCTGCTCGATGCGGGTGCCCGCACCCATCCACGCCTGGCCGGACCGGACCGGCTTGTCGGGTCCGGGCGGCGCGGCGACGGCCGGGCCCGTACCGGTCAGGATCAGCGCCGCGGCACTGACCAGAGCTCCTGCCAGCAGAGCCCCTCTGGATCTCTTGAGTCGGCGGGACGGAGAACGGTACGTGGGCATAGCCACCTCCGGGCACGTTGACGGGGAAGAGACCCATGGCATCCGATTATCGGATGCCATGGACATGCCATGAGTAACGCACGGACAAGGAAAGGCGTAAAGAGGTCGTTCGGTCTAGACCTGTGTCGCCCGCCCCCACCTGCGCGAACGTGTCGACGTGGCGAGAATTTTCATTTCTGAAGGCCGCGGCCACAGGTCATCACCGCATCACCCTGGCCGAGGTACTCAAATTTGACTACGCTCAACGGATGACCGAGACGACCATCCCGTTGCTGCCCTGCCGGACCTCGCTGATCGAGGCCGCGGTCGCCTTCTACACCGCCCTGGGCTTCGAGACGACGTACCTCCAGAAGAGCCCGTACGCGTACGCCGTCGTCCAGCGGGGGTCGATCGAGCTCCAGCTGTACGGCATGAAGGACTACGACCCGGCGTCCTCCCACTCCGGGTGCTACGTCCTCACCGATGACGTCGACGGCCTGCATACGGCGTTCCGCGCCGGCCTCAAGGCGGCCTACGGGCGCATCCCGGCACGGGGGTTGCCGCGCATCGGTCCGCTGAAGGACATGTCGTACGGGGTGCGGCAGTTCCTGATGACCGACCCGACCGGGAACACGATCCGGATCGGGCAGCCGATCAGCGAGGACCCGAACCACCGGCCCGCCCCGAAGGAGACGTTCGCCCGCGCGCTGCACATGGCGGACCTCTTCGCGGACTCCAAACAGGACCTGTCGGGCGCCGCGAAGATCATCGACCGGGTGCTGGGGCTGACGGACGAGCACCCGACTCCGGTACAGAAGCTGCGACTTCTCGTCCTGCGCGGGGACATCGCGCAGCGAATGGGAGACGCGGAGCGGGCCGCGGAGCTGCTCGAAGAGGCCGCGGCGGTCAGCCTCGGGGCCGGGGAACGGGACGCCGCCGCCGACGCGCTGTCCAGGCTCACGGACCTGCGGAGCTGATCCTGCCGAGCCGATCCGGCGGAGCTGATCAGGCGTATCCGGAAAGGCGAAATGGGGCCCGGCCTCGCGGCCGGACCCCCCTCGCTTTCCCCTCCCGCCGGGCCTTCCCGTTCCCCCCGGACCCCTCCCCGGAAGTCCCGACGCCATGTGTGACACGGGAAGGTACGCGAAGGTTGCAGCCCTTTACGATCTCTTTGCCAACGGGGTGGCGCAGGGGCTCTCAGCAGGCATGTCGTACGTAGCGGTCCGCCACTTCCGCCAGGGCTTCCGCCCCGTCGCGGGCCCACAGCGCCTCGTTGAAGATCTCCACCTCGATCGGGCCGTCGAAGCCGGCGGCCTCCACGTGGCGGCGGAACGCGCGGAAGTCCACGCTTCCGTCGCCCAGTTGGCCCCGGCCGAGCAGGACGCCCGCCGGGAGCGGGGTGATCCAGTCGGCCAGCTGGAAGGAGTGGATGCGGCCGCCCGCACCCGCGCGGGCGATCTGGGCGGGCGCCCGGTCGTCCCACCAGAGGTGGTAGGTGTCGACGACCACGCCGACCTGTTCGGCCGGGAAGCGTTCCGCGAGGTCCAGGGCCTGGCCGAGCGTGGAGACGACGCAGCGGTCGGAGGCGTACATCGGGTGCAGCGGCTCGATCGCCAGACGTACGCCGCGCGTCGCCGCGTACGGGGCCAGTTCCGCCAGCGCGTCGGCGACCCGCTCCCGGGCCCCGTGCAGGTCGCGGCTGCCGGGCGGGAGGCCGCCGGAGACCAGGACCAGGGTGTCGGTGGACAGGGCCGCCGCCTCGTCGATCGCCGCCCGGTTGTCGTCCAGGGCGCGGGCGCGTTCCGCCGGGTCGAGTGCGGTGAAGAAGCCGCCCCGGCAGAGGCTGGTGACGATGAGCCCGGCATCCGCCAGGAGCCTGGCCGTGCGCTCGACGCCGTACGCCTGCACCGGGGCCCGCCACAGGCCCACCATGCCGATGCCCGCGTCGACGCAGCCCTCGGCCAGCTCCTCCAACGACCACTGTTTGATGGTCTCCTGGTTGAGTGAGAGGCGGGAGAGGTGGTCGTCGCTCATCGTGCGCCTCCGTGGACCGCGAGCAGGGAGCGCATCCGGTGTTCGGCCAGGTCCGGGTCCGGGAACAGGCCCAGGACGTCGGCCAGTTCGTACGCCTTCGCCAGATGCGGGAGCGAGCGCGCCGACTGGAGTCCGCCCACCATCGTGAAGTGGTCCTGGTGGCCGGAGAGCCAGGCCAGGAACACCACGCCCGTCTTGTAGAAGCGGGTCGGCGACCGGAAGAGGTGGCGGGAGAGTTCGACCGTGGGGTCCAGGAGGGCCCGGAAGCCGTCCACGTCTCCCGTGTCCAGCACCCGTACCGCGTGCGCCGCCAGCGGGCCCAGCGGGTCGAAGATGCCCAACAGGGCGTGGCTGAAGCCGCGTTCGTCGCCCGCGATGAGTTCCGGGTAGTTGAAGTCGTCGCCCGTGTAGCAGCGCACCCCGCCCGGCAGGCGGCGGCGGACGCCGATCTCGCGGGCCGCGTCCAGGAGGGAGATCTTGATGCCGTCGACCTTGTCCGGGTGTTCGGCGATGACCTTGAGGAACGTGTCCGTGGCGTCGTCGAGGTCGGCGCTGCCCCAGTAGCCCTCCAGGGCCGGGTCGAACATCGGGCCCAGCCAGTGCAGGATCACCGGCTCCGACGCCTGGCGCAGGAGGTGGGCGTAGGTGGCGAGGTAGTCCTCCGGGCCCCGGGCGGCGCGGACCAGCGCGCGGGAGGCCATGAGGATCGGCTGAACGCCGTTCTCCTCGGCCAGGGCCAGTTGCTCCTCGTACGCCGCCGTGACCTCGGCCAGGGTGGGCGACCCGCCGTCGGGCAGCTGGTCGGTGCCCACGCCGCAGGCGATCCTCCCGCCCACGGCCTTCGCCTCGGCGGCCGAGCGGCGGATCAGCTCGGCGGCGCCCGCCCAGTCCAGGCCCATGCCGCGCTGCGCGGTGTCCATGGCCTCCGCGACGCCCAGGCCGTGCGACCACAGGTGACGGCGGAAGGCGAGCGTGGACTCCCAGTCGACGGCCGCCGGGCCGTCCGGGCCGATGTCCGCGTACGGATCCGCGACCACGTGCGCCGCCGAGAAGACCGTACGGGAGGTGGGGGCCGCCGCTCCCGGGGCGAGGTCGAGCGGTGTGGCGCGGGGCGTGTAGGGGCCCTGCGGGAGGTGGATCGTCATGTCAGCGGCCTCCGGCGGCGCCGCGAACCGGTCGCGCGGGTCACAGGGTCAGCTCCGGGATGTCGAAGCGGCGGCCCTCGGCGGACGACTTCAGCCCCAGCTCGGCCAGTTGGACGCCCCGGGCGCCGGCCAGCAGGTCCCAGCCGTACGGCTCGTCCAGCACCACATGGCGCAGGAACAGCTCCCACTGTGCCTT
Organism: Streptomyces sp. rh34; assembly: GCF_002551245.1. Lineage (GTDB taxonomy): Bacteria > Actinomycetota > Actinomycetes > Streptomycetales > Streptomycetaceae > Streptomyces. The sequence continues at coordinate 19,553 of NZ_NTGZ01000104.1, forward strand.
GAAGCCGTTGTCGAACTCCTGGTTGTCCGGCACCTCCTGCCACTGGTCGCGGAACGACTCGGTGACCGGGAGGTCCGGATTCCAGACCGGTTTGGGGGTCGCCGAGCGGTGCTGGACACGGCAGTTGCGCAGGCCCGCGACGGCGGAGCCGTGGGTGCCGTCGACCTGGAACTCGACCAGCTCGTCGCGGTTGACCCGGACTGTCCAGGAGGAGTTGATCTGCGCGACGGCCCCGCCCGCGAGCTGGAAGATGCCGTACGCGGCGTCGTCGGCGGTCGCCTCGTACGGCTTGCCCCGCTCGTCCCAGCGCTGCGGAACGTGCGTCCGCACATGGGCCGTCACTGAGGTGACCTGGCCGAACAGTTCGTGGAGCACGTACTCCCAGTGCGGGAACATGTCGACGACGATGCCGCCGCCGTCCTCGGCGCGGTAGTTCCACGAGGGGCGCTGGGCCTCCTGCCAGTCGCCCTCGAAGACCCAGTAGCCGAACTCCCCGCGCACGGACAGGATCTCGCCGAAGAAGCCGCCGTCGATCAGGCGCTTCAGCTTCAGCAGGCCGGGCAGGAAGATCTTGTCCTGGACGACGCCGTGCTTGATGCCCGCGTCCCGGGCGAGCCGGGCCAGGTCGAGGGCCCCCTCGACGTCCGTGGCGGTCGGCTTCTCGGTGTAGACGTGCTTGCCCGCCGCGATCGCTTTCTTGATCGCCTCCACCCGGGCGGAGGTGACCTGGGCGTCGAAGTAGATGTCGACCGTGTCGTCCGCGAGGACCGCGTCCAGGTCGGTCGACCACTCGGTCAGGCCGTGGCGCTCGGCGAGTTCCTCCAGGGCATGGGCGCGCCGGCCGACGAGCACGGGCTCGGGCCACAGGACCTCGCCGTCGCCGAGATCCAGGCCTCCCTGCTCGCGGATCGCGAGGATCGAGCGCACCAGGTGCTGCCGGTACCCCATGCGCCCCGTGACGCCGTTCATGGCGATGCGCACTGTCCTGCGTGTCACGAAGGTCCCTCCATACAGTGGTAGCAAGCGCTTTCTATGCGAGATGACGCTAGCCTGCCGACAGCGGCCGGACAAGAGGGGGCCGCACGTGATCTCACGGAGGACAGCGATGACAGTCACCCTGGCGGATGTGGCGGCCCGCGCCCGGGTGTCCCCGGCCACCGTCTCCCGTGTGCTGAACGGCAACTACCCGGTGGCGGCGTCGACCCGGGAGCGGGTCCTGCGCGCGGTGGATGACCTGGACTACGTGCTCAACGGGCCCGCGAGCTCGCTCGCCGCGGCCACCTCGGACCTGGTCGGCATCCTGGTCAACGACATCGCCGACCCGTTCTTCGGGATCATGGCGGGGGCGGCCCAGACGCAGATCGGCGGCCCCGGCGACGGCTCCGGACGGGCGGGCGGCGAGAAGCTGGCCGTCATCTGCAACACGGGCGGCTCCCCGGAGCGCGAACTCACCTACCTCACGCTCCTCCAGCGCCAGCGCGCCGCCGCCGTCGTCCTCACCGGCGGCGCGGTCGAGAACCCGGCGCACCAGGCCGCGATGTCCGCGAAACTGACGAAACTCGCGGACGCGGGCACCCGGATCGTCTTCTGCGGGCGGCCCCCGCTGCCCGAGGGGGACGCCCTCGTCGCCGCGCTCACGTTCGACAACCGGGGCGGCGGGCGGCGGCTCGCCGAGCACCTGATCTCGCTCGGCCACCGCAGGATCGGCTACGTCGCCGGGCCCCCGGAGCGCACCACCACCCGGCACCGGCTGGAGGGCCACCGGGAGGCGCTGCGCGCCGCCGGACTGGACGCGGGCCCGGCCGGGCCCGGCGGGGGCCGGGGCTCGGTTGATCAGGACCTGCTCACCGTGCACGGCCCCTACGACCGGCGCTCCGGCTACGAAGCCACCCTCGAACTCCTGCGCAGGGCACCGGACGTGACCGCGGTCGTGGCCGCCAACGACACCGTGGCGCTGGGCGCCTGCGCGGCCGTCCGGGACCAGGGGATGCGGATCCCCCAGGACATCTCGGTCGCGGGCTTCGACGACCTGCCGTTCTCGGTGGACGCCGTGCCGGCCCTCACGACGGTGCGGCTGCCGCTCTTCGAGGCGGGCGCCCGGGCCGGCCGGCTCGCGATGGGCAAGGAGGACCCGCCGCCCGGCGGCATCGCGACCATCGCGGCCGAGCTGATGATCCGGGGGTCGACGGCGGCGCCCCGGGGGTGAGCCATGCCGGGGCCGGCACCCTCCCTACCTGAGGGTCCGGCCTCTCCCGGCCCAGCGGGTCGGTGCTCCCGGCCAGCGGGTCGGTGCTCTTGGCCCAGCAGTCCGCGCAGCCGTCCCGGCGCGTCCACGGCTACGCGCTACCGGCGTCCGCGGGCCGGAGGGCGAAAGATGGGGGCGACTCCCCCATGCGCCCGCACCCGTTCCCCCGCCACGATGGACGCGGGCGGCCCGACCGGGGCTACCCGGGACCGGGGAGGTGCGGAGCGGTGGCGGAGAAGGATCTGATCGACAGAGGGACGAGCCGTCGCCCCTCCCCTGCTGTCTCCGTCGCGTCTGTCCCCGCCGCATCCGCCCCCGACGCCTCCGCCCCCGACGCCTCCGTCGCGTCCGGCGACAGCGCTTCCGGTACGCCCGGCGCTGCCCCGCCCGCGCGCTCACTCCCCTCCCCCTCCCCGTTCGAGGGTGCGGCCGGAGAGCCGTGGTGGCTGCCCGGCGTCGTCGGGGGCAGTCCCTCCGGCGCCCCCGGCTGGGCGGTCTTCGCCCGGGAGGCCGTCGCCTCGGCGCCGGGCGACGTGGTGGTCGCCGACCGGGCGTACCCCGGACTCAGCGGCTTCGGGCCGGTCGTCGCGCCGTTCGTGGAGGCGGCGGCGCGGCGGCTCCGGGACGCGCTCGCGGAGGACGGCTCCTCGCCCGTCCTGGCGGACTTCCGGCGGCAGCTGACGCGTCGGCTGTCCCGGATCGCGGCGCGCACCCTCGTCACGGAACTGCACGAGGCCCGGCGGCTGGGCCGGTTGAGCGGCGAGGGGCCCGAGGAGCGCTTCCGGGACTTCGTGCGGAGGACCGCCAACCGCGACGGCCTCGCCCTGCTCGTCACGGGCTACCCCGTGCTGGCCCGCCTCCTCGCGACGGCCTGCCTGAACGCGGGGGACGCGTTCGCGGAGATGGCCGCGCGGCTCGCCGCCGACCGGCACCTGCTGGCCCCGTCGGGGGTGCTCGGTGACCGTGCCGGTTCCCCCGAGCGCGGGCTCGGCGGGAGCGCGGGGCCCGGGGCGCTGACCGGTGTCGAGGCCGGGGCGGGCGACAGTCATCGCGGGGGACGGTCGGTGATGCTGCTGCGGTTCGCCGACGGCGCCCGGCTCGTCTACAAGCCGCGTCCGCTCGCGGCGCACCGGCACTTCAACGCCCTGGCCGAGTGGTTCGGTTCGCTGCCCGGCACCCCGGAACTGCGGGTGCTGCGGGTCCTGGACCGGGGGGACTACGGCTGGGCCGAGTTCGTCGAGGAACGGCCGTGCGCCTCGGTGACGGAGACCCGGCGGTTCTACCGGCGCCAGGGTGCGCTGCTGGCCCTGCTGCACACGCTGGACGGTACGGACCTGCACCACGAGAACCTGATCGCCTGCGGTCCGCACCCGGTCCTGGTCGATGTGGAGACCTTGTTCCACCCACCGCTGGGGCCCGCCCGGTCCGCCGATCCGGCCGCCCGGGCCCTGCACGACTCGGTCCACCGGGTCGGCCTGCTGCCCCAGTTGCTCGTCGGGGACACCACCGCACTCGACATGTCCGCCATCGGCGGGGGCCGGGCCGCGTCGTCGCCGATCGAGACCGCCGACTGGGCGGAGGCCGGAACCGACCGCATGCGGCTGGTGCGGCGGGCGGGCCGGTTCACCGAGTCCGCCAACCGGCCCCGGCTGGGCGGAGTGGCGGCCGATCCCTCCGCGTACACCGAAGCGCTGTGCGGCGGCTTCCGCGCCGGATACTCCGCGATCAGCGAGCACCGGGACGACCTCGTGGGCGAGGACGGGCTGTTGCGGCTCTTCGCGCGGGACGAGGTGCGCGTGGTGCCGCGTCCGACCTGGACGTACACGACGCTGCTGGACGAGTCGACCCACCCCGACCTGATGCGGGACGCCACCGAACGGCACCGCGTGCTCTCGTTGCTGCGCACCCCGCTCCTGGGCGTGCCCGCGCTGCCCGGAGTGGAGGACGAGGAGGTGGCGGAGCTGTGGTGCGGTGACGTGCCGGTGTTCGGCACCCGGCCGGGCGGCACGGAGGTGTGGAGCGGCACCGGCCGTATGGTTCCGGGGCCGGCCCATGACCGGCCCTCGCGCGACCGGCCCTCGCACGACCGGACCGCACGTGACCGGTCCCCGCAGGACCGGGCCGCCCACGACCGGGCCGCCGACGGCGGGACCGACCCCACCGGGCTGGCGCGCGTCGAGGCGAAGGTGCGCGCGATGGACACCGTGGACCGCCAGGACCAGGAACGGATCATCCGGGCCGCCATGGTGAGCACCTCGCCCGAGCCGCCGCACCGGGCGGGGCCGGGCGGCCGGTCGCGGAGCGCGGCGACCGCACCGGAGCCCGAGCAACTGCTCTCCGCCGCGCGGTCGGTGGGCGACCAGCTCGTCTCCCTCGCCTACCGGCACGAGGGCCGCACCAACTGGATCGGGCTCGAACTGCTCGGCGAGCGCTACTGGCGGCTCACGCCGATGGCGGCGGATCTCGCGGGCGGTTACACCGGGCCCGCCCTCTTCCTGGCGCAGCTGGCCGCGCTCACCGGCGCCTCCCGGTACGCGGAGGCGGCCCGCGAGGCGCTCGCCCCGGTCCCGGGGCTGCTGGACGCGCTGCACGGGCGGGCCGACGAGCTCGGGGCCCTGGGCTCCGGAGCCTTCGCGGGCCTCGGCGGCATCGCGTTCGCGCTGACCGAGGTAGGCACGCTGCTGGGCGACCGGGAGGTGCTGGACCAGGCCGGTCCGGCCGTCCGGCTGAGCTGCGCGGCGAGCGCGGCCGAGGACGGGTACGGGGTGCGCGGCGGGGCGGCGGGCGGGCTCGTCTCGCTGCTCGCGGTGCACCGCGCCACCGGCCGCCCGGAGGCTTGGCGTGGCGCCGAGCGCTGCGCCGAGCGG
>NZ_NTGZ01000105.1 GCF_002551245.1 Streptomyces sp. rh34
AAGATGTGTATAAGAGACAGGTGCCGCGCCGCCTCTGAGCAGCGGAACGCGGCACCGTGCGCGCCTGTGCCCCCGGCTTCGGTTGCCGAGGCCGCCGGGGGCAGAGGTGTGCGCGGTGCGCCGCTGTCAGCGGGTGTCGACGAGCCTGGCGAAGACCACCACGTTGCCGTCGTAGCCGCCCGCCTTGGAGTATCCCCCGCCGCAGGTGATGACCCGCAGCTCCGCGTGGCCGGTGTCGCCGTAGACCCGGGGGCCCGGGAAGTCGTTCTTGGAGAAGACCTCCACCCCGTAGACCTCGAAGATCCCGACCCGGCCGTCGTAGCGGGCGACCTCGACCCGGTGCCCTTTCTGGAGCGAGCCGAGGCCGTAGAAGACCGCGGGCCCGGACATGTTGTCGACGTGACCGACGACCACGGCGGTGCCGCGCTGGCCGGGGGCGATGCCGTTCTGGTACCAGCCGGCGAGGTTGGGGTCCTCGGCGGGCGGGGCGTCGATCCACCCGTTGGCGTCCAGATTGACGTCGATGACCGGGGCGTCGACGTTGATGGACGAGATCTTCACCCGGGAGGCCGGGGCGTACGGCAGCGGCTGCACCGGCTCGCCCTCCACCGGCGGCCCCGCGGTGTCCTTGCCCAGGTCCAGGGAGGCGGCCGCCGCGGGCTGCGGGGGGCCGGCCTCCCCGAACTCCGTGCCGTTGCGCATGAGGGCGAGGCCGCTGAGCAGCACCAGGGCGACCGCACCCCATGGCACACGTCTGGTCCGCTCGGCGCCAGCGTAGTCCCGGCCCATGGTTCTCCCTTCGTCGCGACGCTGTGAACGTTAAGGGCGCCGTGTCCGGGCGGCGATCAGGGAGAGGCGAACGGGTGGCGGCGAGGTCGGCGCCCCTCCGGATGGCTGCCCATCGGAGTAATGAGCAGATAAAAGTTCTGACGGCCCGTGACCTGCGGCTCCGTCAGGTTCGGGGGTTTTCGTACGGCGTGTCGCGTCACCGTGGTGGAGCAACGCCGAAGTGCGAGCCGCCGGTCCGCTGGTGAGTGTTCGTCATGGGAGGCGTTCTCGTCGATCCAGCCCGGGGGACAAGCCCCCGGGGCGTTTCCCGCTGGAGGTTCACACGATGCGTGTCTCACGCGCTCTCGCGGTCACCGCGACCGCCTTCGCGGCCGTCGGGCTGGCGGCCCCCATGGCCGCCGCCACCAACGGCCCGGTCAACGTCGCCGTCAATCCGCACTCCGTCCACCAGGGCGGCACGCTCAAGATCACCGCGCAGGGCTGCGGTCACGGCGGCAAGGTCTGGTCGAACGCGTTCCCGACGACCACCCTCTCGTCGGGTGACGGCACCAACTACGCCCATGCCCGCGTTCGGAACAACACCACGCCGGGTCAGTACCACCTCTCCGTGAAGTGCAGTGACAACGACCGGATCGCGACGCACAAGTTCACTGTGCTCGCCGGCAACGGCGCGCAGGGCGGGCTCGGCGGCTCGATGGGTCCGAGCTCCGTGGAGATGCAGGTCGGCGGCGGTCTGGTGGCCGCGGCGGCCGTCGGCGGCGCGGTCTTCCTCGTCCGGCGCCGGCGGCCGAGCCATGCGGCGTTCTAAGGCGTCGAACCTCCCGCCCGGCCCGATACGCCCGTCGCCCCGAGTCCTGGACCAGGACCCGGGGCGACTGCCGTGCGCCGCATGTTCGCGATCAGTGGCGGCGGTCGGCGGTGCGGCGGCGCGCGAAGTAGAGGGCGCCCGAGGCCGCCACGGCGACCAGGGCCGCTCCGGCGGCGACCTCCACCGTGTCGGTGGTGCCGGAGCTTCCGCCGAGGCCGCCGCGCACGCCGCCCGGCACGAGGGCCGTCGAACTGGCGGTCGGAACGGTGGTGGGCCTCGGCGTGGGGGTGCTCGTGGCGCCGCCGGTGATCGTCAGGTTGACGTTCCGGGAGGTGCCGGTGGAGCCGCAGGCGAACGTCACCGCGTACACGGCCCCTCGGCGGGCGTCCGTGTCGATGGTGGCGGTGGCCGTCGTGGAACCGCTCGGGATGGTGGTGGTGTCGAAGATGCCCGAGGTGACGGTCGTCTCGCCCGTGCAGCCGCCGGCGCCGAGGGTGACCCGGCCGCCCGGTGCGATGACCGATGGGGTGATCGTCGGATTGAACGTGCTGGTCGCCCCGTCCGGCGCGGCGTGGGCGGCGGACGGGGCCAGCAGCGTCAGGGCACTGGCGCCCAGCAGGGCGAGCGGTGCGACACGTATCGCGCGCATGGTGGATCCTCCGGGTTCCCCGAGGGGCAGCTGCGGAACCAATTTCCACATAGCAGGAAAAATGCACCTCGATGCCCGACACGCTAGGAGCGGTCCCCCCGGCCCGCGATCGGGGTCCGGCGAATGGGTCAGCGGTGTCCCCCGGCCGGCTCACCGATCGGTTCACCGGCCGGAGCGCGACTCTCAGCGGGCGGCTCCCGGGAACATGTCGAGGAACGGGTCCGCGGTGGCCGAGATGCCCCGGCCGAAGGGCGCGTCGAAGTCCCAGATCAGAAAGAGCAGGAAGGCGATCAACGCGCTGAACAGGCCCGCCAGGAGCAGTTCGCGGAACGTTCTGCGGATCTGGAGGGTGAAGATGAGCCCCACGGTCACCAGCGCCCCGATGATCAGCCCGAACCAGACCACCCCCGGCATCGTCGCCCCGGCGTTCTGCCCGCGTGAGCTGCGGGCGTCGTCCGCCGCCGCCACCTGGTCGACCAGCGGCTGGTAGGCCTGCCCCTCGTGATCCGTTCTGGGCACGTAGTCGGTGACGTCCGCCCGCACCTTGTCCAGCAACTCGGTGCCGCGCTCGGTGAGCGTGTTCCGGTCGGCCATCACCTTCCACTCGTCGTGCACCACATGGCTGACATAGGCGTCGACGTCCGCCCGGATGCGATCGCGGACCTCCACCGGATAGACGGAGGCCCGCGCCTGCACCTCGTGCAGCGCCTGGGCCTCGATGCGTACGGACTCCTGGGCGGCGCTGCGCCCCTCCCACACACCGGCGATGGCGAGCCCCAGGACGATCGCGTAGACCACGCCGATCATCATCGTCATGTACTCGATGACGTCGGGCGTCTCGGACGGGTCGTCGTCATCCCCGATCCGCCGGTTGTTCAGGACGGCGATGGTGAGGACGACCGCGCAGGCGGACGCCATGGCAATGCTCAGTACGAGCCATTCGGACATGCATCTCTCCTGGTCAGCGGGACGATCGCGGGCGCAGCACGGCCACGGCGAACACCGCCGGTGCGGTGATGAGCAGAGTCAGGGACACCAGCGACGGCCCGCTCCGCGGCTGTTGGCGGGTGGGTTTGCGGTACGCCGGCAGCGCGACGGGCCGGGGTGGCGGTGGCTCGGTCCGCACCGGGGGATCCGGTGAGGGCGAGGGCTTCGGCGGGGGCGCGGGCGCGGGCGGGGGCGCGGGCGCCGGTGGTGGGGGTGGCGGCGGAGGAGGAGGTGGGGGCGGAGGCGGAGGCGGTTCCGCGACCACCGGTGGCGGTGGCGGTGGCGGTGGAGGGGGAGGAGGCGGCGGTGGAGGGGGAGGCGGTGGCGGTTTCGGCGGTGGCGGTGGTGGTGGCTTCGGCTCGGAGACCGCGACGCAGCCCCCGTCCCCCGCCACGGAGACCGAGGAACCGCCGTCGCCCTGCCCGATCGAGGCCACCGCGCAGCTGTCGGCGGTCGCGGGCAGCGGTACGGCTGTCAGCCAGAGAAGTGCGGCGGCTGCCGTGAGCCGCGCGATGCGTGATCCGTACACGACCGGGAGCCTGATCCATGCCGGCGGGGAACACGCGGCACTCGCGGGTGATTCGCCTGATCGTGCGGATAATGGGCCATTCGTGTTTGCGCCCCGTTCCCCGGCCCTCCCCCTTCTCCTCGGCCTTCCTTCGAACGCGAACCCGCCGACAACCGAAGGAACCCGGTCAACTCACCGTCCAGGGCACCGCGAACCCGCCGAAGTACCGGTACGCGAAGGACACCCTCCCCGACCAGGTCAACGGGCAGCGGGTGGGTGGCACCTGGTTCGCCGCGCCCCCCACGGGAGGAAGGCGGCGAAGAACGCCGAGAGCGCGGGCGCGGGCGAAGGGGCCGATGCCGCTGGGCTTTCGGTCCGCAAAAATCCGGAACTCGGTGACATCGTGGTGGACAGCCGCGGTATGACGGTTTACCGCTTCGCCAAGGACGCGGTCTGGCCGATGAAGACCGCGTGCACGGGCGACTGGCTCAAGAACTGGCCGGTAGTTGCCCCCATGGCCAAAAACGCGGTGGATGGAGTGACGAAGAAGGGATGCGTCACCTACGACCGCCCGGCCGGGGTCGAGCAGCGGACCATCGACTGCCGGCCCAACCACACCTTCGCGGGCGACGCCAAGCCCGGCGACAACAACGGACAAGGGATCGGCGGCACCTGGTATGCCGTTCCCCCGATTCCGAACTCGTCGGCGCTTCCCGGTAATGGGTCCCGGTCGAATACGGCCCAGGAACCCCAAGTGGCCCCGAACCGCCGGGAAACGGCGTCCGGAGTGCCGGTCCGTCGCTGTACGCATACGCGGAGCGACGGACCGGCCGCAGATGCCACCGGAGTGTGACCAATAACGGATCGCTAATTTCCGTTTCCACTCGCTCTCTTGGCGGCCGATCAGTAGCCTCTGGTCAACACTGACCATGAACATGGCCGGATCGCCGTGGCGACTTGTTGGAGACATCGATGGAGCGTCCCGCCTGGGCACCGCAGGGCATTGACATTTCGGTGCCAAGCGTGTCTCGCATGTACGACTTCTATCTGGGCGGATCGCACAATTTCGAGGTGGACCGGGAAGCCGCGCGCAAGGCCATGGAGTTCCTTCCGGGCCTTCCCAAGATCATGCAGGCCAATCGCGCCTTTATGCGCCGGGCCGTCCGCCATGCCGTCGACATCGGCGTCGACCAGTTCCTGGACATCGGTTCCGGGATACCGACCTTCGGCAACGTCCACGAGGTCGCCCAGGCCGCCGACCCCGGGGCCAAGGTGGCCTACGTCGACCACGACCCGGTCGCCGTCGCCCACAGCCAGGCCGTCCTGGAGGGCAACGACCGAGCGGTCGTCGCCACCGCCGACCTGCGACGTCCCAAGGAGATCCTGACGAACCCGGATGTCACCGGACTGCTCGACCTGGACCGACCGGTGGCCCTGCTGCTGGTCGCGGTGCTCCACTTCGTCGAGGACGCGGACGACCCGCGCGCCGCGGTCGCCGAACTGCGCGAGTCGCTGGCCCCCGGCAGCCTGATCGTCCTGACCCACGCCTCGTACGAGGGCATCCCGCTGCCCAAGGAGGAGGCGGCCGGCACGGTCGGCGTCTACCAGAACATCCGCAACCCGCTGATCATGCGCTCGCGCGAGGAGATCGGCCAGTTCTTCGAGGGCTACGAGATGGTCGAGCCGGGGCTCGTGTCGATGCCCGAATGGCGGCCCGACACCCCGCAGTCGCCGGAGCAGGAAGACCCGTACGCCTTCTCGGGCTTCGCAGGGGTTGGGCGCAAGGCGTGAGCATTCCCGCCCAGGCGTCCGGGGAACCGGACGCGGAGCCCGACGGTCCGGAAGGCCGGCTGCGGAGATTCGCCAGAATCTGGAGCCGGGCCATCTTCCCCCTGACGGCCACCTCTCTCACCCGGCCGGAGTTCGAACAGCATCTGCTGCCCCTGGCACGCGAGCTGAACAGCATCCTGCACGCCCATCCCTTCGACGCCTCGCCCGCCCAGCGCATCGGCGAGGCCCTGATCCACGCTCACTGCACCGACCCGGACGCCCTCAGCTCCACGCTCGGCGTCGTCGACTCCTACCTCGTCCTGTACTGCGGCGGCAACGGACCCGGCGTGCTGTCCACCGAGGACGGCCGGGCCCGCTGCGCACGGATTCAGCACACCCTCGCCGCCGGCTTCACCGGGGCCCTGCGCGAGCGCACGCTCGCCGAGCAGGAAGCCATCGCCCGCTCGGCGCTGACCGCCCGGACAAACGCCGAACAGGCCCTGCACGCGACGGAGGCCCGGTTCCGCGCGGTCTTCAAGGACGCCGCCATCGGCATCGGCGTCGCCGACCTGGACGGCAACGTCCTGGAGGTCAACGACACCCTCACCAAGATGTTCGGCGGGCTGGAGAACCACGTCCGCAGCCACAAGGTGAACGAGTGGGTCCACCCCGAGGACTCGCCGCAGGTGTGGAAGTTCTACGACGAGCTGGTGCGCGGCGAACGCGACCACTACCGGGTCGAGAAGGCGTACTACCGCAACGACGGCACCGTCCTGTGGACCAACCTCACCGTGTCGCTGCTGCGGGACTCCGAAGGCCGTCCCGAATACCAGCTCGCGCTGATGGAGGACACCACCGAGCGGCGGCTCCTCAATCTGCGCCTGCGCTACGAGGCCACCCACGACGCGCTCACCGGACTGCCCAACAGGACGCTGTTCTTCGAGCGCCTGGAGAAGGCCCTCGCCGCCCAGGAGGGGATCCGCTTCGGCCTCTGCTACCTGGACCTCGACGGTTTCAAGGCCATCAACGACAGCCTCGGCCACGCCGCCGGTGACCGCCTCCTGGTCGAGGTCGCCGACCGGCTCCAGAGCTGCGCCACCGCTCCCGGCGAGATGGTCGCCCGGCTCGGCGGCGACGAGTTCGTGGCGCTGACCACCGGCCCGGACACCGCCGACGAGGTGGACGAACTGGCCGGCCGCATCCTGAACGCGCTCGCCTCCCCCATCCGCCTCGACGGCCGCGAGCTGACCGTCCGCGGCTCGATCGGCGTCGTCGAGGGGCCTTCCGGGGAGCGCAGCGCGGCCGAGGTGCTGCGCAGCGCCGACATCACGATGTACCGGGCCAAGGCGGCGGGCGGCAACCGCTATCAGCTCGCCGACGCCGAGGCCGACGCGCGCGCCATCACCCGGCACGGGCTGACCACCGCGCTCCCGGCCGCCCTGGACCGCGGGGAGTTCTTCATCGAGTACCAGCCGCTCGTGCACCTGGGCGACGGCACGGTGCACGGCGCCGAGGCGCTCGTACGGTGGTGCCATCCGCAGCACGGGGTGCTCGGCCCCGACCGGTTCATCCCGCTCGCCGAGCACACCGGGCTCATCGTGCCGCTCGGGCGCTGGGTGCTGGAGGAGTCCGTACGGCAGGCGAACTTCTGGCAGGAGCGGCACAGCGACGGAGGCCCGCTGCGGATCAACGTCAACCTCTCGCCGACCCAGCTGCACCACCCCCACCTCGTCGCCGAGACGGTCGACGTGCTGGAACGTTCCGGTCTCGAACCGGGCGCGCTCTGCCTGGAGGTGACCGAGTCCGCCCTGATCGGCGCCGACGACGATCTCCTCAAGCCGCTGCGGCAGCTCGCGGAGATGGGCGTCGACATCGCGCTCGACGACTTCGGCACGGGCTACTCGAACCTGGCGAACCTGCGCAGGCTGCCGGTGAGCGTGCTCAAACTGGACCGTACGTTCACCCGAGGCATGCAGCAGCACCCGGCGGACCCGGTCGATCTGAAGATCGTCGAGGGCATCGTGTCGCTGGCCCACAGCCTGGAGCTGGCCGTCACGGTGGAGGGCGTGGAGACGGGCGCCCAGGCCGAGCAGCTGCGGCTGCTGGGCTGCGACACCGCCCAGGGCTGGTACTACGCCCGCCCCGGGGCCCCGGACCGCATCCACTCCCTGCTGCTGGCGGACGCGATCTGAACCCGGCCGGGGCGCGGAGGGGCCTTCGCGCCCCGGCCGGTCAGCCGGAGACCGGCCGGTGCTCCAGCAGCATCCGCTGGAGTTCGCGCGCGGCCCGGGGCGGGGCCACGTCGCTGCGGTGCGCCAGCGCGATCGTGCGCCGCAGCCCGGCGCCGGCCAGCGGGGTCCTCCGCAGGTCGTGGCCCGCCCGGGCGGCCGCCATGCTCGGCACCACGGCGATGCCGAGCCCGGCCCGTACGAAGCCGAGCACGGCGTCCATCTCGCCGCCCTCGACGGTGAACGTGGGCTCGAAGCCCTCCGCGCGGCACGCGGCCAGGGTCAGCTCCCGCAGGTTGTACCCGTGCCGGAACATCACCAGAGGCGCCCCCTCCAGATCCGCGATCCGGATCCGTCCGCCCCGCCCCGGGGGCGGCTCCGCCGCCGAGGAAACCACCACCAGGTCCTCGTGCAGCAGTTCCACCGTGGTCAGCGCGGGGGAGCCGGCCGGCAGGGGCAGCACCACCAGGGCCAGGTCGAGCGCCCCCCGCGCCAGCTGACGCACCAGGTCGTGCGAGCCGCCCTCCTCCAGCAGCAGCCGCACCCCCGGATGCCGGTCGTGGAAGGCGCGCAGCATGTCCGGCAGCAGCCCGGTGCACAGGCTCGGCGTCGCCCCCAGCCGCACCCGGCCGCTGCGCAGCGAGACCAGCTCCTGGACCTCCTGCCGCGCCGTCTCCGCGTCGGCGAGGATCCGTCGGGCGAGCGGCAGCAGCGCCTCGCCCGCGTCGGTGAGGGCGATGTTGCCCCGGGCCCGGCTGAACAGGTCCGCACCCAACTCCGTCTCCAGCGCCCGGATCTGCTGGGAGAGCGAGGGCTGCGACACATGCACCGCCTCGGCGGCCCGGGTGAAGTGCCGGGCCTCGGCGACGGCCACGAAGTAGGTGAGCTGTTGGAAGTGCACCATCCGACGATACCGTCGATCGATAGTGAACGCCTATGGAGATCAGCCAGACCATGTCTTGGACTGATCAGGCTGTTCACCCCTACCGTCGTGTCCATGGCATTGGCAACGCGGACGGACCGACGGCCGTCGATGACGCGTACGCTCTGGGACTCGACCGTCGGCAAGAAGACGATCATGGCCGTGACCGGTCTGGTCATGCTCGGATATCTCGTCGCCCACATGGCGGGCAACCTGAAGATCTTCTTCGGACCCGGCGAGTTCGACGGGTACGCCCACTGGCTGCGCACCATGGGTGAACCGGTACTGCACTACGAGTGGGCACTGTGGCTCGTCCGGGTGGGGCTGGTCGTGGCCGTCGTGCTGCACGGAGTCTCCGCGTACCAGCTGAGCCGGCGCGACATCAGGGCCCGCCCGGCCAAGTACGTCCACAAGAGGCCCCGGGCGAGCTACGCCACCCGGACCATGCGCTGGGGCGGGATCATCCTCGCGCTCTTCATCGTCTGGCACATCCTCGACCTGACGACCGGCCACGTGCACACGAGCTTCGAGGCCGGGCACCCGTACCAGAACGTCATCGACACCTTCTCGACCTGGTACGGCAACGTCATCTACATCACCGCGGTGCTCGCCATGGGCCTGCACGTCCAGCACGGCTTCTGGAGCGCCGCGCAGACCCTGGGCGTCGGCAACGCGACCCGCGAACGCATCCTGAAGACCCTCGCCAACCTCCTCGCGGCAGTGCTGACGGTGGGCTTCATCTCCGTACCCGTCGCCGTCATGACCGGAGTGGTGAGCTGACATGCCCGACTACACGCAGTACGGAACGGGCGAGCCCCTCGTCGACACCAAGGCCCCCGAGGGCCCCGTCGCCGAACGCTGGGACACCCGCCGCTTCCAAGCGAAACTCGTGAACCCCGCCAACCGGCGCAAACACACCGTCATCGTCGTCGGCACCGGGCTGGCCGGCGGAGCCGCCGGCGCCACCCTCGCCGAACAGGGCTACCACGTCGTCCAGTTCTGTTTCCAGGACTCGCCCCGGCGCGCCCACTCGGTGGCCGCCCAGGGCGGCATCAACGCCGCGAAGAACTACCGCAACGACGGCGACTCCATCCACCGGCTGTTCTACGACACCGTCAAGGGCGGCGACTTCCGCGCCCGGGAGTCCAACGTCCACCGGCTCGCCCAGATCTCCGTGGAGATCATCGACCAGTGCGTCGCCCAGGGCGTCCCCTTCGCCCGCGAGTACGGGGGTCTGCTCGACAACCGCTCCTTCGGCGGCGTCCAGGTCTCCCGTACGTTCTACGCGCGCGGCCAGACCGGACAGCAGCTCCTCCTCGGCGCGTACCAGGCGCTGTCCCGGCAGATCGCGTCGGGCGGCGTCGAACTCCACGCCCGCACCGAGATGCTGGACCTGATCGTGGTCGACGGCAAGGCGCGCGGCATCGTCGCCCGCGACCTGGTCACCGGGAAGATCGACACCTACTTCGCCGACGCGGTCGTCCTGGCCACCGGCGGCTACGGCAACGTCTTCTACCTGTCGACCAACGCCATGAACTCCAACGCCACCGCCGTCTGGCGGGCGCACCGGCGCGGCGCGTACTTCGCCAACCCCTGCTTCACCCAGATCCACCCCACCTGCATCCCGCGCACCGGCGACCACCAGTCCAAGCTCACGCTGATGAGCGAGTCGCTGCGCAACGACGGCCGCATCTGGGTCCCCAAGGCCAAGGGTGACGACCGCCCCGCCAACCAGATCCCCGAGGACGAGCGCGACTACTACCTGGAGCGGATCTACCCCGCCTTCGGGAACCTGGTGCCCCGCGACATCGCCTCCCGCGCCGCCAAGAACGTCTGCGACGAGGGGCGGGGCGTCGGCCCCGGCGGACAGGGCGTCTACCTGGACTTCGCCGAGGCCATCGGCCGGATGGGCCGCAAGGCCGTCGAGGCCAAGTACGGCAACCTCTTCGACATGTACCAGCGGATCACCGACGAGGACCCCTACACGGTCCCCATGCGGATCTACCCCGCCGTGCACTACACGATGGGCGGCCTCTGGGTCGACTACGACCTCTCCACCACCATCCCCGGCCTTTTCGCCATCGGCGAGGCGAACTTCTCGGACCACGGGGCCAACCGGCTCGGGGCCTCCGCCCTGATGCAGGGCCTCGCCGACGGCTACTTCGTCCTGCCCTCGACGATCAACGACTACCTCGCCCGCAATCCGCACACCGACACCGTTGACGAGGCGCACCCCGCCGTCGCGGAGGCCGTGGCGGAGACCGAGGACCGGATCAACCTGCTGCTCTCGGTCGACGGCGACCGCACCCCCGACTCCTTCCACCGCGAGATCGGTGAACTCATGTGGGAGTACTGCGGGATGGCCCGCACCGAGGACGGTCTGCGCAAGGCGCTCGCGCGGATCCCGGAGATCCGCGAGGAGTTCTGGCGCCGCATCAAGGTCCCCGGCACCGGCGCACAGTTCAACCAGTCGCTGGAGAAGGCGAACCGCATCGTCGACTACCTGGAGCTCGCCGAGCTCATGTGCCTCGACGCCCTGCACCGCGCCGAGTCCTGCGGCGGTCACTTCCGCGCGGAGTCCCAGACCCCGGACGGCGAGGCCGAGCGGCGCGACGAGGAGTTCTCCTACGCCGCCGCCTGGGAGTTCACCGCCACCGGCGGCGCCCCTGTCCTGCACAAGGAAGACCTCGTCTTCGAGTACGTCCACCCCACCCAGCGGAGCTACGCATGAAGCTCACCCTGCGCGTCTGGCGTCAGCGGAACGCCGAAGAGCCCGGCGCCATGGCCACCTACGAAGTCGACGGCATCTCCGCCGACATGTCGTTCCTGGAGATGCTCGACACCCTCAACGAGGAACTCACCCTCGCCGGGGACGAGCCCGTCGCCTTCGACCACGACTGCCGTGAGGGCATCTGTGGCGCGTGCAGCCTCGTCATCAACGGCGACGCCCACGGCCCGGAGCGCACCACCACCTGCCAGCTCCACATGCGGTCCTTCGCCGACGGTGACACGATCGACATCGAGCCCTGGCGGGCGTCCGCCTTCCCGGTCATCAAGGACCTGGTCGTGGACCGCTCCTCGTTCGACCGGATCATCCAGTCCGGCGGCTACATCTCCGCCGCCACCGGCACCGCCCCGGACGCCCACGCCACCCCGGTGCCCAAGCCGGACGCCGACTTCGCCTTCGAGCACGCCGAGTGCATCGGCTGCGGAGCCTGCGTCGCCGCCTGCCCCAACGGCTCGGCGATGCTGTTCACCTCGGCGAAGGTCAACCACCTCAACGTCCTGCCGCAGGGCGCTCCCGAACGCGAGACCCGCGTCCTGGACATGGTGGCCCAGATGGACGACGAGGGCTTCGGCGGCTGCACCCTGACCGGTGAGTGCGCCACGGCCTGCCCCAAGGGCATCCCGCTGCCCTCGATCGCCGCGATGAACAAGGAGTGGCTGCGGGCGACCCGCAAGGTCCGCCGCTGACCCGGAAGCCGATCGCGTACGGCCCCGGAGCCCCGAGCCCGGGGCCGTACGCGATCAACTCGGCCCGGAACAGGGGACCGTACGGGATCAGCGCCGCAGCGCCTTCGCCAGATACGGCGCCGTACGGCTCCCGGCCGCACCCGCCACCTCCGCCGGGGTGCCGGACGCGACGATCCGGCCGCCCCGGTCACCGCCCTCGGGCCCCAGGTCGATGACATGGTCCGCGCCCGCCACCACGGCCATGTCGTGTTCCACGACCACCACCGTGCTCCCGGCGTCGACCAGGGAGTGCAACTGCCGCATCAGCACCTCCACATCGGCCGGATGCAGTCCCGTCGTCGGCTCGTCCAGCAGATACAGCGTGTGCCCGCGCCGGGTGCGCTGGAGCTCCGACGCCAGCTTGATGCGCTGCGCCTCGCCGCCGGACAGCTCCGTGGCGGGCTGACCGAGCCGCAGATACCCGAGCCCCACGTCCAGCAGGGTGGTCAGCGCGCGCTCGGCGGCCGGCGTCCCGGCGAAGAAGGACGCCGCCGACTCCACGGTCAGATCCAGGACCTGGGCGATCGTCAGCCCGTTCAGGGTGACGTCCAGGGTCTCCGGGTTGTACCGCGCGCCGTGGCAGTCCGGGCAGGGCGCGTAGGTGCTCGGAAGGAACAGCAGCTCCACCGAGACGAAGCCCTCGCCCTGGCAGGTCTCGCACCGCCCGCCGCTCACGTTGAACGAGAACCGCCCCGCGCCGTAGCCGCGCTCCCGGGCCGTCTCCGTGCGCGCGAACAGCTTCCGCACGGCGTCGAAGAGACCGGTGTACGTGGCCAGATTGGACCGGGGCGTACGGCCGATGGGCTTCTGGTCGACCTGGACGAGCCGCTCCACCGCCTCCAGGCCGGTGGCCGCCGCGCAGTACCGCTCACCCGGACCGGGGTCCTCGCCCGCCTGCCGGTCCGCCAGTACCCCGGCGAGCACCTGTCCGACCAGGGTCGACTTGCCCGAGCCGGACACCCCGGTCACTGCCGTGAACACGCCGAGCGGGAACGCCGCGTCCACGCCCCGCACATTGTGCCGCTCCACGCCGGTGAGCCGGATCCACCCGGTCGGCACCCGTGGCTCCCGTACGGGCGCGGGCTCCTCCTCGAACAGGAACCGCCGCGTCGCCGACTCCGGCACCTGGGCGAGCCCTTCGGGCGGCCCGCTGTGCAGCACCCGCCCGCCGTGCTCCCCGGCCAGCGGGCCCACGTCCACCAGCCAGTCCGCCCGCCGCACCACGTCCATCTGGTGCTCCACCACGAAGACCGAGTTCCCGGCCTCCTTCAACCGGCCCAGCACCCCGAGCAGCGCCTCGGTGTCCGCCGGGTGCAGCCCGGCCGACGGCTCGTCCAGGACGTAGACGACGCCGAAGAGTCCCGACCGCAACTGCGTGGCCAGCCGCAGCCGTTGCAGCTCGCCGGAGGACAGCGTCGGGGCGGTCCGGTCCAGGCTCAGATAGCCGAGCCCCAGCTCCGTCACCGTCCCGATCCGCGCCAGCAGATCGCCCGTCAGCACCCGGGCCGTCTCCTCGCCGCCCGCCCCCGCCCCGGACAGCACCCCGGCCAGTGCGGACAACGGCAGCCCGGCCAGCTCCGCGATGGTCCGCCCGGCGAAGGTCACCGCCATCGCCTCCGGCCGCAGCCGGCTCCCGCCGCACACCGGACACGGGGCACTGGTCAGGAAGCGCTCCGCCTTCGCCCGCAGGGCCCGGCTCCTGGTATCGGCGAAGGTGTGCAGCACATAGCGCCGCGCGCTCATGTACGTGCCCTGGTACGGCCGTTGGATGCGGCCCGCGTCCCGCACCGGATGCACCGTCACCACCGGCTGCTCGTCCGTGAACAGGATCCACTCCCGGTCCTTCGCGGGCAGCTCGCGCCACGGCCGGTCGACGTCGTGACCCAGCGCGTCCAGTACGTCCCGCAGATTCTTGCCCTGCCATGCCCCCGGCCACGCGGCGATCGCCCCTTCCCGGATCGACAGCGAGGGATCCGGGACGAGCAGCTCCTCGTCCGTCCGGTGGATCCGCCCCAGCCCGTGGCACTCCGGGCACGCCCCGACGGCGGTGTTGGGGGAGAAGGAGTCGGAGTCGAGCCGCTCGGCCCCCGGCGGATAGTCCCCCGCACGGGAGAAGAGCATGCGCAGCGAGTTGGAGAGCGTCGTCACCGTCCCGACGGACGACCGGGCCCCCGGGGCGGAGCGCCGCTGCTCCAGCGAGACGGCGGGCGGCAGCCCGGTGATCTCCCCGACGGCGGGCGCGCCCACCTGATGGATCAGCCGCCGGGCGTAGGGGGCCACGGACTCGAAGTAGCGGCGCTGGGCCTCCGCGTAGATGGTCCCGAAGGCGAGCGAGGACTTCCCGGACCCCGACACGCCCGTGAACACGGTCAGGGTGTCGCGCGGGATGTCGACCCGGACGTTCTTGAGGTTGTGCTCGCGGGCGCCGCGCACGCGGACGTACGGATCGTGGGGGGAGTGCATGGGGCTCGGCTCCGTACGGGTGGTTTCTGACGCCTGGCGGGACAAACAGTCCGATTCTAGGCGTCGGCGCCGACGGCGGCCCCCGGGATCCGGCGGCTGTCGGACGTCGAGGCTCCGCCGGGGGGCCGTGCGTCGGCCCGGTCGCGGGGCCGGGCGATCCGGGCGAGCCGCCGCAGCGAGTCCACCAGTCCCTCCCGGTCGTACGTGCTGGTCGTGACGAGCACCTCGTCCGCCCCGGTCTCCTCGATCGCCCGCTCCAGCTGACCGGCCACCTGGTCCTCGGTGCCGTGGATATGGCCGTCGAGCCCCCGCTCGTACAGCGCCCGCTCCTTGGCCGTCATGGCGAGGGCCTCGACGCGCTCGGCCGGCGCCAGTGGCGGAAAGTCCCCGTGCGTACGGGAGTACGCCATGGCCCACGCCTCCGGTACGAGCAGCCGGCGGGCCGCCTCCTCGGTGCCGGCGACGGCCACCGTGCCCGCGACGATCACCTCGGGCCGCTCGGCGCGGGCGGAGGGGCGGAAGTCACGGCGGTAGACCTCGACGGCGCGCAGCACCTTCGCCCGGCCGCGCAGATCGCCGATGACGAGGGGGAGCCCGGCGGCCGCGGCGACCGACGCGCCCTCCCCGATCGCCAGGACGTACGCGGGGATGCGCAGGCCCTCCGCCGGATGGGCGTGCACCCCGGGGTGGGCCTGCTGGGTGCCGTCGATCCAGCTCAGCAGTTCGGCGAGCCGTCCGGGGAAGTCCTCGGCGTCCTCCTTGCCGTGACCGAGCGCCCGGCGGACGCCGTCGGTGAACCCCACGGAGCGACCGAGCCCCATGTCGATCCGGCCGGGAAAGAGGGAGGCGAGCACCCCGAACTGCTCGGCGACGACCAGTGGCCGGTGGTTGGGCAGCATCACTCCGCCGGTGCCGACCCGGATGGTCGAGGTCGAGGCGGCGACGGCGGCGGCCAGCACCGTCGGCGCGGACCCCGCGACGCCCGGCACGCCGTGGTGCTCGGAGACCCAGAAGCGGTGGAAGCCGAGCGCCTCCGCCTCCCGGGCCAGGTCCACGGTGTCGCGCAGCGCCCGGGGGGCGTCGTGCCCCTCACGGGTGCGGGAACGGTCCAGGACGGAGAAACGGGTCGAGGCGATCACAGAGCTCACGCTGTGTTCAACACCCCCGTTCTCCCAGGATTCCCGTCCCCCGAGGATTCCTGTGGACACCACCGCTCGTCCCGGAACGCCGCGCGACGGCCGGCGCCGGGTCCCGACGGGCTCTCTAAGCTGGGGGAGTGAACGACGACGCACGGCCGCTGGCCGTATTCGACCTGGACGGCACGCTCGCGGACACCGCCCACCGGCAGCACTTCCTGGAGGGTGCGAAGCGCGACTGGGCCGGCTTCTTCGCCGCGGCCGCGGAGGACCCGCCGCTCGCGGAGGGGGTACGGATGGTGCTCGCGAGCGCCGAGGAGTGCCGCATCGTCTATCTGACCGGACGGCCCGAGCGCTGCCGTCGCGACACCGTGCGCTGGCTGAGCCGGCAGGGGCTGCCCGAGGGCACGCTGTTCATGCGGCGCAACGACGACCGGCGCCCTGCACGCCGGACGAAGCTGGACATCCTCCGGCGGCTGGGGCGGACGGGTCAGGTGCGCATACTCGTGGACGACGACGAACTGGTCTGCGATGCGGCCCAGGTGGCCGGATTCGCCGTGGTGCGGGCCCGCTGGGCCGACCCGTCGGCGGCGCTGAAGGATGCCCAGGAGCGCGAGGGACGTACCTGATCAGGCACTTTCGTCAAGACGAAAGCCCACCTTCAGGCCGACCTGATAGTGCGCGATTCGGCCATCTTCGATATGGCCCCGAACTTGATTAATCTCGAACCAATCGAGATTGTGCAACGTTTCCGCCGCTCTTGCGACGCCGT
Source organism: Streptomyces sp. rh34 (assembly GCF_002551245.1). Classification (GTDB taxonomy): domain Bacteria; phylum Actinomycetota; class Actinomycetes; order Streptomycetales; family Streptomycetaceae; genus Streptomyces. Next base: position 16,546 of record NZ_NTGZ01000105.1, read on the forward strand.
TCCGGATCGCCGCGTCGATGCCCTCCTCGGAGGTTCCTACGATCTCGGTGACCCGATAGGTGTGATTCCCCATGGTTTGTCTCCTCTCCTGTGACCACGTTGCCCCAATTCGAGGTCTCCCGCGAGGGGGAGGGTGGGGGTGAATCGGGACGAGCGTCCGCCTTGACCTACTCATTGGTCCATACCAAAATTCAGCCAACCACCCGTGCGAGCGCCGCCCGCAATCCCCCCCACATCGGGTCCCGATTTCGTTGTGCCGTTTCGCAGAAGGTGACCACGTGAAGAACCGCATATTGGCCGGAGCCATCGCGCTTGTCTCGTCCGTCGCGCTCGGCGGATGCGGCTTCCTACCCGGCTCGGGCAGCGGTGACCGCACGGTGACGGTCTGGCTGATGAAGGACAGCGTCTCGCCCGGCTTCCTGGACAAGTTCACCCGCTCGTACGAGGAGGAGAACCCCTCGATCGAGCTGGACTTCAAGATCCAGGAGTGGAGCGGCATCGGCCCCAAGGTTCTCTCCGCGCTGGAGGGCGACGACGCCCCGGACGTGATCGAGGTCGGGAACACCCAGGTCGCGCAGTACGCGGAGAGCGGCGGCCTGCGCGATCTGACCCTCGAATCGATGCGCGACCTGGGCAGCGAGGACTGGCTGCCCGGCCTGGCCCAGCCCGGCAGCATCAACGGCGTGCAGTACGGCATCCCCTGGTACGCCGCCAACCGGGTGGTGATCTACAACAAGGAGATCTTCGAGGAGGCGGGCATCGACTCCGTCCCGAAGACGCGCGACCAGTGGATCGCCGCCACCGAGAAGCTCAACAAGGCGGGCAACCAGGGAATCTACCTGGCCGGTCAGAACTGGTACGTGCTCGCCGGATTCATCTGGGACGAGGGTGGCGAACTCGCCGACGAGAACGGCGGCGACTGGCAGGGCGCCCTGGACACCCCTGAGGCCCTGGCGGGCATGGAGTTCTACCAGGAACTCCAGGCGCTCGGCGACGGGCCGACGGACGCCGACGAGGAGAAGCCCCCGCAGACCGACGTCTTCGCCAAGGGCGACGTCGCGCAGATCATCTCGACTCCGGGCAGCGCCGCGCTCATCGAGCAGAAGAATCCCGAACTCAAGGGCAAGCTCGGCTACTTCCCCATTCCCGGCAAGTCCTCGAAAGCCCCCGGCTCCGTATTCACCGGCGGCTCCGACCTCATCGTCCCGAAGAAGGCCGACGAACGCACCGCCGGCATCGCCGTCGTGAAGGCGCTGGCGAGCGAGAAGTGGCAGACGGAGCTCGCCCGGAGCATGAGCTACGTCCCCAACAAGCCGAGCCTCGCCCACGTCATCGAGGGCGACGAGGGCACCGCGGCGATGGCCGAAGGCGCCACCCGCGGCCGTGCCACCCCCAACTCGTCCCAGTGGGCCAGGGTCGAGGCGGAGAACCCGATCAAGCCCTACATGACGGCCGTGCTCGAGGGCGGCGACCCGGCCCGCGAGGCCAAGGCCGCCTCCGAGCGCATCACCGCCATACTCGCCGGCAGCGGCTGATCCTCCCGGACGGCGGCCGCGGGGAAACGCCGTCCGCGTGCGGGGACACGCCGTCCCCGGGGGCACGCCGTCCCTGGGGATTCAGCCGTCGCACATCCCCGCTCCCCACAACGGTCACGTCGAATCCAGCCGGTGACGGAAGAAGTAAGGGGCCGGGCCGTCGCACCCGCGACAGCCCCGGCAGCGCCCCTCACCTCTTCCGTCACCGGAGACCGCCATGACCGTGCTGCCCGTCGCCCCGCTCCCCGCCTCCGCTCCGGCCCCCGGCCCCGCCCTCTCGGCGGCCCCTGACCCCGCCGGCGCCCCGGAACCGGCCTACCGCGTCTCCCTCGCCACCTGCCAGGAAGACGTACGCGCGGCCCAGCGCCTGCGCCACCTGGTGTTCGCCGGGGAGCTCGGAGCCCGGCTGGAAGGGCCCGAACCCGGCCTGGACAGTGACGCCTTCGACGCGTACTGCGATCACCTGCTGGTCCGTGAGACCGCCACCGGGGAGGTCGTCGCCACCTACCGGCTGCTGCCGCCGGACCGGGCCCGGATCGCCGGACGCCTCTACGCGGAGAGCGAGTTCGACCTCACCCGGCTCGACCCGATCCGTGACGACCTCGTCGAGGTCGGCCGCTCCTGCGTCCACCCCGCACACCGCGACGGTGCGGTCATCGCCCTCGTCTGGGCCGGGCTCGCCCGCTACATGGAGCGCACCGGCCACACCTGGATCGCGGGCTGCTGCTCCCTGCCGCTGGCCGACGGCGGCGCGACGGCCGCCCGGAGCTGGAACACCGTGCGCGCGGGGCACCTCGCGCCGGAGAAGCACTGGGTCACCCCGCACCGCCTCTGGGACTCCTCCGCGCACGGCACGGAAGCCGGCTCCCGGGCGGACCTCCCGCCCCTGCTGCGCGGCTACCTCCGGCTCGGCGCCCAGGTCTGCGGAGCCCCGGCGTACGACCCCGACTTCAACGTCGCCGACCTGTACGTCCTGCTGTCGCTGCGCCGCACCGACCCGCGCTACCTGCGGCACTTCCTTTCCCTGGCCCCGTTGCGATGAGCGTCTGGCTGCCCGTCGCCCCGTGCACCCCGGACGGCTGCGCCCGGCATACCGGAGCCGTACGCGCTCCGCTGCCCGCCGCCCTGCTGCTGCTCGCCGGCTGCGCACTGGTCCTGCTGGGGGTGGCCTGCGTTCCGCTGGTCCGGCTGCTCGGGGCCGCACCGCGGCGCAGCCTGACACGGCGCTGGGCGCGCGCCGTCCCCCGGGCCTTCGGCGTACGCGTCACCGTCCGGCGGCACGCGCCGGAACCCGCCACGGGCGGCGAACTCGTCGTCGCCAACCACATCTCCTGGCTCGACATCCCGCTGATCGCCTCGATACTGCCCGGCCGGATGGTCGCCAAGAGCGAGATCCGGCGCTGGCCCCTGCTCGGCCCCCTCGCCGCGCTCGGCGGCACCCTGTTCATCGAACGCGACCGGCTGCGCGCCCTGCCCGCCGCCGTACGGACCCTCGCCGCGGCCCTGCGCTCCGGCTCCCGGGTCGTGGTCTTCCCCGAGGGCAGCACCTGGTGCGGACGGGGCGGCGGTGCGTTCCGGCCCGCCGCGTTCCAGGCGGCGATCGACGCCGCCGCGACGGTCCGGCCGGTCCGCATCGCCTACCGCACCGCGGAGCACCGCTGCGGACCGGCCGCGGGCGCCGTCGCGTTCGTCGGGACCGACCCACTCGCCGCCTCCCTGTGGCGGGTGGTGCGGGCGGCCGGGCTCACCGCCCGGGTCGACGTGCTCGCGCCGATCCCCGCGGACGGCGAGGACGGCCGCCGCGCCCTGGCCCGCAGAGCACGAGCGGCCGTCCTCGAACCCGAGGACCCCCTCCGGTCCCGGTCCCGTCAGACCACGGTGGCCAGCGACAGGGCGAACCGCCCCGCCTCGTCCGTCCACCACTGAGTCAGCCGCATACCGGCGGCGGCCAGCTCCTCGCGGACGTCCTCCCGCCGGAACTTCGCCGACACCTCCGTACGCAGCTCCTCACCGGCCTCGAACGGCACCACGAGGTCCAGCTCCCGGATCTTGACGCTCAGCGCCCGGCGGGCCCGCAGCCGCATCTCGATCCACCGGTCCTGCGGATTCCACACCGCGAGGTGGTCGAAGTCGTCGAGCGGGAAGTCGGCCCCCAGCTCACGGTTGACGACGTTCAGGACGTTCTTGTTGAAGGCCGCCGTCACCCCGGCCGCGTCGTCGTACGCGGCCACCAGCGTCTCCTCGTCCTTCACCAGGTCCGTGCCGAGGAGCAGCGCGTCGCCGGGGGAGAGCAGCGAGCCCACCGAGCGCAGGAACGCCGCCCGCTCCTCCGGCAGCAGATTGCCGATCGTGCCCCCCAGGAACACCACCAGCCTGGGCCCCGGCGTTCCCGGCAGGGCCAGGCCGCCGGTGAAGTCCGCGATCAGCGCGTGGACGGACAGCCCGGGGCGCTCGGCGAGCAGCGCCTCCGCCGCCCCCCTCAGCGCGCTCTCGCTCACGTCCACGGGGACGTAACTGTGCAACTCGGGGAGCACGTCCAGCAGATGACGGGTCTTCTCGGACGACCCCGAGCCCAGCTCGATCACGGTCCGGGCGCCCGACGCGGCGGCGATCTCCTCGGCACGAGCCTGGAGGATCTCGCGCTCCGCGCGGGTCGGGTAGTACTCCGGCAGCCGGGTGATCTCCTCGAACAGCTCGCTGCCGCGGGCGTCGTAGAACCACTTCGGCGGCAGGGTCTTGGGATGCCGGGTCAGGCCGCTGAGGACGTCGGCGCGCAGCGCCGCGTCCGTCGCGTCCACCGGCAGGGTGCGGGTCAGCAGGAAGGGACTCACGCGGTGGGCTCCTTGAGCGGGGTGAGCAGGACGTCCGTGGAGGTCGCGACCAGCAGCGTGCGGTCGGGGACCTCGCGCCAGAGCGGGTCGTCGTCGTACGGCTCCGAGGCGACCGCGGTGCGGCGGCCCGGCGTCGTGAGGTACCAGAGGGTGTCGCCCCAGGCGGTCGCCGTGATCGTCTCCCCGTCGGTGAGGAGCAGATTCAGCCGGGAGCCGGGCGCGGCGGCCGCGACCTCACGGACGGTCTCCGCGACGGCGCGCGGCAGATCGTCCCCGGCGTCGGTCCGGTGGCGGATCAGCGCCCAGATCAGCGCCGAGTCGTTACGGGCGGCCAGGGACAGGAGCCTCTCGGCCGGCAGGACGGCGGCAGCGTCGGCGAGTGAACCGGGCCAGCCCCGTACCATCCCGTTGTGGCTGAACAGCCGCCGCCCGCCGGTGTACGGCGCGGCCGCGGCCTCCCCGTCCGCACCCGCCTCGGTGGCATCCCGTACTGCGGCGAGCAGCGCGGTACTGCGGACCACCCGGGCCAGATCGGTGAAGGTCTCGTCGCCCCATATCGGCCCCTGCCGGCGGTAGCGTCCGGGCACCGGGTCCCCGTCCGCGTACCAACCGACCCCGAAACCGTCCGCGTTCACCGTGCCGTAACGCTGGCGGCGCGGAGCCCAGGACTGCCGCACCAGAGCGTGCGGAGGCCGGAGAAGAATGTCGCCGAGCGCCACGGGCTCGCCCACATAGGCGATATGACGGCACATCAGGCATCCCTCGCAGTCCGGAATCCGGAGAAGATCTGTCGCCGCACCGGAAGGTCCCAGTTGCGGAAGGTGCCACGGCAGGCGACCTCGCCCACGGCGAACGAGCCGCCGCGCAGCACCTTGTGCCCCGGCCCGAAGAACACTTGCGAGTACTCCCGGTAGGGAAACGCGACGAACCCCGGATAGCGCAGGAAGTCGCTGGAGGTCCACTCCCACACATCACCGATCAACTGCCCCGCGCCGGAGGGCGAGCGTCCCGCCGGATACGCCCCGGACCGCGCCGGACGCAGGTGGCGCTGCCCCAGATTGGCCCGCTCCGGCGTCGGATCCTCGTCGCCCCAGGGGTAGCGCCGGGAGCGGCCGGAGGCGGGATCGTGGCGGGCGGCCTTCTCCCACTCGCTCTCCGTCGGCAGCCGCCGCCCCGCCCAGCGGGCGTACGCGTCCGCCTCGTACCAACTGACGTGCAGGACCGGCTCGTCCTCCGGCACCGGCTCGGTCACGCCGAACCGGCGGCGCATCCACTGCCCCTCCTCCCGCCGCCAGAACAGCGGTGCGGCCAGGTCGTGTTCACGGACCATCGCCCAGCCCTCGGGCGCCCACCAGCGCCTCTCGCGGTACCCGCCGTCCTCGATGAAGCGGACGTACGCACCACAGGTGACCGGCGAGGTGTCCAGGTGGAACGCCGCCACGTCCCGCCGGTGCGCGGGCCGTTCGTTGTCCAGGGCCCACGGTTCGGCCGAGGTTCCCATGGTGAACGGGCCTCCGGGAACCAGGACTTCGTCCGCAAGTGCCTCGGTGCCGGCGGGTGCGGGCGGAGCGGGCGCGGTGAGCGCCGCCGGACCCGCACGCAGCTGATGTGTGATCAACATGGTCTCGTCGTGCTGCTGTTCGTGCTGCGCGATCATGCCGAAGGCGAACCCGGCCCGTTCCAGCGGGCGCCCGCCCTCGTGCAGCGGTGCGCCCTCCAGCAGCTCCAGGGCCCGCCCCCGTACGTCGGAGGCGTACGTCCTGGCCTCGGCGGGGGCCAGCAGCGGCAGCGAGGGGCGCGAGGCGCGCGCATGCTCGAAGGCGTTGTACAGCCCGTCGATCTCCGGGCGCAGCGCCTCCCGGCCGCCGACGGCGCGCAGCAGCCACTGCTCCTCCTGGTTGCCGATGTGCGCCAGGTCCCACACCAGCGGCGACATCAACGGGGAGTGCTGGGCTGTCAGTTCACCGTCGTCCACGCAGTCGGTGAGCAGTGCGGTGCGCTCGCGCGCGGTCAGCAGCGCGTCGAGGGCACGCCGCCGCAGGGTCTCCGGATCGATGCCGGGCGGTACGGCGAAGCCGGTCGACGCGGTGGAGCCGTCCGGATCGAAGGCGTCGGAGTGCTCGCGGTGGCGGGTGTCTTCACGGTGCTCGGTCATGCGGAGGCCGCCTTTCCGGGACGCGGCGGGATCGGCGGGATCGTCGGAGGGCCGGGGACAAAGCCCTCAGGCCCGCGGGCCGGCCGGTCGACAGACCCGGTCGGCACCTCGGGACCGGGCGACGGGACGGGACCGGTCGTCACGCTCGGACCGGTCGTCAGGCTCGGACCGGTCAGCGGACTTGGACCGGTCAGCGGACCCGGACCTGTCAGATGCGTCAGATCGGTCAGATCGCCGGGCTCCGGCAGGTCGTCGGCGGGGCATCGGCCCCGGCCGACATAGCGGTCGGTGAAGGCGGCCACGGTGGCGCGCACCGCCTCGCTCGCTCCCATCCGCTCCAGCGCCGGGAGCGCCGCACCGAAACAGGCGGTGGCCGCGGCCCGCAGCTCGGGGTCGGCGAGCCCCTCACGGGCGGCTGTCGTCCAGAGCGGATTGCGTGGTGCGGCCGCTGGGCCCGCCGTCTCGGCCAGCGGCTTCACGGTGCGGTACACGGTCTCGGCGGCCTCCGGGTCGTCGAACAGGGCCGTGGCGACGGCGAGCGGCACCAGCCATCCGTCGGGCCCGCTCTGCGCGTCGATCATGCGCAGTTCGAGATGGCCACGCGGCCGGACCGGCGGGAACAGCGTGGTGAGGTGGTAGTCGAGATCGGCCCGCACCGGCGGCCGGGGCGACCTCGTACGGATCCACTCGCGGAAGGTGAGTCCTTCCGGCACGGCCCAGGGGCCCTCCTCGCACCGGACGCACAGCACGGTCGTGTCGAGCACATGCGCGGCCCAGGCCTCGCGCGGGGCCCGCCCGGCGCCCGGCGCGAGGGTCCGGCCCGGGTCGAGGTCGGCCCACAGCGACTGCCGGGTGGAGCGCCAGCCTGTCCGGCGGCCCTGCTGGAACGGCGAGTTCGCGAACGCGGCCACCAGCACCGCCCCCAGCAGGTGCGCGAGCTGCCAGCGCCGTCCGTAACCGAGCGGCCCCGGCTCCTCCTCGCCCGCGTCCAGGCAGACCTGGACCGATGCGGAGGTGCACATCATCGCCCGCCCGGCCGGCCCCGCACGGTCCAGAGCGGTCTCCATCGCCTCGTAGCGCGGCTCCCGGAGCCTGCGGCGCGGCGGCCGCCACGGATCGACGCCGAGCCCGACCGGTGCGAGCCCCGCCGCGCCGAGCGAGG
>NZ_NTGZ01000106.1 GCF_002551245.1 Streptomyces sp. rh34
AGATGTGTATAAGAGACAGTCGGTCGGGTCCGCGTCGGCCGGCCCTGGCTCGGCCGGCTCCGCTCCGACCGGCTCGGCGTCGGCCGGCTCCGCTCCGGCCGGGCTCACCCTGTCCACGGCGTCCATCGGGCGATCGTAGGGGGCTGGCGGCCCGTCAATGCGGCGACCGGGCGGGTCCTTTACGCCGTTCTCTCGCCTTTTGTGGGCAGGATGGGGCCATGACGCCACCGAAGCAGGAGGCAGAATGACCCGCATCGCCGCGGTTCACGGGGCACTGCCGCCCCACCGCCACACCCAGCGCGCGGTCACCGAGATGGTGGCCCGCACCTGCCTGCCGCCCGGAGCCGACCGCCGTGTCCTGGACCGGCTCCACGAGAACGCCCGGGTCCGCACCCGGCACACCGTGCTGCCCCTGGCCGGCTACCGCGACCTCGACGGCTTCGGCGCGTCCAACGACGTGTTCATCCGGTCCGCAGTCGACCTCGGCGCCCAGGCCGTACGCGGTGCGCTGCGGGCGGCGGGGCTGCGGCCCACCGATGTGGACCTGCTGATGTTCACCTCGGTCACCGGCATCGCCGCCCCCTCCGTCGACGCCCGGCTCGTGACCCGCCTGGGGATGCGGTCGGACGTCAAACGGCTGCCTCTGTTCGGCCTCGGCTGCGTCGCCGGAGCCGCCGGGACGGCCCGGCTGCACGACTACCTCCTCGGCCGCCCCGACGACGTGGCCGTGCTCCTGTCGGTCGAGCTCTGCTCCCTCACCTTCCAGCGCCACGACGCGTCGCCCGCCAACCTGGTGGCGACCGCGCTGTTCGGCGACGGAGCGGCCGCCGTGGTCGCCCTCGGCGGCCGCCGGGCCGTCTCGGGGCCCGAGATCGTGGCCACCCGCAGCCGGATGTACCCGGACACCGAGCACGTCATGGGCTGGGACATCGGCAGCACCGGCTTCACGGTGGTCCTCGACCCGGCGGTGCCCGATGTCGTCCGCCGCTATCTCGCGGACGACGTACGGGAGTTCCTCGACGAGCACGGACTCAAGCCGAAGGACATCGCCCACTGGGTGTGCCACCCGGGCGGCCCCAAGGTGCTGGAGACCGTCATCGAGGTCCTCGATCTGCCCCACGGCGCGCTCGACGTCACCTGGCGCTCGCTGGCCGACCTCGGCAACCTGTCCTCGTCCTCGGTCCTGCACGTCCTGCGGGACACCATCGAACAGCGCCGGCCGGAGCCGGGCACCCCCGGACTGCTGCTGGCCATGGGCCCCGGATTCTGTTGCGAACTGGTGCTGCTGCGCTGGTAGGAAGGAAAGACCCCCATGACCTCGACCACCTGGTACACCCTCCTGGTGCTCGCCGTCGCGGCCGAGCGCCTCGCCGAACTCGTCGTGGCCCGCCGCAACACCCGCTGGAGCCTCGCCCGGGGCGGCGTCGAATCGGGCCGCGGGCACTATCCGGCGATGGTCGCGCTGCACACCGGGCTCCTGGCCGGCTGCCTGGTGGAGGTCGGGTTCGCCGAACGTCCCTTCCCGCCCGTCCTCGGCTGGACGATGGTCGCCGTCGTCGTGGCCGCGCAAGCGCTGCGCTGGTGGTGCATCCGCGCGCTCGGCCCCCGCTGGAACACCCGCGTCATCGTCGTCCCCGGCCTCCCCCGCGTCACCGGCGGCCCCTACCGGTGGATGGGCCACCCGAACTACGTCGCCGTCGCCGCCGAAGGCCTCGCCCTGCCCCTGGTCCACGGGGCGTGGGTGACCGCCCTCGTGTTCACCGTGCTCAACGCCGCGCTCATGGCCGTGCGGATCCGGTGCGAGGACGGGGCCCTCGCCCGCCTCCCGGCCGTGGACGCACGCGCGTGATCGATGTCCTGGTCGTGGGCGGTGGACCGGCTGGACTGGCCGCCGCGATCCGGGCCGCCTCGGCGGGCCTGGAGGCGGTGGTGGTCGAGCCGCGCACCGCCCCCGTCGACAAGGCGTGCGGCGAGGGCATCATGCCCGGCGGCGTCGCGGCCCTGCGCGACCTCGGCGTCCGGGTCACCGGCCACGAACTGCGCGGCATCCGCTACACCGACGGCCGACGCAGCGCGGAGGCGGCCTTCCGGGGCGGCCCCGGCGCGGGCGTCCGCCGCACCGAACTCCACACCGCCCTGCACGAGCGGGCCGCAGCCCTGGGCGTACGCGTCGTCGCCGCGAAGGCGGGGGAGATCCGGCAGGACGAGGGCACCGTCACCGCCGCCGGACTCACCGCGCGCTGGCTCATCGCCGCCGACGGGCTCCACTCGCCGCTGCGCCGCTCCCTGGGCCTCGACCGGCCCGTCGCCGGGCCCGGACGCTACGGACTGCGCCGCCACTACCCGCTCGCCCCGTGGACGGACCACGTCGAGGTGCACTGGTCCCGGCACGGCGAGGCATACGTGACCCCGGTCGGCGAGCGCCTGGTGGGGGTGGCCGTCCTGAGCCGCGACCGTCACCCCTACGACCAGCATCTGGCCGCCTTCCCCGCTCTCGCGGCCCGGCTCGCGGGCCACCCCGGGGCCACCCCCGTACGCGGGGCCGGTCCGCTGCGCCAGCGGGCGCTGGGCCGGCGGGCCGGGCGCGTCCTGCTGGTCGGCGACGCCGCGGGGTACGTGGACGCCCTGACCGGAGAGGGCATCGCCCTCGCGGTCGCCACCGCGACGGCCGCGGTCGACTGCCTGACCACCGGTCGGCCCGAGGACTACCCCCGCCGGTGGGCACGGGTCACCCGACGCTACCGCCTGCTCACCGCGGCCCTGCTGGCCGCCGCGGGCCACCCGTCATCGGGGCGGCTGATCGTCGCCGCGGCCCACCGGGCGCCCGCCGTCTTCCGTACCGCGGTCCACGCGCTCCAGTGAACCCGGCCGCCCGCGCGGACGGCCGGTCGCTCGATTGGCGGGGCTCCGGGTTCCGGCATAACGTCGATCGGGTGAACGCCCGCGTTCATCCGACCGACGCAGAGACCGGCCGCCCCCTCGGGCGCACTGCCCTCGGCACGAGAGACGAACCCCACCATGACGGGCTCCCACGCGACACCCGCCGACCCGGCCACCGCCGATCGGCACCGGGGCGGACTGGCACTGCTGGTCATCGCCTCGTGCCAGCTGATGGTGGTGCTCGACGTCACCATCGTCAACATCGCGCTTCCGCACATGCAGAAGGACCTGGGGTTCTCCACCGAGAACCTCTCCTGGGTCGTCAACGCGTACACGCTGACGTTCGGCGGTCTGCTGCTGCTCGGCGGACGCCTCGGTGACATCCTCGGCCGCCGCCGGGTCTTCGTCTTCGGCGTGCTGCTCTTCGTCTTCGCCTCGCTGCTCGGCGGACTGTCCCAGGAGGGCTGGCAGTTGCTGGCCGCCCGCTCGCTCCAGGGCGTCGGCGGCGCGATCGCCTCGCCCACCGCTCTGTCGCTGATCACCACCACCTTTCGCGAGGGACCCGAACGCAACCGCGCGTTCGGGGTGTTCGCGGCCGTCTCGGCGGGCGGCAGTGCGATCGGACTGCTCGCCGGCGGGCTGCTGGTGGAGTGGCTGGACTGGCGCTGGGTCCTGTTCGTCAACGTTCCGATCGGCTTGCTGATCGCCTTCGCGACCCCCCGCTACATCCCCGAGTCCGAACGCCGTCCGGGCCACTTCGACATCGCCGGCGCGCTCACGTCGACGGTCGGCATGGTGCTGCTCGTCTACGGTTTCATCCGCGCCTCCGAGGACGGCTGGACCGACGCGATCACCCTCGGCTCGTTCGCGGTGGCCGTGGTGCTCCTCACGGTGTTCATCACGGTCGAACGTGGCTCGAAACAGCCCATCACGCCTCTGTGGATGTTCCGCGACCGCAATCGCGCCGGCTCCTACGCGATGATGCTCAGCCTCGCCGCGGCGATGTTCGGGATGTTCTTCTTCCTGACCCTCTTCGTGCAGAACGTCCTCGACTTCAGCCCGCTGCGGGCCGGCCTCGCCTTCCTGCCGGTGAGCGCCGTCATCGCGGTCAGCGCCGGCCTGGCCTCCCAGCTGCTGCCCAGGTGGGGACCCAAACCCTTCATGGTGGCGGGAGCCCTCCTGGCCGCCGTCGGTCTCGGCTGGCTGACGCTGACCGACGTCCACAGTTCCTACCTCGGCTCGATCCTCGGCCCGATGCTCGTGTTCGGCTTCGGCATGGGCATGCAGTTCGTGTCGCTGACCCTGATGGCGGTCTCGGGCGTCGCCCCGAAGGAGGCGGGCGCCGCCTCCGGCATCCTCAACGCCACCCAGCAGGTCGGCGGGTCCCTGGGGCTGTCGATCCTCGTCACGACGTTCGGCACGGCCAGCCGCAACGAGGCGACCGACCAGGTGCCGAGCTTCCTCCAGGAGGGCACGCCCGCCCAGCTGCTGGAGTTCCGCAGGACCGGCGAGCTGCCACCGCCCTGGGGAGACGAGGTGCTCACCTCGGGCGTCTCCAGCGCCTTCGTCGTCGCGGCCTGCTTCGCGGTGGTCGCCGCCCTGGTCGCCCTGTTCGTCATCCAGGTCAGGCCCGCCGACCTGGCCCGCCTCCAGGGCGGTGCGGCACCGCTCGCCGCTGAGGGGGCGGGCGACGCCGAAACGGACATGACACGGCCCGGCATGGACAGGACACGGCCCGGCACGGACGATGCACAGCCCGGTATCGATGAGCCACGGCCCGACCAGGGCCCCGAGCGACCCGCGAAAGAGAGCTGACCCATGGACTGGACCCTCGAAGTGATCGTGCTTCCCGTGACCGACATCGACCGGGCCCGGGACTTCTACCGGGACAAGCTCGGCTTCCACGTCGACATCGACGCCGAGGTGATGCCGGGCGCCCGCGTCGTCCAGCTGACACCGTCCGGATCCGGCTGCTCGATCGCCCTCACCGACGGCCTGCCCAACCCGACCGGAACCCCGCGGCCGGGCACGTACCACGGCCTCCAGCTCTGCGTCACCGACATCACCGCCGCGCACGCCGAACTCGTCGGCCGGGGCGTCGAGGTCTCCGAGCCGCAGCGGTACGCCCCCGACGACGGGGCGACCTTCATGTACTTCACCGATCCGGACGGCAACGGCTGGGCGGTGCAGGAGTACCGCCGCCGGGAGACCGAACCGCTGCACAAGGTCCTCGCCGACCTGGCCGCGAGCAACGCGGGGGACACGGTGGGGTGAACCGGATGCGGAGGTGGATCGTGCCGCGTCCGGTCCACCAGAATGCTCCCCGTATCGAGTGCAGAGATCCGTCAGCGCAAGGGAGCGGCATCCAATGGCCGGCAACGCAGACATGGTGGCCTTCGTCCGGGCGCGGCTCGCCGACGAGGAACACGTCGCACTGGCCGCCGGCGGGGACCGATGGCGGTGCCCGGCCGATGTGCCGGGCGAGGTCCACGACCGCACCGGCGGGGTGGCGTTCACCGTACGGGGCCGGGGCTTCGACCAGCACATCGCCCTCCAGAACCCCGCGCGGACCCTGGAGCGCATCGAGACGAGCCGGGTCATGCTCGGCGAGTACGTCGAGGTGGCCGACCTGGACACGGACCGCCCGGCCGAGGACTTCCGCTCCGGCCGCGCGGTGGGCCTCGGCTTCGCCGTACGGCAGCTGGCCGCCGAGTACGCGGGCCACCCCGACTACCAGGCGCGCTGGCTGCCCCGGTTCATCCAGTAGCACCCGGGGCTCCGGGCCGCCCGTGGCCCACCGGGTGCGGCTGCCCTGCTGGCCGGACCGCTCGTCCGCGGTGTGGGGTCGCTGCTGCTCCGGCGGCTGCCGGCGCCCTGAGGAGGTGCCGGCAGCAGCGGGTCGACAGGCCCTGAACGGACCGTGGTCGGTGTGGCACGAGCCGGTGACGGTGAAGGTGATCCACACCAAAATGGCGTTGCTCTCTGGTGAGGAGTGATCCCGCCGTGTAGCGTCGCCGGAAGATGTCGTGGTTCGCAGTACCTGCCCGCGCCTGGCGCGGGCGTTTTGCTGTGCAGTGCCTGAGAACCAGGGCGATCACCTCCGGGTCCGCGCGGTGCGGATCCGTTTACTGCTGAGAGGTACGGGCATGGCCAGCGGAACCGTCAAGTGGTTCAACTCGGAAAAGGGCTTCGGCTTCATCGCGCAGGACGGCGGCGGTCCCGACGTCTTCGCGCACTACTCCAACATCAACTCCACCGGCTTCCGTGAGCTTCAGGAAGGCCAGGCGGTGACCTTCGACATCACCCAGGGCCAGAAGGGCCCGCAGGCGGAGAACATCACCACCGCCTGATCCGGGTTCGACCGACCCTGGAGCCCCGGAGCGCATCGCGCTCCGGGGCTCCAGGGCGTTCCGGGCGGATTTCTGGCAGGTGGCTCTCCGGTTGGGGCCGCGTGGGCCGGGTACGCGGTGGCTCTCGCACCGATCGTTCCGGAACCTCCGGAAGGTCCGGGCGGGAATGGAGGGCGACCCATGCTGAAGGCCATCGCAGACGTACTTCGCTCCATCGGAGGAGCCATCGCCACCGTGGTCACGCTGCCCTTCCGGGCACTGGCCAGGCTGTTCGGCGGCGCGTCGAGCAGCGCGCGCGGCCACCACTGAACGCACAGGCTGGTGCCCCGGCCCAAGAAGGGCCGGGGCACCAGCCTGTGCGTTCAGTGGTGAGCCGTCCGGATTCGAGCCCACCCGGCCGGTGGGACCGAGGCTAGCCCGTCGACTCGTCCGGGGTTGGGTGCTTGTCGGGATGCGCGCCCGCGTTGCGCGGCACCTTCCGGCCGGCGCCGGCCTCGTCCGGCTCGGGATGCCCCGCTCCGCGCGCCACCCGGTCCGGCACCGGTATGTCGAGCGCGTCCTCGCCCTCCTGCGTCTGCTGGTCCTGCATGTCCGCCGGAACGGGGGGCGGGCTGCCGGAAGCCCCGGTGTAGGCGGTGCCTTCCGGCCTGCGGTCGGTCATGTGAGCTTCCTTCCGTACTGCCCCGGTGCGACCGGGGAACGAGTGATGTGCCCTGGTGGGTACCCACTGCCGGGCGAAGCAGTCCCTGGATCCGACGAGGACCGGGACACCGGGCTCCGCACACCTGGCCTCGGCCCGGGAGAGGGGCGGAGAAGATGCGGAGGCCATGCCGCCCGGCCATATTGGAGCTCCGGAGACCCGCCGGGGCGCGTCGCGCGGCACGGAGCGGCGGACGCGTCACCCCGGTGTGTGGCTCGCCCGTGGGCGGGTACCCGGGGCGGTGCCCCACCCGGGCACAGGACGCCACCCGACGATTCCGGCGGAAGGATGACCCGCATGCTGATGGCCCACCCCACGGTGCTGCGCAACCTGGTCGAGCAGTACGAGGCACTGCGAGTGCTGCACGCGGAGAGCGGCGGCGAGGAGGCTCGGCAGCGCATGGACGACGTGGCGTACACGCTGTGCGTGTCGACCGGCACGGGTGACGTCGACAGCGCACTGGTCGCCGCCCGCCACCGGCTGCCCGGCGCCCGGCCCGAGGACGACTCGGTCCTCTCCTCCTGACCGCTGTCGACCGTCGAAGGGGGACGCTGTGGTTCGCACCGTAGGTGTCGAGGAAGAACTGCTGCTGGTCGACGCGGCGAGCGGAGAGGCACGGGCCCTGTCCTCGGCGGTGCTGGCGGTCGCCGAGAACAAGGCGGGTGGGCAGTCGGCCTTCGAGGCGGAACTGCACCGCCAGCAGCTGGAGTTCTCCACGGATCCCTGCGCGGACATGGGCGAACTCGCCGCCTCGGTCCGCCGGTGGCGCGCCGCGGCGGTACGGCACGCCTCGGACGTCGGGGCGTCGGTCGCGGCCCTGGCGACCTCGCCCCTCCCGGTCAGTCCGAAGATCGGCACGGGGGAGCGCTACCGGTGGATGGCGGAGCGGTACGGGCTGACCGCCCAGGAGCAGCTGACCTGCGGCTGCCACGTCCATGTCTCGGTTGCCTCGGACGAGGAGGGGGTCGCCGTGCTCGACCGGGTGCGCTGCTGGCTGCCCGTCCTGCTCGCCCTGAGCGCCAACTCTCCGTTCTGGCAGGGGCAGGACAGCCAATACCGCAGCTACCGCAGCCGGGTGTGGGGGCGGTGGCCGTCGGCCGGTCCGGTGGAGGTCCACGGCTCCGCCGCGGAGTACCACGCCCGCGTGCGGTCGCTGATCGGCACCGGGGTGCTCCGGGACGAGGGAATGGTCTACTTCGACGCGCGTCTCTCGCACCGCTACCCCACCGTGGAGGTCAGGATCGCGGACGTCTGCCTGGACCCGGCCGACACCGTGCTGCTGGCCACGCTGGTACGAGGACTGGTGGACACGGCCGCACGCGAGTGGCGGGCCGGTGAGCCGCCCCCGGACATCAGCACGTCCCTGCTCCGTGCGGCCTCCTGGCAGGCGGGCCGCGCGGGCCTGGAGGGCCGGCTGGTCCACCCCCGCACCCTGCGACCGGAGCCGGCCACCGACGTCCTGCGGGCCCTGCTGGACCATGTGCGGGACGCCCTGGAGGACAGCGGGGACCTGGAAGCGGTGGAGCAGGCCCTGGCCGCCGTGGAGCGGCGTGGGAACGGGGCGCGGCTCCAACGCGAGATCCTGGCGCGGACGGGGAGCCTGCGCGACACCGTCGCCGAATGCGTCCGGATCACGACCGGATGAACCGCCCGCCCGAAACGACCTATGAGACCCACCCCGACGACACGACCGCATGAGCGACAGCACAGGAACGGAGCAGCCCATGTCCACCACCGCTCTCGACGACCGCCGGATCCTGGCCATCGTCACCAACTACGGGGTCGAGCAGGACGAACTCGTCGTCCCCCTGAAGCACCTGCGCGGACACGGGGCGCAGGTCAGCGTGGCGGCGGTCTCCACCGACGGGATCCGCACCCTCGTCGGCGACCGTGATCCCGGCGAGACCGTGCGGCCCGACCTCACGCTCGACGACGTCGACCCCGCCGCGTACGACCTGCTGCTGGTCCCGGGCGGCACGCTGAACGCCGACTCGTTGCGTCTGGAGGACGCCACCACCCGGATCGTCAGCTCGTTCGCCGCTTCCGGCCGACCGGTGGCGGCCATCTGCCACGGGCCGTGGGCGCTGGTCGAGGGCGGCTACGTCCGGGGCAAGACGCTGACCTCGTACGCGTCGCTGCGGACCGACATCATCAACGCGGGCGGCACCTGGGTCGACAAGCCGGTGGTCCGCGACGACGCGTCCGGCTGGCCGCTGATCACCTCCAGGAACCCCGGCGACCTGGACGACTTCCTCGGCGAGATCGACGCCGTGCTCGACGAGGCCTGAGCCGTCCTCTACGGATGGTCCCGCTGCCCGGTGAGGGCGGCGACGGCGGCGGACGCGGCCTTCGCGATCAGCGTGTTGTCGAAGTCGGCGTCCGCCTCCGTTCGGTTGGAGAGCACCGCCAGCACCAGCGGCGCCGCGTCGGGCGGCCACACCACGGCGATGTCGTTGCGCGTCCCGTACGTACTGCCCGCTCCCGTCTTGTCGCCGACGGTCCACCCCTTCGGGACCCCGGCCCGGATCAGTTCGCCGCCGGTGGTGTTGGTGGTGAGCCACTGCCTGAGCCGGGCCCGCTCGGGCTCGGCGAGGGCGTCGCCCAGGACGAACGCCCGCAGATCCTCGGCCAGTGCCCGGGGAGTGCTGGTGTCGCGGGTGGCGTCGGGAGCCCACTCGTTGAGCTCGGTCTCCCGCCGCACCATTCGGGTCACGTCGTCCCCCAGCTCCGCGAGCACCGCCTGCAGCTTCCGGGGCCCGCCGACCGCGTCGAACAGCAGATTGCCCGCGGTGTTGTCGCTGAAGCGCACGGCGGCGTCGCACAGATCGCCCAGGCTCATTCCGGTGGCCACGTGCTTCTCGGTGACGGGGGAGTGGTCGACCAGATCCTCACGGCGGTACGTCACGACGCGCTCCAGCCCGCCCAGCCCGTGCTTGCGCAGCACTGCCCCCGCCGCCAGCGCCTTGAACGTGGAGGCGTAGGCGAACCGCTCCCCGTCACGGTGGGCGACGGTGCGCCCGGTCCCGGTGTCGACGGCGTACACGCCGAGCCGCGCCGCGTACTCCTTCTCCAGCGCCGCGAAGGCGCGCCCGGCATCCCGCGCCGAGGGCGAGGGCGATCCGGCGGGCTTCCCGGCGGGCTTCCCGGCGGGAGAGGGTGCGGGGGAGCCGGATTCCGTGCCACAGGCCGCGAGCGGCACGGACACGAGGGCGCCGCCCAGCAGGCGGAGCACGGAGCGCCGGGCGTGGGGGTTCGGCAGTCGACTCATCCCGCCATGCTAGGGCGAACGCCGTCCGGCGGTGCGTCAGTCCAGTGTCTGCGTCAGCTCGCTGCGCGTCGACGTGTGGACGACCCGGCCGCGCGCCCCGTTGACCAGAGGGAGGTACGGCGGCACATGGCCGCACTCGACGTCCGCGACGATCGGCACCTTCAGTGGTCCGAGCGCGTCCAGCACAGCCTGGTGCTGGGTGAGCGAGCTGGTGTCCGGGGCCGAAGTACGGCCGACGAGAACGGCGTTGGCCGCGTCGAAGAATCCGGCCAGCCGCATCCCGTGCAGATTGCGGCAGATGGTGAGCGCGTCGTGGCCGCCGGCCTCCACGTATACGAGGAAGCCCTCCGGGGCATGGGTCCGGGCGAAGGAGGAGGTGTCGAGGTAGGGCGTCCCGGTGAGGTTGCTCAGCATCTCGATACAGCCTCCGATCAGCCGCCCCTCGACGTCCACGTCGCCGGCGCCGTCCAGCCTCGTCCACCGGCCCGGGGTGTCGAGCGTGAACGTGCGGACGTCCGGGTGGTGTGCGAAGTCGTCCCGGCCCGTGGCCCGGTGCCGCTCCGGCGGAATCTGGGTGAACCGGTGGCCCGGCGGCGCGGCGACGACGTCGAGCCAGGACACCAGTCCCTCCGGCACCCGGTAGGGGGTGTCCATGAGGTTGTTCCCGTGCACGGTCGCCACCCCCGTGAGAAGGGTGAGCGGCGTCATGACGGTCGACATGTCCGAGTAGCCCACCACCCAGGTGGGCTCGGCCGCGCGCAGCCGGTCCCAGTCGAGCAGCGGCAGCAGGTCGATGGCGGTCTCACCGCCCCACGGCGGCACCACGGCCCTGATGCCGGGGTCCGTCAGCATCGCCGTCAACTCGGCGGCCCGGTCGGCCGCCGGAGCGCTGATGTGCCCGTCGCCGTCCATGCACCGGCCGGTCACGACCTCGTATCCCCGCGCCTCGACCTCACGTACCGCGACGGCGAGCCGCTCGCGCAGTTCCTCGGGGACGCCACTGGACGGGGAGGTGATCCCGACTCGGTCACCGGGACGCAGAGGGCGTGGGTATCGAATGGACATGCCGGATTCTCGCACGGAGTCCGATCGTGTGATCGATGCCGTATCGAACCGGCATCCGTAGAAGGTTAGGCTGGCCTAAGTCAATTCGGTTCTCTCGTCCCGGCGGGCGAGGCGCTCAGGCCGACCACGCGTACGAAGGGGCAGAGTCCATGACGATCCACCGAGCCGTCGTCGCCCGGGTGCAGCCGCTCACCGAGACCATGACCCGCGTCACTCTCCACGGGGACGGTCTGGCGGGCTTCAGGACCACAGGGGTCGGTGACGAGTACGTGCGGATCTTCCTCCCACACGGCCCGGACCGCACCGACGTCTCCCTGCCCCGGACGACCGAGCAGGGCGGGTGGGAGACCCCTGAGGGGCAGCCCGTCGCACCGATGCGCACGTACACGATTCGCGCCGTGCGCCCGGACGCGGGCGAGGTCGACATCGACTTCGTGCTGCACGAGGGCGGCGTGGCATCCGGCTGGGCAGCCGGGGCGCGGCCCGGGGACGTCGTGGGCGTCAACGACCCCACCGGCCTCTACAGCCCCCCGGCCGATCTCTCCTGGCAGGTGCTGGTCGCCGACCAGACCGGTCTGCCCGCTGCCGCCCGCCTGCTGGAGAACACGCCGGACCATGTCAGGACCCGGGTGGTGCTGGAGGCGCCCGCGCCCTCGGCCGTGCTCCCCCTGCGGGAGCACTCCGACTCCAAGGCGACCTGGACGTACGGCGGGAACGGTCATGGCCCGAGCCGGCTGGCCGACCTGGTGGCCGCCGCCGTTCCGCCCGGCACGGACCTCGCGGGCGGGTACGTCTGGGTCGCGGGCGAGACCAACGCCCTGCGTTCGGTGCGCCGTTACCTCCGTCGCGACCTCGGGCTCCCGGCGGACCGGTTCAAGGTCGTCGGCTACTGGATACCGAACTCCGACACATGGTCCGAGCGGTACGAAGCACTGCCCGACGCCGTGCGCTCCGAGCTGGAGGCCCTCTGGGACAACCCGGCTGGCGACTCCGAGGACCTCACCATCCGCTACGAGGCCCGTCTGAGTGATCTCGGGCTCTGACCGGGCCCCGTCCGGTGGGGCGGCCGCGCCGCCACCCCGCCGGACCGGCCTCGTCGTAGGTAAGGTCGACCTCGCTTCATGCAGGGGACCCCGTACAGCTCAGACCGGGCAACCAGCCTGTGTGGCAGGCCGGTTGGCGGCGTGCTGCGCCGCCGCGATGACACCGGGCGCGACGGAGGGCAGTGCAAGGCGGGCGGCCGTGTTCGGCCCGGCGCAGCCACCGCACCCTGTTCCTGATCAGCCTGCCCGGATCGTCCAGGGCCTCAGCACGGCCGTGCTCCTGCCGGCGGGCGGCCGGCTCACCGCGCGGGGTATGCCCTGCTCGCCCACGACTGAGCCCGTCACCGGCGGCCCCGCACACCTGTGTGCGGGGCCGCCTCCGGGCTCCCGACGTGCCACCGAGACCCTAGGCTGCGACCCTGTACCGGCACCGACCCTGGAGCGCACCCCATGCACGACCCCGTCCCCGAACTCCCCTTCCCCGACGCCCTCCGCCCCGAAGCGTCTCCCGCGCCGCATCCGCTGCTCGCCCCGGTGACCGGGTACATCGGCACCTGGCGGGGCACGGGCCGCGGCGGATATCCGACGCTGGAGGCGGACTTCACCTACGCGCAGGAGGTTGTGTTCAGCCACGACGGGCGGCCCTTCCTCGCGTACGAGGCCCGGGCTTGGCTGCTCGACGCGGACGGGCGCCCTCTGCGGCCGTCCGCCCGCGAGACCGGATGGTGGCGCCTGCAGCCCGACGGGCGGGTGGAGGCGTTGATCACCCAGCCCACCGGCGTTGCCGAGATCTCGGTCGGCCACGCCCGAGACGGTGCCGTCGACCTCGCCACCGAGCGGGTGTCCCTCGCCCCCACGGCCAAGGAGGTCGACGCCACCCGCCGCCGCTACACCCTGACGGATCAGGACACGCTCACCTTCGTCCACGATCTCGCCGCGGTCGGCCGGCCGCTGCAGCACCACCTGTCGGCGCGGCTCCGCCGAGAAGCTCCTGGCCAGGGCATTTAGTTGCCGGAGTGTGACCAAGGCGGCGCATGGAGGACGGACCACGGGGCAGGTGCACGGGAAGCCAGGAGAACAGGAGCGCCTCCCGATGTCCCTTCCCTCTTACCCCGATTCCCCGTACCCGGGGCAGCCGGCGGCCGGTCACGACCCCTACGGCGGCCAGGCGCCCGCACGGACGAACGGCTTCGCGGTCGCCGCACTCGTGCTCGGCCTCATCGCCTGCCTGTTCTTCTGGACCGTGGTGGGCGGGCTGCTGCTCGGCCTGCTCGCCATCGTCTTCGGGATCATCGCCGCGCTCCGCACCCGCCAGGGCCGCGCGCCGCGCCGTGTGATGGCGATAGTCGGCGCCGCGTTCGGAGCGCTCGGACTCATCGGTTCCGCGATCGTCCTCGTGGTGGCCATCTCCGTGTTCGACTCCCAGGAGTTCAAGAACCTCGAGGACTGCATGAACCGGGCCAACGGCCAGGCGGCCGAGGACCGGTGCGCGGAGGACTTCGTCGACGAGCTGACCAACTGACGGACCCCGGGGGAGCGGTCCGGGTGTCCGGATCGCCGTCGTCGAGCCGGACGGCCGTCCCCGCGCTGTCGGCCGCGAGCGCTCCCGGGCCACGGCTTCGGCACACCTGTCCGTCCACGGCCTCCGCACACCTGTCCGTACCCGCCCCGCGGCGCGCCGCCGGTTGCACCCGCGCCGGGTGTTTGCCACGGTGTCCATGGGTAGGCGGCCCGGTGATCACCGGGCCTCACCGCCTGATGGACCGCCCGCAACGGAGTACACAGCAGAGAGAAGGAGGGTTCGATGTCATCGAAGCGACGTCGTAAGAAGAAGGCCCGCCGCAAGAACGCCGCGAACCACGGCAGGCGTCCACAGAGCTGAGGCGACGCCGCGGCCCCACCGGGCGGAGGAGCCTGGTGGGGCCGGGCGGTTTCCGTGGGCCGGGGGAGGGCCGTGCGGAACTCGGGTCCTGAGGGTGATGCCCGATGGGTGCCTGGTTCACACCCCGAGCGGGGCCGTGGGCTCGGTTCCGGCCTCCCCGGCGTCGCCTTCGGGTGCCCGGCCGACAGTGCCGGGTCCCAGCCGGCCTGCGCCCCCAGTCAGGTCGGCATCCCCGCCATGAACGCGTCACCCGCGTCGATGGTGTTCACCGAAGCGTCCGTGACGGCTCCACCACGATCTTGCGGCCGATCCCTGCCCGGAAGCGCTCGATCGCCTGCGGATACTGCTCCAGCGGCAGCCGGTCGCTGATGAACACCGACGCGTCCAGCACCCCGCTCGCGAAGAGCGCCGCGGCCCGCTCGTAACTGTGCAGGACCGCCATCGAACCGGTGATCGTGATCTCCTGGTTGTAGATCCTGTACGGCTCGATCACCGCGGTGGTGGCGTAGTCGGAGACCCCGAACTGGAGGAACGTGCCGCCCTTGGCGACCCTTCCCAGGCCGTCCTGGATGGCCCCGGCGTTGCCGGTGGCGTCGATGACGACGTCCCAGCCGCCCGGACGGTCAAGCTCCTCGGCACGGGCCGCCGCGCCCGTGCAGCCCAGGGTCGTCGCGGTAGCCAGCCGCTGGGCGTTGACGTCCAGCATGTCCACCGACGAGGCGCCGGTGCGCTTGGCCAGTTCCAGCATCATCAGCCCCATGGTTCCGGAACCGTAGATCAGCACCTGGGCGCCGAGGTTGCCGTTGAGGACGTCGTAGCCCCGTACCGCGCAGGACAGCGGCTCGATCAGTGCAGCGTCCCGGACGTCGATGTGCTCCGACAGGCGTACGCAGTTGGCGACGGGCGCCACCGCGAACTCGGCCGCGCCCCCGGGCACGGTGACACCGATCGCCGCCCAGTTGTCGCAGAGGTTGCCCCGGCCCGAACGGCAGTAGCGGCACTCGTGGCAGTGCAGCGAGGGGTCCACGGCCACCTTGTCGCCGATGGACAGCTCGGTGACATCCGCACCGAGGCCGACGATCTCCCCGGCGAACTCGTGCCCCGGAACGATCGGCAGCGTCGGAGCGAACTCGCCCTGGAGGATATGGAGATCGGTGCCGCACAGCCCGCACGACGCCACCTCGACGACCACGTCGCGGGGGCCGGGCGTGGGGTCCGGGACGGTGGTCACGGAGACCTTGCCGGGGGCTTCGACGATGGCTGCCCTCATTTGACTGCTCCCAGGGAGAGGCCCTGGACGAGTTTGTCCTGGGCGGCGTAGCCGGCGACGAGCACCGGCAGGGACACGACCACGGACGCCGCGCACAGCTGGGCGAGGAAGAGGCCCTGGCTGGTGACGAACGTGGTCAGATGGACGGGTGCGGTCCCGGCGACCACGCCGGTCAGCACCCGGGCGAACAACAGCTCGTTCCAGCTGAAGATGAAGCAGATCAGGGCGGTCGCGGCGATACCGGGACCGGCGACCGGGGCGACGACCCGGCGCAGCACCGTCGGCAGCCGGGCCCCGTCGACCTGCGCGGCCTCGATGATGGAGACGGGAACGTCCGCGAGGAAGGACTGCATCATCCACACCGCGATCGGCAGGTTCATCGAGGTGTAGAGCAGCACCAGCAGCCAGATGTTGTCCAGCAGCCCCGTGTTCTTCGCGAACAGGTACACCGGCAGCAGCCCGGCGACCACGGGCAGCATCTTGGTGGAAAGGAAGAAGAACATCACGTCCGTCCACTTGCGCACCCGCCGGATGGACAGCGCGTACGCGGCCGGAAGTGCGAGCAGCAGTACCAGCACGGTCGAGAAGAACGAGGCCGCCAGCGAGTTGACCAGCGGGGGCCACGGCGTCGGGCCGCCTCCGCCGCCGAAGAAGGTGCGGTAGCCGTCCAGCGTCAGCGCGGCGGCGAGCGCCGGCGGGTTGGTGGCAGCGTCGGCCTCCGCGTGGAAGGACGTCAGTACCATCCACAGAGCGGGCAGACAGAACCCGATCCCCACGACCCAGGCGGCCACGCCCAGGGCGGCCGAGCGCCGACGGGCCCTGCGCGCGGAGGCGTTGACGGAGGCGGACGCGGCTGCGGATGTCACGGTCGAGGCGCTCATGCGCGGCTCGCCTCCTCGCGGAAGAGGGACGAGACCACCCGGAGCGCGAAGGTGGCGATGACGATCGTGCCGATCACCACGACCACGCCCGCGGCCGACGCCAGCCCGTACTCATGGGCCCGGTAGAAGGTCTCGTAGATGGTGTACGGGAGATTGGCGGTGCCGAGACCGCCGGAGGTGATCGTGAACACCGCGTCGAAGTTCTGCACGATGTACACCGACCCGAGCAGGATGCCGAGTTCGAGATAGCGGCGCAGATGCGGCAGGGTCAGGTAGCGGAACATCTGCCAGGGGCCGGCTCCGTCCAGCCGCGCGGCCTCCATGATCTCGGCCGGCCGGCTCTGCAACCCGGCCAGCAGGATCAGCATCATGAACGGCGTCCACTGCCACACGAGCGACGCCTCGACGGCGATCAGCGGCATCTCCGACGTCCACTCGGGCTGCGCGACACTCTCGATGCCGAACAGCTCGCCGAACCAGGTGAGCGCCCCGTTGAACAGCCCGTACTCGGGGTTGTAGAGCGCGTGCTTCCACAGGAGCGCGGCGGAGACCGGCACCAGCAGGAACGGGGTGATCAGCAGGGTGCGCACGAAACCCCGGCCGAAGAACGCGCGGTCCAGCAGCAGGGCGAAGACGAGCCCCAGCACGACGCTGGCGATCACGACGGACGCGGTGAGGACGACGGTCGTCACGACCGATTCGCGCAGCGCCTCGTCGGTGAAGACGGAGGCGTAGTTGGAGAACCCGGTGAAGTGGCGCTTCTCCGGCTTGAGGGAGTTCCAGTCGAAGAGCGAGATCACCAGGGTTGCCACGAAGGGCAGTTGGGTGACGGCGATCAGGAAGACGAGCGCGGGCAGCAGGGGGGCGCGGGTCGCCCAGGCACGCCGCCTGCCACCACCGCCCGGCTTCTTCGCCCGGGCCGGTGGGGATGTGGTCTCTCTGGATGCGGTGACGGTCATCGGTACACCTCCGCGACCTTCTCGGCCAGCTTCTGGGAGGCGGCGAGTGCGGCGTCCACCGACTGGCGGCCCGCGATGGCGGCGCTGATCTCCTGCGCCACGCGGGTGCCCAGGTCGGTGAACTCCGGTACGCCGACGAACTGGATGCCCGCCGTCGGGCGGGGCTGGGTGCCCGGATTCCTCGGATCGGCCTCGGAGATGGCCCGCTCGGTGACGTCCGCGAACGCGCCCGCCTCCGCCCGGTAGTCGGGGTTGGCATAGGTGGAGGCCCGTTTGCCGGCGGGCACGTTGGACCAGCCGCTGGTGGCCCCGACGAGTTCCTCGTACTCCTTGCTGGAGGCCCAGGAGACGAACTTCCAGGCGTCGTCGGACTTCTTGGACGCCTTCTGCAGACCCCAGGCCCAGGTGTAGAGCCAGCCGGAGCTCTTGGTCCGCTCGACGGGGGCCGGGACGTAGCCGATCTTCCCCCTCACCGGGGAGCCCTTCGCCTCCAGGGACCCGGCGCCGGCCGTGGCGTCGTACCACATGGCGGTCTTGCCCTGGGTCATGTTGTTCAGACACTCGGCGTAACCGGACTGCGGGGCGCCGAGCTCTCCGTGCTTCCGCACGAGATCGACGTAGAACTTCGTCGCCTTCTTGAACTCCGGTGCGGTCAGGCGTGGTTCCCAGTCCTCGGTGAACCAGGTGCCGCCCATCGTGTTGACGACCGTGGTGAGCGGGGCGATCACCTCGCCCCAGCCCGGCAGCCCGCGCAGGCAGATGCCCTTCATCCCGCGCTCCGCCCCGTCCGTCTGCTCGGCGAGCTTCGCCACCTGCTGCCAGGTCGGCTTCTCGGGCATCGTGAGGCCCTGCTTCTCGAAGACGTCCTTGCGGTACATCAGGAAGGACGACTCGCCGTAGAAGGGCTGGGCGTAGAGCTTGCCGTCCTCGGCGGTCAGTGATTCCCGCAGGGGCTGGAGGATGTCCTCCTGGTCGAAGGCGGTGTCGGCCCTCGCGTAGTCGTCGAGGGGGTGCAGCCAGCCGTTCTTCGCGAAGAACGGCAGCTCGAAGTTGCTGATGGTGGCGACGTCGTACTGGCCCGCCTGGTTGGAGAAGTCCTGGCTGATCTTGTCGCGTACGTCGTTCTCGGGCAGCACCGTGAAGTGGACCTTGATGCCGGTCTCCTTCGTGAAGTGCTTGGCGGTGAGCTTCTGCAGTTCGACCATCTGTGGGTTGTTCACCATCAGTACGTTCAGTGCGTCGCCGCCCCCGAAGGAGGTCCCGCCCGCTCCGGCGCAACCGGTGGCGAGCAGGGCCAGTGCGGCGGTCACGGCGCAGGCCCGACCGCGTATACGTGGTCGGCTGCGGCGTCCTGGATGGGGCATGGGGGCTCCTGATCAGTCGTAGCGGCTCGGTGATCGGGTCGTTGCGGGCATGGCGAACCTGGCACCGGCGGGTGAGGTGGAGCGGTGCTGCGGTGCGTGTGCGTGTGCGTGAGCTGTGCGGTCGGAGGGCCGGTCGCACGGCCGGACGGGGCCGGTCAGACGCGGATGACCTGGGGCCCCCGCAGGGAGTAGCGCTGGGCCTCCGCCGAGGAGAGTCCCGCGTCGGTGACGATCGCTTCGAAGTCGCCGACCCCCGCGAACCGGCAGAAACTCACCGCCCCGAACTTGCTGTGGATCCCGACGAAGATCCTGCGCCGGGAGCTGCGCAGCGCCTGCGCCTTCACCTCGGCGACGGCGGGGTCCGGCGTGGTGAGGCCGTACTCGCGGGAGATGCCGTTCGCTCCGAGATACGCGAGGTCGATGACGAAGTCCGCGAGCATCCGGGAGGCCCAGTGGTCGACGGTCGCCATCGTCGAGCCGCGCACCCGGCCCCCCAGCAGCAGCACCGAGGTCTTCTCGGCCCCGGCGAGGGAGGTGGCGACGGCCAGGGAAGCGGTGATCACGGTCAGCGGCCGGTCCTGCGGGAGCGCCTCGGCGACGAGTTGCGGGGTGAAGCCCTCGTCGACGAAGACCGTCTCGGCGTCGCCGAGCAGATCGGCGGCGGCGGTCCCGATCCGCGACTTCTGCGGAACGTTGCGCGTGGTACGCACGGCGAGCGTGGTCTCGAATCCGGCCGACTCCACCGGGTAGGCGCCGCCATGGGTCCGGCGGACGAGTCCGTGCTCCTCCAGCACACGCAGATCGCGGCGGACGGTCTCCTTGGCCACCTTGAACAGGTCCGCGAGGGCGTTCACCCCGACCGCCCCCTCCCGCCGGGCCGTGTCCAGAATTCCCCGACGGCGTTCCTCGGTGTCCACGGCGCACTTCCCTGGTCGCTGCTGGGCCCGTTGCGGGCGGAGCCCGCCTGTCCGTTCGGGCTCATGTGTCGTTTGTACAAGCACTCCCGGGGCGACTACCAGCCGCTTCACCAGATCCCCTCAGCCCGATCGTGCCCGTTTCCCGGGGGCGACGGCGCTGGTCACGCCCAGAACGGTCGCCGATCCGGTCGCCAGAGCTGCCCGCTTTCCCGTGATCGCTGCCCGGTTGGCGCCCGAAGTGCGGAGCCCCGGCGTCCGCGGTGCCGAGAAGGGGGCACGCGGAGGCCGGGACAAGGGGCGCGGGCCGAGCCGGACAGGCTCAGGTCACTCGGGCCACGTCAGGAGAGAACGACGCTGTCCTCGCCCTCGCCGCGGTGGGGGCTGGTCAAGGCGACCCTGCCGGGCGTCTCCGGGTAGAACCGCTTGGCCCAGCGCCGGAACGGGCCGATCGGTCCGTCACCGGAAGCCAGCCGGGGCGGCTGCTGGTACTGCTTGTGGTGCCAGATCGGGAAATCGGCGGCGGTGAACTCGCAACTGGACCGGAAGACGGGGCGATCCAGAAGCCGGGCCGCCGTACGGCTGACGATCCGGGCGAGTCCGGGCGGCAGCCGGCCCGGCTCGTCGAAGGCGATGCGGTTCAGCTGCCGGAACTGCATCCGGTTGGGCCCGATGGCCGTCGGCATCACCATCGTGCACATCCGCAGCCCGAAGCGGGGCGTGTGGACGTCGGCGTGCAGGCACCCGAGTCCGTAGCCGTCCACCTTCACGTCGACGGTGAAGTCACCCATGAGCGGCGCCGACTCGTGGGCCCGCATGGCGACATGGAACGTAGCGTCGTCGTATGTCACAGGACCGTCGATCTCGGCCTTCGCCCAGCCGTGCAGGGTGGCGAAGTGCCCGAGGTCGACCGAGTTCTCGATAACGTCCTGGACGTTGCCGGCCAGCTCCCAGGCGGCCGTACGCGCAGGTCTGTGTCCGATCTCGTGCCACTGCGGGACGGCCCAGTCCGGAGGCCTGCCGTCGTGGTGCCGCCAGACGAAGACGCCCCCGTTCACCTCGTGGACGGGCAGTCGCGTCAGCGGGGACCGCGGCGGCGGTGTGCCGTACCCCGTGCGCACACAGGTGCCGTCGGGGCCGAACGAGAAGAAGTGGAAGGGGCACGTGAGATCCTCCCCCTCGACCTTCGCCAGGCCGAGGTGGGCCCCCAGGTGCGGGCAGTACGGACGGACGGCGCGGAGCGCTCCCGTGCCGGTGCGATACAGGACGACGTCGCGCCCGGCGAGCGGCCGGGTGAGGACGGTGCCCGGTCGCAGTTCGTGCGAGAAGGCCAGCGCGGACCAGCCGCTCGGCCAGGGCAGTGCGGGCGCTCCTGCCGCATCGGCCGGTGTCGGACCCTCACTGATGGCGCGACCGTACTCACGTGCCACTCCCACGACTCCCCCTCCACGGTCGGTCGCACGAAGGCTGCCCAGAGCCGCACCGGGATCCTCCCGGCACGCCGCACATCACCCGAACGGCGCGACACGTGCCACGTGTTGACGGACCGGGTGAAGAGGGAGAGGCGAGAGGTGGGGCGGAGGAGGAGCGGGGGAGAGGACGGAGAGGGGCCGATGGCCGCGGACGCGCTCCGGAGCGCGTCCGCTCGCGTCAGAGCTCGTCGCCGAAAGCCTCGGCCAGCTCACGCCATGCGGCACGCGGCAGGCCGGCGCCGCCCTCGTCGGCGGTGAGCACCTGCAACGCGACATGGTCCGCGCCGGCGTCGAGGTACGCCCGTGTCCGACGCCGCACCTGCTCGGCGTCGCCCAGCGCGAAGAGGGCGTCGAGCAGACGGACGCTGCCGCCGCCGTCGAAGTCGCCTTCCGTGAACCCCAGCCGCAACAGGTTGTCGGTGTAATTGGGCAGCTGCAGATACATCCCCAGCATCGTCCGCGCGGTGGTGCGGGCCCGGTCGAGGTCGGTGTCCAGCACCACGGTCAGCTCCGGGGCGAGCAGCGCGTCGGGGCCGAGCGCCTCACGGGCCTCCGCGGTGTGCTCGGTGGTGACGAGATAGGGGTGCGCCCCCAGCGACCGGCCGGCCGCGAGCTTCAGCATCTTCGGCCCGAGAGCCGCCAGGACCCGATGGCCGGAGCCCACGGACGGTTCGGCGGCGTCGAGCGCGTCCAGGTAGGACACCATCGCGCTGTACGGCTTCGCGTACTGCGGCACCATCGGCCCGTGGCTGACGCCCAGACCGAGGACGAAGCGACGGCGCGCGTCCGGATCGATCGCCGCGATCGCGGCCGCCGCCTCCTCGGCCGTGTGGTTCCAGATGTTCAGGATGCCGGTGGCCACCGTGATCGACCGGGTGGCGGCCACGACGGCCGCCGCGTCCTCGGGCGTCGGACTGCCCCCGATCCAGACGGCGCCGTACCCCAGTCCTTCGAGCTCGGCGAGCGCCTCCGCGATCGCATTCCTGCCCGCGTCGTCCACCCGCGAAGCGTGCAGGGCCCCGCTCCAGATCCCCACCCGTCCGAATGTCCTGCCCGTCCCGGAAATATCAGAAGTCATGGTGCGGTCAACAACGGCCCCCGGCCCGACTATTCCTGACCTGACGTCGATTCACCCGTCCGGCCGCGCCGAGCATCCGATGAGCACCCCCGCCGGGCGTCAGGAGCGGCTTCAGTCCTCCGGGACGTCCTTCATGAACACGACTCCGTCGATACGGGCCAGGTGCGCCGGGTCGAGCGGGGCGTAACCGAAGTACGGGGAGGCGCGCCGGACGAAGCCGGTGGCGGCGGTGGCGGCGGCCGGCTCGGAGGCGTCCAGCAGGCAGGACTCCTCCGGGAGCGCGTACAGGGTTCCTTCGAGGGTGTCCGACGGTGGAATGTCCACCCCGTGGTGCCTCATGGTGCCGAAGGCGGTGGCCAGGAAGCCGTACCCCTCGCCCAGGCGGGCGTTGACGACGGCGCCCGCGCTCCACCACTCCAGCCGCCGGCCGCCCATGCGCATCGAGCTCATGTCCCGCTGGAGATGGCTGTTGTGGGCGTGTACCAGAACCGGCCCCCGCTCGGCGAGCGCGAGGAGATTTCCGGCCATCATCTGGTCCCGCAGGCCCGTCAGCCGTGACAGACGGCTCGGTGACGTGTCGGCCATCCAGAAGTGGTACCGCAGGAGCCCCGCGGCGGCCCGCGCGTGCAGGAGCGCCCGGTCGAACGCGTCCCGCGAGGTCGCCTCGATCAGGTGTGGCGTCCACGCGTCGAGCAGGGCACCCAGATCATCGGCGAGCAGGCGCAGCTGCCCGGCCTCCGCCGACCGCCCGATAGAAGCGGACGGGTCCAGCATCGCCGCCGGGTCGGTCCATCGGTCGTCGGCGCCGAGGAGGCGGTCGAGCGTCTTTGCGGTGCAGGGGAGCAGGCCCGCGTCCACGTGGTCCGCGAGAACGCGATGGAGCGAGGTGAGGGACTCGCGGGGGCTCGCGGCGTAGGCCATCTCCAGCGGGCCGTCGAAGCCGGCGAAGCGGACCCGGTCGGACGCGGGCCGGCCGTCGTTGAACGCGCGCATCCAGCACACCAGTTCACGATGGGCCGTGGATTCCCCGAGGCCGTGGCCGAACCCCCGCTCCATCACCTCGTCGAGCGCGCCAGCGCCCGTCGTCACGTAGTCGTCCACGAGCAGCCCCGCCACACAGTCGCTCTCGATGGTGATGGTCCGGTAGCCCTCCCGCTCGACGAGCTCCCGGAAGAGCGCGTTGCGCAGGAGGAGGGGGGCTTCCACCCCGTGGGTGGGCTCGCCCAGGGCCAGCACCCTGGGAGGGGAGGCGAACAGCCTCATGACGGAAGCCGCGTCGACGGCGTGGGTGATGTCCTTGATGTCGTTGGCCATGGCTTCAACCGTATCGTTGAACTCTCGGTTGAGACTTTTGCGCGATAGCGTGGGCCCCATGAGGAAAAACCCTCAAACAGCAGGCCGACTCCGGCCCGTCGATCTGGCCCGTCGGCACGGTCTGTCGACGCAGGCCGTCAGGAACTACGAGGCGGCGGGGATCCTCCCGGCCGCCGGGCGCACCCCCCATGGCTACCGCACCTACGCGCCCCTGCACGCGCACGCCCTCGCGGCGTTCCTCGCACTGGTGCCCGGCCACGGGCACGGGACTGCGGCGTCGATCATGCGGGCGGTGAACCGCGACGATCCGGAGGAAGCGTTCCGCATCGTCGACGAGAGCCACGCCCAGCTCCTGGAGGACCGTCGGACGCTGGAAGCGGTCGAGAGGGCCCTCCGCGACCTGAGGCCCGGCGCAGTGCCCGCACCCGGCGACGCGGCGAGCACCGGCGGGATGTTCGTGGGACCGCTGGCGGGAAAGCTGGGGGTCAAGCCTGCCACGCTGCGGAAGTGGGAGCGCGCAGGTCTCGTGACCCCGCGCCGCGACCCGCGGACCGGCTACCGGGTGTACGCCGAGGCCGACGTACGGGACGCCGGGCTGGCCCACCAGCTCAGACGGGGCGGCTACCGGCTGGAGCAGATCGCACCTGTCTCTTATACACATCTCTGATGGCGCGAGGGA
>NZ_NTGZ01000107.1 GCF_002551245.1 Streptomyces sp. rh34
GGGGTGGGGTGGGGTGGTGGGGTGGTGGCGCAGTGGGTCCGCAGGGCGGCGCCACAGGGGGTCGAGGCCCTTGACCTTTCCTGACTCCTTCAGCTCCCGAAGCAGGCCGAGCACCACCTCCACCTGCTCGGGGCATCGGGCCCGCGAGCGCCCCCGTGCCGCGTCGACGGCGTCGGCGACCACGTCCGGGGGCGCAGGACGCGCCAACGTCTCCACCGCCGCCAGGACTTCCTGCCTGCTCGGTGCGTACGTCCGCCGGCTCTCCCCGTCCGTGGCCACTTCCCGCCCCCCGGTCATGTGTGCCGCGACCCACCTGCTCAGCTTCACCGTGTCACCCGATGCCGAAGTGGCGCGGACGGGATACGCGCGTGGGCCCGGATCACGGATGATCCGGGCCCACGGTCGTACGGGACGCGGGACCCACTGGGTACCGCTCAACTATCGCTCGGGGAGCGCTTGAGTGTCAGCTCTGTGCGGGCGACGCGTCCTGCTCGCCCGGCTCGGCGGCAGCGGTGGCGGCGGCCTGCGCCTCGGCGCGCTCGCGCATCTTGCGCACCAGCTCCTGCTTCTTGTCCTCGGCGGCCTTGCGGTCGGCGCCTCGCGCGGAACCCGCGCCCTGCTGTTCGGCGCGGGACAGCTTCTTGCGCTGTCCGCCGACGCCGAGGAGGTTGTTGCGGCTCTTGGCCACGGCGTTCTCCCATTCGTGGTGAGAAGTGAGGAAGGAAGTGATCGGGTGATCGAGATCGATCCGGTGGGCGGCGGGTGCTCGCGACCCGCCGCGCTCTCACTCGTAGATCTGGAAGAACGAAGACATGCGGAAACCGTACCCCGCTCCCGAAGCGCCCCGCACCGGGTTTTCAGGCCGTCGGGTCGACCGTCGCCTGGTGGGCCTCGGCCAGATGCTCCTCTGCCTTCAGCCAGGGCAGGAACTGCGCCGGGCGCCGCCACGCGCAGGTGGAGCAGGTCAACTGACGCGTCATGCCCGACTTCCGTACCTGCACGACGTGTTCACGGCCGTGCTGGTCCCATCTGCTGACCTTGCTGGTGGTGCTGGACGGCATCGCGTACCTCCCGGAACGGCGGCGGGGGCTCCGGTGGACTGTACGACGAAGCCCCCGGTCCCGTACCCGGAACCGGGGGCCTCACGCACGTGTGCGGGTGTCAGCAGCCGAGCAGACGCGAGCCGAGGTACGCCTGGATCTGGTCCAGGGAGACGCGCTCCTGCTTCATGGTGTCGCGCTCGCGCACGGTCACCGCGTTGTCGTCGAGGGTGTCGAAGTCGACGGTGACGCAGAACGGGGTGCCGATCTCGTCCTGACGGCGGTAGCGGCGGCCGATGGCGCCGGCGTCGTCGAACTCGATGTTCCAGTTCTTGCGCAGGTCGGTCGCCAGGCCCTTGGCCTTCGGCGAGAGCTGCGGGTTGCGCGACAGCGGCAGGACCGCGACCTTGACCGGGGCCAGGCGCGGGTCGAGACGCATCACGGTGCGCTTCTCCATGACGCCCTTGGCGTTGGGCGCCTCGTCCTCGACATAGGCGTCCAGGAGGAACGCCAGCATCGCGCGGCCGACACCGGCCGCGGGCTCGATGACGTACGGCGTCCAGCGCTCGCCGGCCTCCTGGTCGAAGTACGACAGGTCGGTGCCCGACGCCTCGGAGTGCGCCTTGAGGTCGTAGTCGGTGCGGTTGGCGACGCCCTCCAGCTCGCCCCACTCGCTGCCGCCGAAGCGGAAGCGGTACTCGATGTCGGCGGTGCGCTTGGAGTAGTGGGAGAGCTTCTCCTTCGGGTGCTCGAACCAGCGCATGTTCTCCTCGCGCATGCCGAGACCCGTGTACCAGTTCCAGCGCTGGTCCATCCAGTACTGCTGCCACTCCTCGTCCTCGCCCGGCTTGACGAAGAACTCCATCTCCATCTGCTCGAACTCACGGGTCCGGAAGATGAAGTTGCCCGGAGTGATCTCGTTCCGGAAGGACTTGCCCATCTGCGCGATGCCGAACGGCGGCTTCTTGCGCGACGTCTGCTGCACCTGGCCGAAGTTGGTGAAGATGCCCTGGGCGGTCTCGGGGCGCAGGTAGGCGACCGAGCCGGAGTCCTGGGTCGGGCCGAGGTGGGTGGAGAGCAGACCCGAGAACTGCTTGGGCTCGGTGAAGGTGCCCTTGTTGCCGCAGTTGGGGCAGTTGAGGTCGGCGAGGCCGTTGACCGGCGGCTTGCCGTGCTTCTCCTCGTACGCCTCCTCCAGGTGGTCGGCGCGGTAGCGCTTGTGACAGGAGGTGCACTCGGTGAGCGGGTCCGAGAAGGTGGCGACGTGGCCCGAGGCGACCCAGACGTCCGAGGCCAGGATGACCGACGAGTCGAGACCGACCACGTCCTCGCGCGCGGTGACCATGTAGCGCCACCACTGACGCTTCAGGTTCTCCTTCATCTCGACGCCCAGCGGCCCGTAGTCCCAGGCGGCCCGCTGACCACCGTAGATCTCACTGCAGGGGTAGACGAAGCCACGGCGCTTGCTCAGGCTGACGATGGTGTCGATCTTGTCGGCGGCCACGGTGCTCTCTTCATTACGACGGTGACGAACGGCGAATGCTTCAGATTACCGGCGGGCGCACCCCTGGGATCAAATCGGTGGGACGTGAAGGATCTTCGCGGCGCCCCTATGTGACCTTCCGGGCATCTCATCAGCCTTGTTGACAATCGTTTCCACTTTAGTTGAAAATGACTGTCATGAACGTACGCCGCCTCATACCCACCACCGCCGTCGCCGGAGCAGTCGCCCTCGGCCTGACCGCTCTCTCCGCCTGCTCCACCTCCGACGCAGCGGACGGAGGCGACGGCGGCAAGCTGAAGGTGACGGCGTCGTTCTACCCGATGCAGTTCCTGGCCGAGGAGATCGGCGGCGAGCACGTCGCGGTCACCAGCCTCACCAAGCCGGGCGTCGAGCCGCACGACCTGGAGCTCAACCCGCGCCAGATCGGCTCCATCAGCGAGTCCGACTACGTGCTGTACCTCAAGGGCATCCAGCCCGCCGTGGACGACGCGATCGCGCAGTCCGGTGTGAAGAACACCGTCGACGCCGCGACCCTCACCACGCTGGAGAACCACGGCTCCGAGGTCAGCGGCCACGAGCACGGGGAAGAAGAGCACGCGGACGAGCACGCGGACGAGCACGGCCACGAGGAAGAGGCCCACAAGGAGGAGGCCCACGAGGAGCACTCCGAGGGCGACGGCCACAACCACGGCGAGGAGGGCGGCGCCGACCCGCACATCTGGCTGGACCCGGTGAAGTACGCCGAGGTCGCCAAGGGCGTCGGCAAGTCGCTGGAGAAGGCCGACCCCGACCACGCCGCCGACTACAAGAAGAACACCGACGCCCTCGTCTCCCAGCTGGGCGAGCTGAACACGGCGTACGAGACCGGGCTGAAGAACACCTCCACCAAGACGTTCATCACCACGCACTCCGCCTTCGGCTACCTCGCCGAGCGCTACGGGCTCACCCAGCAGGGCATCGCGGGCATCGACCCCGAGGCCGAGCCGAGCCCCGCCCGGATCCAGGAGATCCACACCATCGCGGAGAAGGAGAAGGCCACCACGGTCTTCTTCGAGACGCTCGCCAGTGACAAGACGGCGAAGACCCTCGCGAAGGACACCGGCCTGAAGACCGGAGTCCTGGACCCGCTGGAGGGAATCACGGACAAGTCCCAGGGCGCTGACTACATCGAGGTCATGGAGTCCAACCTCGCCGCGCTGCGGAAGGCACTCGGCGCGAAGTGACCCGTACCACCCCGTGGACCCGCATCACCCCTGGATCGGAGGCGCTCATGCCGGAGCGTGCGAGCACCAACCGCGAGCCCGTGGCCATCACCCGCGAGCCCGAGGCCACCGGCCATGCGCCCGTGATCGCCCTGCGCGGCGCCACGGCCACCCTCGGCGCACGCCCCGTGCTGCGCGGGGTGGACCTGACCGTGCACCGCGGCGAGGTCGTCGCGCTGCTCGGCGCCAACGGTTCCGGCAAGTCCACCGCCGTACGGTCCGCCATCGGGCAGGTCCCGCTGACCGGCGGCACCGTCGAGCTGTTCGGCACCGAGCTGCGCCGCTTCCGCCGGTGGGGCCGGATCGGCTACGTCCCGCAGCGCACCACGGCCGCGGGCGGCGTGCCCGCCACGATCCGCGAGGTCGTCGCCTCCGGCCGGCTGTCCCGTACGGGGCTGCGGTGGCCCGGGAAGGCGGACCGGGCGGCCGTGGACCGTGCCATCGAGCTGGTGGGCCTGGCCGACCGCGCGAAGGACTCCGTGAGCGCGCTCTCGGGCGGACAGCACCAGCGGGTGCTGATCGCCCGCGCCCTGGCCGCCGAGCCGGAGCTGCTGATCATGGACGAGCCGATGGCCGGGGTCGACCTGGCCAGCCAGGAGATCCTCGCCTCGACCCTGCGCAAGCAGGTGGCGCTCGGCACCTCCGTGCTGCTGGTGCTGCACGAGCTGGGCCCGCTGGAGCCCCTGATCGACCGGGCCGTCGTCCTGCGCGACGGCTGCGTGACGCACGACGGGCCGCCGCCCGAGGCGCTCGGCCAGCACGCCCTGCCCGGCCACGACCACGTACACCCCCACGCGGCCGCCGAGCCCGTACGGACGGGACTGCTGACCTGATGATGCTGGAATTCCTGAACCCTCCCTTCATGCAGCGGGCGCTCATCGCGGCCGTGCTGGTCGGCATCACCGCGCCCGCCATCGGTATCTACCTGGTGCAGCGGCGGCAGGCCCTGATGGGCGACGGCATCGGGCACATCGCGATGACCGGCGTCGGCCTCGGCTTCCTGCTCTCCACCAACCCGGTCTGGATGGCCACGGCCGTCGCGGTGGCCGGTGCGGTCGTGATGGAGCTGATCCGCTGGTACGGACACACGCGCGGCGACCTCGCCCTGGCGATGCTGTTCTACGGCGGCATGGCGGGCGGTGTCATGCTGATCAACCTGTCCGACACGGGCTCCAACGCCAACCTGACGTCGTACCTCTTCGGCTCGCTGGCCACGGTCTCCGAGTCGGACGTCATCGCGATCTGTGTGCTGGCGGCCTTCGTGGTGCTGGTCACGGTGGGGCTGCGGAGGCAGCTGTTCGCGGTCAGCCAGGACGAGGAGTTCGCCCGGGTGTCCGGACTGCCGGTGCGGGTGCTGAACCTGCTGATCGCGGTGACCGCCGCCGTGACCGTGACCGTCGCGATGCGGGTCGTCGGCCTGCTGCTGGTCAGTGCGCTGATGGTGGTCCCGGTGGCGGCGGCGCAGCAGATCACCAAGTCCTTCAAGGTCACCTTCGTGCTGGCCGTGGTGATCGGCACGGCCGTGACCCTCACCGGCACCGTGACCTCGTACTACCAGGACGTTCCGCCCGGCGCGACGATCGTGCTGCTGGCCATCGCGGTGTTCGTCGCGCTGACCGTGCTCGCCGCCCCGCTCGCGCGACGCCGGGCACGGGCGAGCGAGGCGAAGGGGGCCGAGTGCACCCTGGAGGTACCGGGCGTCCGCCGGGACAGGGACGACGTACGCGTGTGACGGCGTCGCACCCCACGTGTTCGCCGGCGGCGGCCGGCCGGGCTGGCACAATGGCCCGACACATGTACGGGCGACACGAGGAGGCAGCTGTGGCCACGGCGCCGATCAGTGGCACGAACGCAGCGCCGGTACGCGGCCGGTCCACCCGGCAGCGGACGGCGGTGGCGGCGGCGCTCGACGAGGTCGACGAGTTCCGCAGCGCCCAGGAGCTGCACGACGTCCTCAAGCACCGCGGCGACTCCGTGGGCCTGACCACGGTCTACCGGACCCTGCAGTCCCTCGCCGACGCGGGTGAGGTCGACGTCCTGCGGACCAGCGATGGCGAGGCCGTCTACCGGCGGTGCTCGACCGGTGATCACCACCACCACCTGGTGTGCCGGCTCTGCGGCAAAGCGGTGGAGGTCGAGGGGCCGGCCGTGGAGCAGTGGGCCGAGATGATCGCCGCCCAGCACGGCTATGTGAACGTCGCGCACACCGTCGAGGTCTTCGGCACGTGCGCGGAGTGCGCCGCGAGCAAGGCGTAACGAACGGGAAGGGGCGGGCCCGGGACGCGTACAACGTCCCGGGCCCGCCTCTTTCACGCCTCTTTCACGTCACTTCGCACCGCTTCGCGTCACTTCTTGGCGGCCTCCGCGGCCTCCGCCGCCTTTGCGGCCTTGGCCGCCTCCACCGCTTCCGCCCCGCCGAAGCGGCGGTCGCGCTGGGCGTACTCCAGGCAGGCCCGCCACAGGTCCCGGCGGTCGAAATCCGGCCAGAGAACGTCCTGGAAGACCATCTCCGCGTACGCGCTCTGCCAGATCAGGTAGTTCGAGGTGCGCTGCTCGCCGCTGGGGCGCACGAAGAGGTCCACGTCCGGCATGTCCGGGTAGTACGTGTACTTCGCGAAGGTCTTCTCGTTGACCTTGGACGGGTCCAGCTTCCCGGCCGCCACGTCCTGGGCGATGCGCTGCGCGGCGTCCGCGATCTCGGCGCGGCCGCCGTAGTTGACGCAGAAGTACAGCGTCATCCTGTCGTTGTCCTTGGTCTGCTCCTGGGCGACCTGGAGCTCCTGGACGACGGACTTCCACAGCTTGGGCATACGGCCCACCCAGCGGATGCGGATGCCGAGCTCGTCCATCTCGTCGCGGCGGCGGCGGATCACGTCGCGGTTGAAGTTCATCAGGAACTTCACCTCGTCCGGCGAGCGCTTCCAGTTCTCCGTGGAGAAGGCGTAGAGCGAGAGGTTCTTGACGCCCATCTCGATACAGCCCTTGAGAACGTCCATGACGACGCCCTCACCGACCTTGTGGCCCTCGGTGCGGGGCAGACCCCGCTCCTTGGCCCAGCGGCCGTTGCCGTCCATCACGACGGCGACGTGCTGGGGCACCAGCTCGCCGGGGATCTTCGGAGGCGTCGCGCCCGTGGGGTGCGGCTCGGGGGTCTTGTACGTGCGCCGGTTACGGCCGCCGAGGATCCCGCGTACTGCCATGAGCTTCTCAGTCTCCCTGTGTCACTTCTCCACGCGCCGCGCCGTCTGCCCGACGCACCGCGTCACTTCTCCACGTACCGCGTCACTTCTCGACGTACCGCAGCGAGCGCAGTCCGCGCTCCAGATGCCAGTGCAGATAGGCGGACACCAGCCCGCTCCCCTCCCTGACATGACGCGCCTCGCACGCGTCCGCCGTCGCCCAGTCGCCGCTGAGCAGCGCGCTCAGCAGGGCCAGGGCCTGTGCCGAGGGTACGACGCTGCCGGCCACCCGGCAGTCACCGCATATGACGCCCCCCGCCGCGACGGAGAAGAACCGGTTCGGACCCGGCATTCCGCACTTGGCGCAGTCCTCGAAGCTGGGCGCGTATCCGTTGACCGCGAGCGAGCGCAGCAGGAACGCGTCCAGGATCAGATGGGGGGCGTGCTCGCCCCGGGCGAGGGTGCGCAGGCCGCCGACGAGCAGCAGATACTGCTGGACGGCCGGTTCGCCCTCGTGGTCGGTGAACCGCTCGGCGGTCTCCAGCATCGCGGTGCCCGCCGTGTAGCGGGCGTAGTCGGCGACGATCCCGCCGCCGTAGGGGGCGATCGTCTCGCTCTGGGTGCAGAGGGGCAGCCCGCGGCCGACCAGCTCGCTGCCGCGCGCGAAGAACTGCACGTCGACGTGGGAGAAGGGCTCCAGGCGGGCGCCGAACTTGGATTTGGTGCGGCGCACCCCGCGGGCGACGGCCCGCACCCGGCCGTGGCCGCGGGTCAGGATCGTGATGATCCGGTCGGCCTCGCCCAGTTTCTGCGTACGCAGCACGATGCCGTCGTCCCGGAACAAGCTCATGGGCCCATTGTCGCCCACCCGGGGCCCGTGGCGGGGGCCGTGGGCGGTTACGGGCGTACGCGGACGGGCGAGCGCCGTTACGAGGGTGTGCGGGCGGCTGCCGCCAGCAGGCGGACGGTGTCCTCGGCGGGGAGCTGGAGGGCGCTGCCGACCGTGGTCAGGACCTGGCGCTCGGCGGTGCGGTAGGGCCCGTCGGCCAGCGCGATCCTGGCCCCCTGGAGGAGGACGGACTCGCGGCCGGCGGCGGCCAGGTGCGGGGCGAGCGGGGCCAGCACCTCGTGCAGCTCGATGGCGAGGGTCGGGCCGCAGGCCTCGGCGGCCGGGTCGGAACCGGAGCCCCGCCCGGTGTCGGCGGCCAGCACCTCGACGACGGTGAACAGCTGCTCCTGGGTGCAGTCGTCGAGCCCGGCGTCGCGCACGGTGGCGACGGCGGCCTCCAGGACGGTGCGGGAGGTGGTGCCCCCGGCGGCGAGGACGGCCAGGGTGACGGTGTGGACGGCCTCGCGGAGCATCGCGGAGAACCGGGTCGTGGTGGGGCGGTCCAGCGCCTCGGGGGCGTAGTGGGTGAGACAGGCGGCGCACTCGACGACGGGCTCGGTCTCGCCCCTGCCGACCAGTGGGACGCCGAGGAAGGTGAGGCGGCGGCGGCCGGTGAGCCGGCGGTAGTTGCGGTCTCCCCCGCAGCCGGGGCAGAAGAAGGCGCCGTCGCCGACGGCGTCCCAGATGGTGCGAACACCGCAGAGGACCGGCCTCAGAGCGCGTTGTCCTTTGGCTGACCGCACGTCGCACACCTCCGTAACGCTCCGGCAACCTTGCCGTGTGTTGGACGTGATGTTAGCCACACGTGAGACGCGGCGTCAGCCTCTGGGACGTCACAACCCCCGGATATGGCCGAACCCCGACCACCCGGAGCGGGCGGTCGGGGTTCGTCATTGCCGTCGTACGGGGTCGAACCGGACGTCCGTACGAGGAGGGGTACGCGAGGGCCCGGGAGGGGCCGGACGGGTCAGCGGGCCGCGCGGTTGACGGCGGAGACGACCGCCTTGAGCGAGGCGCGGGTGGTGTTGGCGTCGATGCCGATGCCCCACAGGACCTTGCCGTCGATCGCGCACTCGATGTACGAGGCGGCCTGGGCGCTGGCGCCCTCGCTCATCGTGTGCTCGGTGTAGTCCAGCAGCCGGGCGTCGATGCCGATGGCCTGCAGCGCTTCGAAGAACGCGGAGATCGGGCCGTTGCCCGTGCCGCTCAGCACGGTGTCCGTGCCGTCGACGGTGGCCTCGACGGTCA
The DNA here is from genome assembly GCF_002551245.1 of Streptomyces sp. rh34. Lineage (GTDB taxonomy): Bacteria > Actinomycetota > Actinomycetes > Streptomycetales > Streptomycetaceae > Streptomyces. The sequence continues at coordinate 9,123 of NZ_NTGZ01000107.1, forward strand.
GGGTGTCCCGGCCGTCGGTGTCGGTGGTGGTCTGGCCGGAGCGGAGCTGGACGCGGCCCCATCGAGCCGCGGTGTTCTCCGCGTTCGGCAGGTACTCGTCCTGGAAGGTGGTCCAGATCTGGGCCGGGGTGACCTCGCCGCCCTCGGCGTCGGTCTTGGCCTGAATGATCCGGGAGAACTCGATCTGCATCCGGCGCGGCAGGTCCAGCTTGTGGTCGTTCTTCAGGACGTAGGCGATACCGCCCTTGCCGGACTGCGAGTTGACCCGGATGACGGCCTCGTAGGAACGGCCGACGTCCTTCGGGTCGATCGGCAGGTACGGCACGGCCCACTCGATGTCGTCGACCGTCTTCCCCTGGGCGGCGGCGTCACGCTCCATGGCGTCGAAGCCCTTCTTGATGGCGTCCTGGTGGGAGCCGGAGAAGGCGGTGTAGACCAGATCGCCCGCGTAGGGGTGGCGCGGGTGGATCTCCATCTGGTTGCAGTATTCGCTGGTGCGGCGGATCTCGTCGATCTGCGAGAAGTCGATCTGCGGGTCGACGCCCTGGGAGAAGAGGTTCATGCCCAGGGTGACCAGGTCGACGTTGCCGGTGCGCTCGCCCTGGCCGAACAGGCAGCCCTCGATGCGGTCGGCCCCGGCCATGATGGCCAGCTCGGCGGCGGCGACGGCGGTGCCCCGGTCGTTGTGCGGGTGGACGGAGAGGCAGACGAACTCGCGACGGGTCAGGTTGCGGGACATCCACTCGAAGCGGTCCGCGTGGGTGGAGGGCGTCGAACGCTCCACGGTGGCGGGCAGGTTGAGGATGATCTCGCGGCCCTCCTCCGGCTGCCAGACGTCGCAGACGGCCTCGCAGACCTCCAGGGCGAAGTCCAGCTCGGTGTCGGTGAAGATCTCCGGGCTGTACTGGTAGCCGAAGACCGTCTCCGGGCCCAGGATCTTCTCGGCGTACTCCATGACCAGCCGGGTGCCGTCCACCGCGATCTGCTTGACCTCCTCGCGCGAGCCGCGGAAGACGACGCGGCGGAAGGTGGGGGCGGTGGCGTTGTACAGGTGGACGGTGGCCCGGTGCGCGCCGACCAGCGACTCCACGGTGCGCTCGATCAGCTCCTCGCGGGCCTGGGTCAGGACGGAGATCGTCACGTCCTCGGGGATCGCGCCCTCTTCGATGATGGAGCGGACGAAGTTGAAGTCGGTCTCGCCGGAGGACGGGAAGCCGACCTCGATCTCCTTGTAGCCCATCGCGACCAGCAGGTCGAACATCTCGCGCTTGCGCGCCGGGGACATCGGGTCGATCAGTGCCTGGTTGCCGTCGCGCAGATCGGTGGACAGCCAGCGGGGCGCGACGGTGATCCGACTGTCGGGCCAGGTGCGGTCGGCGATGTCCACGGCCTCGTAGCCGCGGTACTTGTGGACCGGCATCCCGGACGGCTTCTGGAGCTGCGTCGCGTTGGTGATCGGGGTGGGGCGGCCGACGGAATCACGGGCGGGATTCACGGGATTACCGGCGGGATTCACGGTGGTCATGGCGTAGGGCTCCTCGGTCCAGCGGGGGTCGGCCGACTGTGTCGCTGCAGCACCAGACTCCGCGGGGAGGGGGTCGGCCTACGACTACAGGCCCTCGCCGCGGCAGCTAAGGAGAAGCAGCCCGAAACGCATGATGCGATGAGCGTAACCGAGTGTGGCCCGTGGTGTCGGTCCGTATCAGTATGCGGGACCGGGCATCGATGGCGGGTAAACGGTGACTCATCACTCCATTTCGTCAATCATCGTCGCAACCAGTGACAGCGCCGTGACGGAATGCCACAGTCGTGTCATGCACCTTCGAACCGACGGCGATCTCCACCCCGTCTTCTGCACCATCGTTCCGCCCCACGTACTCGATCACCTGTCCCGGTCCGCCGACGCCAGGCTCGCGGATCCGGCCCGCCGCACCCTGGTGGCCGACGGCCTCCGCCGCGACCGCCGCCGGACGACGGCCCTCGCCGCCGTCCCGACCGCCCCCGGCGTGGGCGCGGTCCCCAGCAAGCCCCACCGCACCCTGTACGACTGCCGGAACGGCACCACCCTGCCCGGCCACCAGGTCCGCGGCGAGGGCGACAAGCCCACCTCGGACGCCAGCGTCAACCGCGCGTACGCCGGCCTCGGCGCCACCTTCGAGCTGCTGCTCTCGGCGTACGGGCGCAGCTCGATCGACGGCAAGGGGCTGCCGCTGATCGGCTCCGTGCACTACGGCGAGGAGTACAACAACGCGTTCTTCGACGGCGAGCAGATGGTCTTCGGGGACGGCGACGGCGAGATCTTCCTCGACTTCACCGTGGCGGTGGACGTGATCGCCCACGAGCTGGCCCACGGTCTGACGCAGCACACCGCCAACCTGCGCTACGAGGGCCAGTCGGGCGCGCTCAACGAGTCGGTGTCCGACGTCTTCGGCTCGCTGGTGAAGCAGTTCTCGCTGGGCCAGAGCGCGGAGCAGGCCGACTGGCTGATCGGGGCCGGGCTGCTCGCTCCCCGGGTCAGCGGGGACGCGCTGCGCTCGATGAAGGCCCCGGGCACGGCGTACGACGACGACGTCCTCGGCAAGGACCCGCAGCCGGGCTCCATGGCGGACTACATCGAGACGGAGGAGGACAACGGCGGGGTCCACCTCAACTCCGGCATCCCCAACCGCGCGTTCCACCTCCTGGCCACCGCGCTCGGCGGCAACTCCTGGGAGCGTGCCGGGCAGATCTGGTTCGACGTGCTCACCGGCGGCGAGCTGACGGCGAACGCGGACTTCGCGGAGTTCGCCCGGCTGACGGTCGCGGCGGCGGGCGCCCGCTTCGGCGCGGCGGACGAGCGGGAGGCGGTCCTCAAGGCCTGGTCGGAGGTGGGAGTTCCGACCAGGAAGTGACCCGCGCCCCGAGGAGGCGGGGTTGAGCGCTCGTACGGCCCCCGATAGACAGGACCCCATGCGTATTCAGGTCAGCCGGACCGGCGGCTTCGCCGGCATCGCCCGCCGCCATGAGGTCGACACCGGGGGAAGGGCGGACGCCGCTCAGTGGCATGCGCTCGCCGAGGAGGCGCTCGACTCCGCGCGGGACACCCCGCCGACGGGGGTACCGGACGGCTTCCGGTACGAGATCACCGTCGGGGACCGCACCGTGTACTGCGCTGACCCCGATCTGACCGGGGCGCAGCGCACGCTGATCTCACGCGTCCTCAAGGAGGGCGCGTGAGATCGGCACCCGTGCGGTACGAACGCTAGAACCCCAGCTTCCGCAGCTGCTTGGGATCGCGCTGCCAGTCCTTGGCGACCTTCACATGCAGGTCCAGGAAGACCGGCGTGCCGAGGAGGGCCTCGATGTGCTTGCGGGACTTGGTGCCGACGTCCTTCAGCCGCTGGCCCTTCGGGCCGATGATGATGCCCTTCTGGCTGGGGCGCTCGATGTAGACGTTGGCGTGGATGTCCAGCAGCGGCTTGTCCGCCGGACGGTCCGTGCGCGGCAGCATCTCCTCGACGACGACCGCGATGGAGTGCGGCAGCTCGTCGCGTACGCCCTCCAGCGCCGCCTCACGGATCAGCTCCGCGACCATGACCATCTCCGGCTCGTCGGTGAGGTCGCCCTCCGGGTAGAGCGGCGGGCTCTCGGGGAGCAGCGGCGCGATGAGGTCGGCGAGCAGACCCACCTGCTGGTCCTTGACCGCCGACACCGGGATGATCTCGGCCCACTCGAAGCCGAGCTCGTCGGCCAGCGCGGAGACGGCGAGGAGCTGTTCGGCCAGCGCCTTCGACTCGACCAGGTCGGTCTTGGTGATGATGGCGATCTTGGGGGTCTTCCTGATCCCCGCGAGCTCCTTGACGATGTACTTGTCGCCGGGGCCGAGCTTCTGGTCGGCGGGCAGGCAGAAGCCGATGACGTCGACCTCGGCCCAGGTGGTCCGCACGACGTCGTTGAGCCGCTCGCCCAGGAGCGTGCGCGGCTTGTGGAGGCCGGGGGTGTCGACCAGGATCAACTGCGCGTCGTCACGGTGCACGATGCCGCGCACCGTGTGCCGGGTGGTCTGGGGGCGGTTGGAGGTGATCGCCACCTTCTGACCGACGAGCGCGTTCGTGAGGGTGGACTTGCCCGCGTTGGGGCGGCCCACGAAGCAGGCGAAGCCGGCCCGGTGGGGGGAGGTGGTCTCCGCTTGCGCGGCAGCGGATTCTTGCTTCGGTCGAGCGCTCATGGCGACCATTCTCCCCGATCCCGGCGGCGCTGCCGCACAGTGGGCCGGGCGGGACCGGTCTCGGACGCCTCAGGCCGTACGCGTACGGCGTCGGCGGGTCCGTGCCCACAGGGCCGTTCCGGCGGCGACGAGTACGGCGAGCAGTCCGGCGACGAGCCACGGCACGGCCAGGAACGTGACGGCCGCCGACTCCCGGGTGCCCTTCGCGGTGGCGGTGAGTTCGACCTCGGCCCGGTCCAGCTGCGGAGCGCCGTCCCAGGTCTCGGTCAGCCGGACCCGCTGGCGGGGCAGCAGCTCGGCGGGCAGCTTCGTCAGGCCGCGCTTCAGCAGGGTCCGGCCGAAGAGGCCCTCGGCGCGCAGCGCGACGGCGGGGGTGAGGGTGACGTTCCCCCGGTTGTGCAGGGTGTACGAGATGACGGCGCGGCTCGTGCCGGTGCCCGGGACCAGCGGGCGGTGCCGCTCGATCCGGATGTCCTCGACGGAGAGCGCGGGGACGGTGGGCCCGTTCACCCGCAGGAGGATCCGGGCGCCGACGGCTCTGCGGACCCCGACGGCCAGGGCGCCGCGGCGGGTGGCCCCGACGCGTTCGTCCAGGGCGATCAGGGCGCCGGGGTGGTCTCCCGGCTCGGCGTTCTCCGGGACGGTGATGGTCAGGGGCACGGTGACCGAGGCCTTGGGGCCCACGGTGACGGTGTCCCGGTCGGTGCGCGCCCAGGCGCCGATGGAGCGCTGCTTCTCGTTCCGGTCGCGGACCGCGAAGCCGCCGTCGCGCGGGGTGTTGTAGGCGTCGGCCGCGTACAGCCGCAGGGTCAGCGGCTTCGCGGTCTTGTTGGTGACGGTGACCCGGTCGGTGAGCGTCGTGCCCGGGGCGGCGAAGAGATAGAGGGAGGGGCGTTCGCCGGACGGGCCGGAGGCAGGCCGGACGGACCAGCTTCCGTTGTCGGCCGGGTGGGCGGCGGGCGTGCCGAGGAGCAGCAGGACAGCTGTCAGGAGGAGCACGGAGAGCTTGCGCACGCTACGGGACCCCCAAAAGGTGTCCGGGCGGAGTGGGCCGGCCGGGTGCGCGCCCGGCCCACGGCGGATCAGGAGCGGACCTCACAGCGGGGCGAGGACCGGCGCTCCCGGGCGGGAGTGGGACCTCGTCCGAGGGCGAGGGCCACGCTCCGGGGAGGCGGGCCTCATGTGAGCGTGAGGGTCAGCACTCCCGCGTAGGAACCGGCCCCGGTGAAGGCCGGAACGTCCAGGGAGAGCCCCGCGTCGACGGTGAACTCCCCTCCGGTGGCCGCCCCGTCGGGTGTGGACGCCAGGGTGGCCCCGGCGGTGCCGACCGTTCCGGCGCTGCCCGCCGCGCAGGTGCTCGGGCTGCCGGGCTTCGTGGCGCAGGACGGGGTCCAGCCGAGGGCGTCGGCGCTGATCCGCGCCCCGCCCGGACCCGTGAAGTCGGTGACCCTGCCGGTGAGGGACCAGCCCGCGGGTCCGCCGCGGAAGTCCTCGACGGTCACCGTGCGCAGGTCGCCGGTGGAGGCGCCGCCCCGGCCGAAGTCGACCCCGGACAGCGGGACGCTGTCGCCGGCCTGGGTCATGGACAGCGTGCCCGCCCGGACGGTCGTGGTGAGCTGCTGGCTGCCGTCGGGGATCTCACCGCCCCCGGTGACGGTGTACGCCTGTGGGCCCGCGGCCTTCTCGGCGTCCCAGGCGCCGCCCTCGTAGGCGACGATGCCGGTGGTGTCCGGGTCGCTGACGGCGAGCCGGGCGGTGAAGGCCCCGGATCCGTCGGCGGTGGCCGTGGCGGTGTCACCGGTCTGCGCGTCGCCGTCGCGGCCCGCCACGGTGATGCCCGCGCCCGGGGTGAACTTCGTGCCGGTGACCGTGACCTCGTCGCCCGCCTGCCCGGAGGCGGCCGAGAGCTGGACGGCGCGTTCGTTGACCTGGCCACCGCCGGTGGCGGTGACGGTCTCCGACACGGGGGCGGGCGGGCCCGTCACCGTGCAGGGGGTGTCCAGCTCCATGATGTAGCTGGTGTGGATGTTGTAGTCGCCGGGCGACAGGGTGATCGCGCCGGGCGCGGTGACGGTGAACGTGCCCGTCATGGAGAACGACGGGAAGGCGCCCTTGCCGGGGACCGGGTCGTTCTTCTTCGGCCCCGCGACGGTGACGTCGCCGCTCTGCGCACCGCCGAGGGTGACCTTCCCGGTCGGCGTCATGATGTCGGCGGGCAGGGCCAGGTCGACCGGGTTGCTGGCGGCCGGCACGACCACGGTGTAGGTCACGGCGACGGTGTCGCCGACCTGCGGGGTCGCGTCGTCGACGGTGATCTGCGCGGTCGTGGTGCCGTCGATGGGCGGGATGCCCGCGATGGGCGGCGGGATGCAGTGGGTGGGGAAGTCCACCGCGACGGAGGCCGTCGCGGCGGCCTGCGCCGGACCTCCGAGCAGTCCGCCCCCGGTGACGACGAGTGCGGTGATGCCCAGGGCGGCGGCCCAGCGGCGCCGCGGTTCGGTGGATCTTCGCGTGGTCGGTCGCATGAATTCGATGCCCTCCTGCGGAAAGCGGTACGGCGGCTCTTCCGTACCGGCAGGGGGCCATTGATGACCCGGGCGAAAAAGAAGTCAATGCAGACGAAACGCGGTGACTGATGGGCCATCAGATGGTGTCAAGATCGGCCTGCCGAGAGCGGTCCGCTCGGGCGGGCCGTCCCGCGGCCCGGGCGGCCCGCCGTCAGCCCGCCGTGACCCGGACCCGCAGGGTGCCGTCCGGACCCGCCAGCAGCACCGGGGTGTCCGGTCCACCGAGGTCCCGCACCGCGGCCCGGTCGTCGTCGGAGGGCGTCTCGGCGGCGGAGACGACCGCGGCAGCCTCCAGCGAGGTGGCGCCGCTGGCCACCGCCATGGCGACGGCGGTCTGCAGGGCGCTGAGCTTCAGCGACTCCAGCGCCACCGTGCCCGCGACATACGTACGTCCCGTCTCGTCGCGTACGGCCGCGCCCTCGGGCACCCCGTTGCGGGCACGGGCGCTGCGCGCCAGGGTGACGATCTTGCGGTCCTCGGCGTCGAGCTCCGTGGTGTCGGTCATGGAACGAGCATACGAAGCGGACGGGAGCCCGCACAGGCCGCCCCGGCACCGGGAGCGTCCGGCCGTCCCGGACCGGTCACCCCGGCACCGGATACATCGAACCGCGCCGCCCCTCGGGCGAGGCGAGCCACTGGAGCCTGGCCTCGCAGCCGGTGCCGGGCAGCGGGGTATGCAGCACGATCGCCAGGTCCGGCCGGGCGGGCACCCGCAGCTGGGTGGACTCCAGGACCAGACGGCCGACGAGCGGATGCTCCACCTCCTTGCGGTTCTGACCGGCGGGGGCGATGTCCCGCCGCTCCCACAGCTCGGAGAAGAGGCGGCTGGCCGCCTTCGCCTCCTCGATCACGGCCCGGAATCCGTCGTCGTCCGGGGAGTCCGAGCAGGCCGCCCGGAACTGGGCCACCACCCTGGGGGCCAGCGCGTCCCAGCTCGGCGCGGTGCGGGAGCGGTAGACCGGGTCGGTGAAGAAGGCGATCAGGCAGTTCTGCCGGATCCCGGGCCGCATTCCGAGGACGGCGGCGGACGCGTCGTTGTACAGGACGGTGTTCCAGTAACGGTCCATGATGTGGGCCGGGTAGGGCATCCAGGCGTCGATGAGCCGGGTCAGCCCCTCGCACATGTCGGCGTCGGCCGGATCGACCTCGGGCGGGGGCGCGTTCAGCCCGGCCAGCACGTACAGATGGCGGCGCTCGGCGCTGCTCAGGCGCAGCACCCGGGCGACGGAGTCCAGCACCTGCGGGGAGACGGTGATGTCGCGGCCCTGCTCCAGCCACTGGTACCAGGAGACGCCCACCCCGGCGAGGACGGCGACCTCCTCGCGGCGCAGCCCCGGGGTGCGGCGGCGGGCGCCGCCCGGCAGGCCCGCCTCGTCCGGGGTGACACGGGCCCGGCGGCTCCTGAGGAACGCGCGCAGTTCGGCGAGACGGTGGGCCTTCGTGCCGTCCGTCGCCTGCTGGGCCGGTGTGGCCACGTACTCCCCCTGGTGTCCGTGCGTACGCCTGCCTGGTGGTGCGGGCAACAGGATAAGTTCCCGCTCCCCACGGTTATTCCGGTCGCCGCAGGGTGGGACCCATGGCGATCGAATCTCCCTCCACCTCTGCTGCTTACCCTGCTCCCCCGCTGTCCCCCGCGCTCCCCGGGGCCGGCCCGCCCCGGCTCTCCGGCCGGGCCCGGCTGGTCCTCTTCGTGCTGTGCGCCGCCCAGTTCATGGTGGCGCTGGACTTCTCCGTGCTGAACGTGGCACTGCCGGTGCTCGGCAGGGACCTCGGGCTGAGCACCACGGGCCTCCAGTGGGCCGTCACCGCGTTCGCGCTGCCGTCCGGGGGCTTCCTGCTGCTCTTCGGGAGAATCGCCGATCTGTACGGGCGGCGCAGGCTGTTCCTCATCGGGCTCACCCTCTTCGGTGCCTCGTCCCTGCTGGCGACCGTGGCCTGGGACCCGGCCTCCTTCCTCGCCGCACGGGCGCTCCAGGGTCTGGGCGCCGCGGTCATCGTGCCGACCGGGATGTCCCTGCTGACGACCACGTTCCCCGAGGGGCCGCTGCGCGACCGGGCGCTCGGGATCAGCGGAACGCTGATGTCGCTCGGCTTCACGGTGGGCATGGTCGCGGGCGGCGTGCTGACCGAGACGCTGGGCTGGCGCTCCACGATGGGCCTGCTGGCGGTGGCCTCGGTCGTGGTGCTGGTGCCGGCCCCGAAGGTCCTGGCCGAGTCGCGCACGACGGACCGGCACCGGCTGGACGTGCCGGGTGCGGTGAGCGTCACCGGCGGTCTGCTGGCGCTGATCTACGCGCTGTCCACGGCGGCGGAGCGCGGCTTCGGCGGCGTGGACGTGCTGGTCACCCTCGTCCTGGGCGTCGCCCTGCTCTCCGCCTTCGTCGTGGTGGAGTCCCGCTCGGCGGCCCCGCTGGTGTCGCTGCCGATGCTGCGGCGGCGGACGGTGGCCTTCGGCAACCTGGGCGGCCTGGTGACCTTCTCGATGATGAGCACCGTCGTCTTCGTCCTGACCCTGTACCTCCAGGAGGTCCTGGACCTCTCACCGTTCTCCACCGGACTGGTCTTCGGGGTGCAGGGCGTGCTGTCGGTGGTGGCGGGGATGTACGCCCCGAAGCTGATCGGCCTGATCGGCGCCCGCCGGACCCTGGCGCTGTCGCTGCTCGGGCAGGGGCTGTTCATCGGCGCGCTGCTGGGCCTGGGGCCGGACACGGGGGCGTTGCTGGCGACGGCCGCGGTGTCGCTGTCCAGCATGTTCCACCTGGGCGCGATCATCTCGTACGGACTGATCGTGACGTCCGGCGTCCCGAACGAGGAGCAGGGCCTGGCGACCGGTCTGGTCACCACGACCCAGCAGGTCGGCCTCACGGTCGGCATCCCGCTGCTGGGGGTGCTGGCCACGACGCAGGACACCCTGTTCGACGGCGTACGGACGGTGGTGGCGGTCGCGGGGGCCGTCCTGCTGGCGACGGGTGCGGCGGTGGCGGCGGGTCTGCGGCGCGGCTGACCGCGCGGACGGGCCCGCCCCCACGCGGGGAGCGGGCCCGTTCTCGTACGCGCATCCTCTACGGGCGGTCCAGGCGCAGCCGTTCCGCCTTCGGGAGTCCGGCGACCACCAGGTCGTAGGAGTCCTCGACCATCTCGCGCAGCAGCCGGTCCGGGACGCCGGAGACGGTGACCGTGTTCCAGTGGCGCTTGCTCATGTGCCAGCCGGGCACGATCGCGGGGTGCGTCTCGCGCAGCCGGATCGCCTCGTCGGGATCGCACTTGAGGTTGATGGTGAGCGGCCGCCCGTCCAGCGCGGTGAGGGCGAACATCTTCCCGAGCACCTTGAAGACGGAGATCTCCGGGCCGAACGGGAACTCCTCCACGCTCGCGTTGAACTCCAGGCAGAAGGCCCGCAGCCGCTCCGGCGTCATTCCGCTTCCTTCTCCTCGGGTTCCTTGTGCTCCGGCTCCACGAGCACCGTGACGATCTTGTTCCGGCGGCCGGCGGGGGATTCCGCGGTGAGCCGGAGCTTGCGGCCGTCGGGCAGCTCGACGGCCGCGGACGCGCCGGCGATCGGGACCCGGCCGAGCGCCTTGGCGAGCAGGCCGCCGACGGTCTCCACGTCCTCGTCGTCGTACTCGTCGAGGCCGAAGAGGTCGCCGAGGTCCCCGATGTCGAGCCGGGCGGTGACCCGGTAGCAGCCGTCCTCCAGCTCCTGGACGGGCGGCAGCTCCCGGTCGTACTCGTCGGTGATCTCGCCGACGATCTCCTCCAGGATGTCCTCGATGGTGACGATGCCCGCGGTGCCGCCGTACTCGTCGATGACGACCGCGACATGGCTGCGGTCCTGCTGCATCTCGCGCAGCAGGTCCCCGGCGTTCTTGGTGTCGGGGACGAAGGCGGCGGGGCGCATGGCGGTGGAGACGGGGTCGGCCTCGGACTCGCGGTTGATGTGCGTCTTGCGGACCAGGTCCTTGAGGTAGACGATCCCGACGACGTCGTCCTCGTTCTCGCCGGTGACGGGGATCCGGGAGAAGCCGGAGCGCAGGGCGAGGGTGAGGGCCTGGCGGATCGTCTTGTAGCGCTCGATGGAGACGAGGTCGGTGCGCGGCACCATCACCTCACGGACCAGGGTGTCGCCCAGCTCGAAGACGGAGTGCACCATGCGGCGCTCGTCGTCCTCGATGAGCGACTCCGCCTCGGCGAGGTCGACCATGGCGCGCAGCTCGGCCTCACTGGCGAACGGGCCCTTGCGGAACCCCTTGCCCGGGGTCAGCGCGTTGCCGACGAGGATCAGCAGCTGCGGGATCGGCCCCATGATCCTGGCCAGCGGCAGCAGGACGTACGCCGAGGCCGTCGCCGTGTTCAGCGGGTGCTGGCGGCCGATGGTACGCGGGGAGACGCCGATGGCGACGTAGCTGACGAGCACCATCACGCCCATCGCGACCGCCAGCGCCTCCCAGGTCTCGGGCAGTTCCTGGAGGCAGACGTAGGTGACGAGGACCCCGGCCGACATCTCGCAGGCGACCCGCACCAGCAGGGCGACGTTGAGATAGCGGGTCGGGTCGGCGGCGATCTGCGCCAGCTTCGCGCTGCCGCGCCGGCCGGACCGGACCGCCTCGTCCGCCCGGAAGCTGGAGGTGCGGGCGATACCGGCCTCCGCGCAGGCGGCCAGCCAGCCGACCACGACCAGCAGCACGGCCCCGATGATCAGGGGCGCGCTCACGAGACGGTGGGGGCGGGGGACGCGCCGGTGAGCCCGTGCTCCCCGCGCCAGCCGTCCACGATGGCGGCCTGAAGACCGAACATCTCGGCCTTCTCGTCCGGCTCCTCGTGGTCGTACCCCAGCAGGTGCAGCACGCCGTGGACGGTCAGGAGCTGGAGCTCCTCGTCCATGGAGTGCTGCGTCGGGGCCTCTTCGCCCTGCTTCTTCGCGACCTCCGGGCAGAGCACGATGTCACCGAGGAGCCCCTGCGGGGGCTCCTCGTCGTCCTTGGCCGGCGGACGCAGCTCGTCCATCGGGAAGGACATGACATCGGTCGGGCCGGGGAGGTCCATCCACTGGATGTGCAGCTGCTCCATGGCGTCGGTGTCCACGACGATCACCGAGAGCTCGGACAGCGGGTGGATCCGCATCCGGGCCAGTGCGTAGCGGGCGATGTCGAGGATCGCCTGCTCGTCGACCTCGGTTCCGGACTCGTTGTTGACGTCGATCGACATGGTGCGCTGCGACTACTTCCCTTTACGGCGGTCGCGTCGGCCGTCTTCGCGGCTTTCCGCCTGACCGTCCTGCTGACCGTTTCGGCTGTCGTACTTCTCGTACGCGTCGACGATACGGCCGACGAGCTTGTGCCGGACGACATCCTGGGAGGTGAGCCGGGAGAAGTGCACGTCGTCCAGGCCCTCCAGGATGTCCTGGACCTGCCGCAGCCCGCTCTTGGTCCCGCTCGGCAGGTCGACCTGGGTGACGTCACCGGTGATGACGATCTTGGAGTCGAAGCCGAGGCGGGTGAGGAACATCTTCATCTGCTCGGCGCTGGTGTTCTGCGCCTCGTCGAGGATGATGAACGCGTCATTGAGCGTGTTGTGCGTCAACAGATAGTCCTGAGTGACGTACAGCGAGTCCTCCGCCGCCACCTGGATACAGACCGCCTCTTCCCGGCCCGCCGGCTCGATGCTGTCGATGAACCGCATCGGGCGTCCGCCGCCCCCGGCCGCGTGGAACTTCTCGGCCTTGCGGGCGAGGCGGAAGGGCTCGATGCCCTCGGGAAGGCGGATGTCGACGATGTGGGCGTCGTAACGGTGGTGGACCTCCCTGCCCCTGGCGAGCCCCGGCGTCCGGCCTTCCGCGGGCCGACGGCGCATGTACGCCACTCCGCCGAGGGACTGGACCAGGGCGATCACGTCGTCTCGGAGAGCGATGGACGCGGTCGTGTACTGGACGCGGCACGTACGGTCCGACTGGGTGACCGGACCGCCGTCGGCGTCGAGGAGGCCTTGGAGCACGGCGAGGCGAACCTCGGCGGAATTGTGTAGATAGCCGTCCGGAACGAACTTCGAATGCGACCTGGTTCCCAGAAGCTCCAGCTGGCGCAGGATCGCGGTGACCGGGTTCTCCAGTGTCACCACATCGCCCGGCGCCTTGGTGCGGTTCAGCACGTAGTCCGGTCCGCCCTCGTGCCGCAGGGTGACGCCGGTGAGCGCTCCTTGCAGGGCTTCCGCCAGCTCCTGGTCGGCGGTGGCGAACGACGGTGTGGTGGAGCCGGTGAGGCAGCCGTCGCCGAGCAGCAGGCCCAGTGCGTACGGGTCCATCGGGACCTCGCGCTCAGGGAAGCTGACGGGCGCGGTCAGCATCGGCAACTCGTAACGGCGCGCGTGCGCCGCGCGGAGATTGCCGATCATCTCCTTGGTCTCCAGGACCCGCCACGGCTCGTCCCGGCGGCGGTCGGAGGCGGTCCGGACCGTCCACAGGTGCTCACCGCAGCACAGGGTCCACGAACCGTCCTGAGCGCTGACGCGGTAGATGTCCTTCTCACCCTGCGGGTACACGCCGAGGACGGGTGTCGGCTCGCCGTTGGAGCCGACGACGAGGTCACCCACTTCGAGGTCCCCGATGGGACGCCAGCCGTCGGGCGTCAGCACCTTGGTGAAGACCGGCTGAGCCCGGCCCCGCATGTACGCCAGCGGCGCGACCTCGATCGTGCCCGCCGCCATCAGCCGCGGGATCGAGTCGGGGTCGAGCATGTCGTGCAGGGCGTCGTAGAGCGGGCGCAGATACGGGTCGATCTTGTCGAACAGGGTGCCCGGCAGGAAACCGAGCCGCTCCCCCGCCTCTACCGCGGGCCGGGTCAGGATGATCCGGCTGACCTGCTTGGACTGGAGTGCCTGGACGGCCTTGGCCATGGCGAGGTAGGTCTTGCCCGTACCGGCGGGGCCGATGCCGAAGACGATCGTGTGCTGGTCGATCGCGTCGACGTAACGCTTCTGGTTGAGCGTCTTGGGGCGGATGGTGCGGCCGCGGTTGGAGAGGATGTTCTGTGTGAGCACCTCGGCGGGCGTCTCGCCCCCGGGCTCTCCCCCGCCGCCGGCCGCCCTGAGCATGGCGATCGACCGTTCCACTGCGTCCTCCGTCATCGGCGCTCCGGTGCGGAGCACGAGCATCATCTCGTCGAACAGGCGTTGGATGAGAGCGACGTCGGCGGCCTCGCCCGTGGCACTGATCTCGTTGCCCCGGACATGGATGTCGGCCGCCGGGAAAGCCTCTTCGATCACGCGCAACAGCGAGTCACCCGATCCCAGGAGCATCACCATGGGGTGTGCGGCCGGGATCCTGATCTGGGCACGCGCCTGCGGCTGTGTGGGTGTCTGAGTCATGGGCCGGCCCTCGGGCCTGCGCATACCTCCCGTTGCAGGGTTCTCGCTGCTCGACAACCTCCGGATTACCAAGCCTACGACCTGGCGGTGACAACACCGAGAGGTTTTACCGGCCGCGTGTGCGACCCGACCCGCCCCCGCTCACTGGCGGAAGCCGATCGTGGGCACCGCGCGCCGCAGCGGCCAGGCGCGGGCCGTGGTGGGCAGCAGGTCGTCCAGGAAGGCGTAGCGCTCCAGGGCGGCGGGGTCCTGGTCCGCGCAGGTGCGGATCAGCTGCCACCAGGCGGCGACCTCGGCCCAGCCGGGGGCGGAGAGCGAGCCGCCGAACTCCTGGACCGAGAGGGCGGCGGTGAGGCCGGCGAAGGCGAGCCGGTCGGCGAGCGGCCAGTCGGCGAGGGTGCCGGTGACGAAGCCGGCGACGAAGACGTCTCCGGCGCCGGTGGGGTCGAGCGCCTCCACCTCGATGGCGGGCACGGCCGCGGCGACGCCGGTGCGGCCGTCGACGGCGTACGCGCCCTCGGCGCCCAGGGTGACCACGGCGAGCGGGACGCGTTCGGCGAGCGCGTGGGCGGCGGCGCGCGGGCAGTCGGTGCGGGTGTAGCGCATCGCCTCCTCGGCGTTGGGCAGGAACGCCTCGCAGTGCGCCAGGTCGGGCAGGGCGTCCAGGTCCCAGCGGCCGGTCTCGTCCCAGCCGACGTCGGCGAAGATCAGCGCGCCGTTCCGGGCGGCGGCGGCCACCCAGGGCTCGCCCCGGCCCGGGGCGAGTGAGGCGATGGCGGCGCGGGCGCGCGGCGGGCAGTGCGGGAAGGCCGGGGCGGGGG
>NZ_NTGZ01000108.1 GCF_002551245.1 Streptomyces sp. rh34
GCCCCCACCGCCCCCGTCCCGGCCCCGGGCCCCGCCCCGGACGGCGCGGCCCCCGCTCCCGACCGCTGGCGGCCCTGGCGCTTCCGCATGTCCAACGACGTGTGGGGCACGCCCGTGGTCTCCGGCGACCTGTTGTACGTGACGTCCTTCGAGGTCCACGCGTTGGACGTGGGCAACGGGCGGCGCCAGTTCAAGACCCGGGACGTGGCCTGGGCGATGGTCGTCGAGGGCGGCAGGATCCACGCCTCGGACGGCCCCTCGCTGTACGCGCTGGACGCCACGACCGGCGCCGAGCAGTGGCGGCTGGCGACCGACGCCTGGGTGTACGCACTCAAGGCCGACCGGGGCACGGTCCTGACCGCGACCCGGGGCGGCGGCGTCCAGGGCTGGGAGGCCTCCAACGGCGAGAAGCTGTGGGAGGTCACCGGCGCGCAGAGCGACTTCGAGACGGCGGAGGCCGGCCCGGTCATCCACGACGGCACGGTGTACATCTGGCAGGACGCCCGGCTGCGCGCGCTGGACGCCCGTACGGGCATCGAGCGCTGGTCGTACCCGATCGGCGACGCGGCCTCCTGCGGCGGCGTCCCGGTCCGGGTCACCCCGGCCCCCGACGGCTACGTCTACATCGCGGCGGGCACCCGGGTGCTGGCGGTCGAGACCGGCTCCGGCCGGGTGCGCTGGCACTTCGAGTCGCCCGCGGTCTTCCTCTCCCCGCCCGCGTTCGCGCCGGGCCCGGCGGTGACCGGCGGCGGGGTGTACCTCGCGGACTACCTAGGCACGGTGTACGCGCTGGACGCGACGACCGGCAAGGACCGCTGGCGGATCGCCACGGAGGCCCGCTCCTCCATCGAACCGGTACTGGTCGCGGTGGGCAACGTGCATGTCGGCAGCGGCAGCGCGCTGTACACCCTGGACGCGGTCACCGGCACCCCGAAGTGGCGCTTCGCGGCGGGCGGCGACGTGGTGGGCTCCCCGGTGGTGGCCGACGGCCGGGTCCACTTCGGCTCGGCCGACCACGTCCTCTACACGCTGGACGCGGCGGGCGGCCAGCTGTGCTGGAAGCTCGCGACGGGCGGCGAGATCACGGGGTCGCCCGTGGCGCAGGCGGGCGTGGTCTACGCCTGCAGCAAGGACCGCTGCGTGTACGCGCTGGACGCGCTGAAGGGAACGGGCACGGGGAACAGGGCCCGGACCTGATCCCGGTCCTGTCCTCAAGCGCCGGACGGGCTTGATTCTCGGCCGGCCCGGTGCCCACCCAGCCCGTCCGGCGTTTGAGGACGGAAGCGTTGCCTGGAGGGGTGTCGGCTCTGCGGTGATCCAGCCCGTCCGGCGATTGAGGACGGAACCCTCGACGGGGTGGCCGTCAACCCTGCGGAGGCGGAGGCCGGTGCGGCGGGTGTACCGGGTCCCGGGGGTCGTCCTCCGGATACGGGGCCTGGGGATAGGACCGCGTACGGGGGTCATGGGGGTCGGGCCCCGTGTACGGGTCCACCTCCGGCTCCGGCCACGGCGACGTCTGCACGGACATCCCCGGCTCCTGCGTCGGCGGCCAGGTGTCCACCTGATCCGCCCCCGGCGCGGCATACGGCTCCACCGGCTCCCGCTCCCGCCGGTTCCGCCGGCCACGCCGGTCACGTCCACTCATCAGCAGCGCCCCGATCAGCATCAGCAACCCGCCCGCCAGCGCGTTCGCCACCCCCACCCGCAACCCCGCTCCGTCCCCGCCCACCACCAGCGAGCCCGCGGCCTGCCCCTGGCGGACCATCCACAGGATCGTGAAGCCCAGCACCACCAGACCCGCGAGGGCGACCACGAGCCGCGAGCGGAGCACCACACCCACGATCACCAGCAGCGCCGCGGCCAGGAACGGCAGCAGGATCGACACCAGCACACCCGACTCCGTGGCGGTGATCCCCTCGAAGAGGTCCCGCACCCGGTAGTCACGCCCGGCCCGCCCGTCGTACCAGTCGCGGAACGGGCTCAGCACGGCGGAGGCCGCCCCCGCCAGGGCGACGAGCGAGCCGAGGACGTTGCGGATCATCGGCGGCCTCCAGGGCGTCGTCCGGCGCACACGCGGGCATCCCCCCGCAGCCGACGCTACGCCCGGGCGATCACCCCCGCCACGCAGACCATGACGGGACCGTGACAGGGTCATGACTTGGACATGGGGTCGCGCGCGGCATGCTGAGGGTGACGACGCACGCCACCGGCGCGACGTACCGGCAACGAAACTCAAGGGGGGCTGCATCCATGATGCGGCGACAGACGAAGCTCGCGGCGGTTCTGGTCGTGGTGGTGCTCGCACTCACCGGGTTCTCCACCTCCACCAGCGGCGGCAAGGGCAAGAGCGGCAAGAGCAGCAGTTCGGGCGGCGGCTGCTCCAGCTCGAAGAAGAGCAACAACGGTTACCGGGACAACGACTTCGACGAAGACCACGACGACGACTCCTCGTCCTCCGGCTCGTCCGGCTCCTACGGAACCCCGACGCCCACCGCGTCCGACGCCCCCGCCTACCGGATCATCCGCTGCGCCAAGCCCCGCAAGGGCAAGCGCAAGGCGGTCACCTCGTCGCTGATCGAGCTGCGGGCGAACGAGCCGGGCTCGCAGGCGTACGAGATCGACGTGCGCTTCGTCGACGGCCTCGGCAACACCATGGACACCGCCGAGACCACCGTGAACCTCGACGGCGGCGAGGTCCGCACCTTCACCCTGCGGATGGAGAGCCCCCGCAAGGTGTCCAAGGTCAAGGGCTGCGAAGTGACCGTCGAAGTCCTCTGAGGCCGGGTACCCCGCGCGGACGGGACGGACGGGGCTCACCCGCACCCGGGCCTCCCTCGGGTGCTCACCGCACCCGAGGCTCCCCGCCCGCGCCCCGCGCCCCGAACAGCTCCGCCTGGCGTTCCGGGGTCAGGTTGCCCAGGGCGATCAGCGCCGGGGCCTGGGCCATCGCCTGGGCCCTGGCCGCCTCCCGCGCGGACCACACCGCCCGGACCGTGCCCTGCACCGCCTCCGTCGGGTAGCGGGCGATCACCGTCGCCGACCGCAGCGCCGCCGCCACCGCGCCGCCCGGCTCCGTCACCTCGCTGACCAGCCCGACCGCGTACGCCCGCTCGGCGCTCACCCGCTCCGCCGTGCCCATCAGGGACATCCGGGCGACCTCCCCGAACGGCATGCGCTGGGCCATCGCGATCGCCTCGTACGCCGAGACCATCCCGTACGTCGTGTGCGGGTCGAAGAACGTCGCCTCCCGGGACGCGACGACGAACTCCGCCTCGCCCAGCAGGTAGAACGCCCCACCGCAGGCCATCCCCTCCACGGCCGCGATCACCGGCTTCCACAGGTCGTTCGCCTTGGGCCCGATCCGCAGGAGGGGGTCGTCGACGGCGTACGGGGACGGGGGCTGCGGGACGGTGACGCCCCGGTCGATCCCCGTACAGAAGGCGCGCGTCCCGGCCCCGGTGAGGACCACGGCCCGCACCGACTCGTCGTACCGCACCTCCCGCCAGAACGCGGTCAGTTCCTCGGCGGTCTCCAGGTCGATCGCGTTGAGCTTCGCCGGCCGGTCCAGGGTGACGAGCGCGACCCCGGTCTCCGTGTCCCGCCCGGTGCGCAGGGCCATCGCTCACCGCTCCAGGAGCCAGCGGACGAGCGTGCCCCCGCCCCCGGGCCCCGCCGGGCAGAACGCGGCCCGCACCGGAGCCCCGATCCGCAGCCGCGCCGGGTCCACCGAGTTCAGCGGCGCGTCCGGGGAGGCGACGACGTTCCCGGCCAGCCGGATGTGCGGCGCGTCCTCCAACTCGACCAGCACCGCGTTGTACGGGGCCTGTTCGGCGTAGGCGGGGAGCAGAGGCGGATGCGGGATCACGTACGACCAGAGCCGGCCGCGCCCGTTCATCTCCCGCCAGTCGCTCTCGAACGACCCGCAGTGCGGGCAGCAGGGCCGGGGCGGGAAGCGGAGTTCGCCGCAGGCGGGGGCCGCACAGGCCTGCACACGCAGTTCGCCGCGCGCGGTGTACTCCCAGAAGGGCGCGCCGTCCTCGTCGACGACGGGAAGAAGCAGGTGGTCGGACATGGGGCGCTCCTCAACTCCTCAGCAGGACGGCGGACGTCGGCACGCCCTCGCCCGCGGTGACCAGGCAGGTGGCGGCGTCGGGCACCTGGGCGGTGGAGGTGCCGCGCAGTTGCTTCACGCCCTCGGTGATGAGGTTGAAGCCGTGGACGTACGCCTCGCTGAGTCCGCCGCCCCCGGTGTTGAGGGGGAGCCGCCCGCCGCTCTCCAGCGCCCCGCCCTCGGTGAACGCGCCGCCCTCGCCGCGCCCGCAGAAGCCGTAGCCCTCCAGGGAGAGCGGGACGAGCGGGGTGAACGCGTCGTAGATCTGGGCCACATCGACGTCGTCGGGCCCGAAGTCGGCCTGTTTCCACAGCTGTCGGGCGGCGGTCCAGGCGGGGCCGGTCAGTGGGTCGTCGTTCCAGTAGTTGACCATCCCGTGGTGCTGGGCGGGCAGGCCCTGGGCGACGGAGTGGAGGTAGACGGGCTTGCGGCGGCAGTCGCGGGCCCGTTCGGCGGAGACGATGACGCAGGCCAACGCCCCGTCGGTCTCCAGACAGTTGTCGAAGAGGCAGAGGGGTTCGCTGATCCAGCGGGAGGTCATGTACATCTCGCGGGTCAGCGGCCGGTCGTACATCATCGCGGCCGGGTTCTGGTTGGCCCGGTTGCGGCAGGCGAGCGCCACGTTGAAGAGATGGTCGCGGGTCGCCCCGTACTCGTGCATGTAGCGCCGGGCCAGCATGCCGATCTCGTCGGCGGGCCGCAGCAGCCCGTAGGGGCGGGTCCACTGGGCGGGCGTGGGGAGCTGGACGGCGGTGTTCTTCCACGGCCGGGGCCCGGAGCCGCGTTTGCGCGACCGCCAGGCGACGCCGACGCTCGCCTGGCCGGTGGCGACGGCGGCGGCGAGATGGGCGAGTGTGGCGCAGGAACCGCCGCCGCCGTACCCGGCCTTGGAGAAGAACGTGACGTCCCCGGCGCCGATCGCCTTGGCGACCTCCACCTCGTCGGTCTCCTCCATCGTGTACGAGGCGAAGCCGTCGACCTCGGCGGGGGCGATGCCCGCGTCGTCGAGGGCCGCCAGGATCGCCCGGCAGGCAAGGGTCTTCTCCGATTCGGGGAGCCGTTTCGCGAACGCCGTCTGCCCGATCCCGGCTATCGCCGTCGCGTCCTTGAGCGTTGCCATCCGCTGACCTCCCGCACCGTCGCCCTGCTGACAGCGGCAGAGGCTACCGCTAATCTGACGGATAGTCAGCTAGTGCGACGGCGGGAGGGCGCGTGATGCGGGGCGACGAGGAGTGGGGCAGCATCCCGGAGCTGGTGCGGGCGGCGGCGCGGCGGTACGGCTCCGCCGAGGCGGTCGCCGACGGCCGGACCCGGCTCTCGTACGCCGAGCTCGGCGAGCGGGTGGAGCGGGCCGCGGCCGCGTGCCTCGCCTCCGGTGTGGAGCCGGGGGACCGGGTGGCGATCTGGGCCCCGAACACCCTGGACTGGATCGTCTCCGCACTCGGGGCGGTGACGGCCGGCGCGGTGCTGGTCCCGCTGAACACCCGCTTCAAGGGCACGGAGGCGGCGTACATCCTGCGGCGCAGCCGGGCCAGACTGCTGTTCGTCACCGGCACGTTCCTGGGCACCTCGTACGTGGCGTCGCTGCGGCGGGCGGAGGTGAGGCTGCCGGACCTGGAGCGGGTGGTGGTGCTCGCGGACACGGCTCCGGAGGACTACACGAGCTGGCCGGACTTCCTGGCGGCGGGGGACGGCGTCCCGGCCTCCGCCGTACGGGAGCGGGCGGCGGCCATCGCCCCCTCGGACCCCTCCGACATCGTCTACACCTCCGGTACCACGGGCCGCCCGAAGGGCGCGGTGATCACCCACGCGCAGACGCTGCGCGCGTACGCGATCTGGAGCGACCTGGCGGGCCTGCGCGAAGGCGACCGCTACCTCATCGTCAACCCGTTCTTCCACACCTTCGGCTACAAGGCCGGGATCATCGCCTGTCTGATGCGAGGGGCCACGATGGTGCCGCAGCCGGTGTTCGACGTGGACACGGTGCTGGCGAACATCGCGGCGGAACGGATCTCGGTGCTGCCCGGCCCGCCCACGCTCCACCAGTCCCTCCTGGACCACCCGGCACGGGGCGCCCACGACCTCTCGGCCCTCCGCCTGGTCGTCACCGGCGCGGCGGTCGTGCCCCTCCGGCTGGTGGAGCGCCTGCGCGAGGAACTCCGCATCGCGACGGTCCTCACGGCGTACGGCCTCTCCGAGGCGAGCGGCATCGTCACCATGTGCCGCCGGGGCGACGCGCCGGAGGTCGTGGCCACCACGTCCGGCCGCGCGATCCCCGGCACCGAGGTCCGCGTCCTGGCGGAACCGGGCGCTCCGGGCGAGGTGCAGGTGCGCGGCTTCCACGTGATGAGCGGCTACTTCGAGGACCCGGACACGACGGCCGCCACGATGACCGAGGACGGCTGGCTCCGCACCGGCGACGTGGGCGTCCTGGACACGGCGGGGAACCTGCGGATCACGGACCGGATCAAGGACATGTTCATCGTGGGCGGCTTCAACGCCTACCCGGCCGAGATAGAGCAGCTCCTCGCCCTCCACCCGGACGTGGCCGACGTCGCGGTCATCGGCGTCCCGGACCCGAGGCTCGGCGAGGTCGGCAAGGCCTACGCGGTCCGCCGCCGGGGCGCGACGCTCACCGCGGACGACCTGATCGCCTGGTCCCGCCGCGAGATGGCGAACTTCAAGGTGCCGAGGGCGGTGGAGTTCGTCCCGGAGCTGCCGCGCAACGCGAGCGGGAAAGTGGTGAAGGGGGAGCTGCGGGGGCGGTAGACCTCGGGCCGTGTGGTGACCAGCTCGATGACCTTGGTCGAGGCGTACCACAGCAAGATCCGCCGGCCGGTGTGGGACCGGGCGATGTCTGGAATCGTCGTCGATCCCGTCACCAAGGACATCGCCGACGAGGCGTCACCCCTGGACATGCGGGAGGGGCCCGAGCGCTTCCCCGGGCTCGGGCCCCTCCTCATTCCCCCGTACCGCGACCGCGGCGGCTCCCCCTCGGTGCCACCGCGGCCGCTCCCCCGTATCCCCGCCGGGAAGGTCTACTGCTTCGGCTTGAACGGCTCGGACGTGGCGTGCTGGTCCTGCGTCGTCACCGTCGCCGGCTCGCCGGTCGCGTGCTGGTCCTGCGTCGTCGGCTCGCCGGTGGCGTGCTGGTCGGCGGGCTTGAAGACCGGGTCCTTCTTCGTGGCGTCGGCCATGATGGTCAACTCCTTCTCTCGTACGGTGCGTCAGCAGTGGGTTGGCGAGACCCGTCCAGCTGCTCCCCCGTGGACTGCTGGACGGGCCTCTCGGGGCCGCTCACCTTAGTAGCGCGCCCGATGTCGCCCCCGTCTGCCCCCCGACGCGACGGATCGACAGGACTGAGCATGTCGGGTAGCGATAAACGAACGATGAACGCGCCCGTGCTCAGGGCGCGGAGATCGTCGTCAGCAGCCCCCGGACATCCGCCGCTTCCGCCGAGCCGAGGTCGTCGTAGATCCCCAGCGCCTCGTTCCAGCAGACCTGGGCGCGGCCGGTCTGGCCTATGCCGGCCAGCGCCCGCCCCAGCACGGTCAGGACGTTCCCCCGCCGCCACTCGCCGCCGATGCCACGCAGGACGGTCAGCGCCAGCTCCGCGTACTGGGCGGCCTGCGCGGGCTGCCCGGACGCGATCTCCACCTCCGCCAGCCGGAACAGGGTCATCCCCTCCCACAGCCGCTGGCGGCTGTCGCGGAATATCTCCAGCGCCTCGGTCAGCTTCGCGGTGGCCGCTGAGAACTCCTCGCTCTGGGTCAGAGCCATGCCCAGGGCGTAGCGGCCGTTCGCACCGCGCAGCGCGTGGCCCAGAAGGTCGTAGATCTCGATGCCGGAGCGGGCCAGAGTGATCGCACTGCGGGTACGCCCCGTGGCGAGGTGGATGCGGGAGAGGTTGCACAGGGCGCTCGCCGCGCCCGGCCGGTTGCCGTCGCTGCGGAACGCCTCGATCGCCTGGTTCAGGAAGGCTTCGCCATCCTGGTGGCGGCTGTGGTAGAGCGCGATGATGCCTCGGGCGTTGGCCGCCCAGCTGACCGCCAACAGGTCCTGAGCGGTCTCGGCCAGCCGCATCGCCTCCTCGGCCTCCCGGTCGGCGTGGTCGAACCGCCCGGCCAACTGGTGTGCGTTGGCCAGGCACATGACGGCTCGGCTCTCCGTCCGGGGATCGCCGCACTCCCGGGCGGCCTCGCGCAACGTCACGGCCGCCGCCTCGTACTGCTTCGCGTTCGCACCCGACTCACCCAGGTCCAGGGCCGCGTACAGCAGGTCCACCGCGCGGCGCAGGGTGGCCGGGCGCGCCACCTGGCGTACGCAGGCCAGCAGGTTGGTCGCCTCCGTGTACAGCCAGTCCAGGGCCGCGTGCCGGTTGCCGAAGGTGAGGCCCGCGTGATCCGTCGGCTCCAGGTGGTCCACCAGCCGGTCCCCCGGCCGCTCCAGCGCGTACACCCCCGCAGCCGTGGCCAGGTAGAAGTCCAGCAGCCGCGACAGCGCCAGCTCCCGCTCCACCGGTGACTGCTCGTCCCGTTCCGCGCACGCACGCGCGTAGAGCCGCACCAGGTCGTGGTAGCGGTAGCGGCCCGGGGCGGCCGACTCCACCAGGCTCGTGTCGACCAGGGCCTCCAGGAGGTCCTCCGCCACGTGCGGGTCCTGGTCGAGCAGGGCCGCCGCCGCGGCCAGGGAGATGTCGGGGCCGTCCGCGAGGCCCAGGAGGCGGAAGGCGCGGGCCTGGGCCGGTTCCAGCTGGCCGTAGCCGAGCTCGAACGTGGCCTTCACCGCGAGGTCGCCCGCCTGGAGCTCGTCCAGGCGGCGGCGCTCGTCCGCGAGCTTGGCGGCGAGGACCGAGACCGTCCAGGTGCGGCGCGCCGCCAGGCGCGAGGCGGCGATGCGGATGGCCAGGGGCAGGAAGCCGCACGCGGCCACCACGTCCAGCGCCGCCTCGCGTTCGGCGCCGACCCGCTCCGCGCCGACGATCCGGGTGAAGAGCTGGAGCGCCTCCTCGGGCGACATCACGTCCAGGTCCACCAGATGCGCCCCGGCCAGGTCCACCATCCGCACCCGGCTCGTCACCAGCGCCGCGCACCCCGGCGTACCGGGCAGCAGCGGGCGGATCTGGGCGGCGTCGTGGGCGTTGTCGAGGAGGATCAGGATGCGGCGGCCGTCCAACGTCGAGCGGTACAGCGCGGCCCGCTCGTCCAGGGTGTCGGGGATCGCCGAGTCCGCCGTGCCGAGCGCCCGCAGGAACGAGCCGAGGACCGTCTCCGGCTCCGCCGCCCGCGCCCCCGCGCCCTGGAGGTCGACGTAGAGCTGCCCGTCCGGGAAGTGCCGCCGGGCCTGGTGGGCGACGTGCACCGCCAGCGTCGTCTTGCCGACGCCGCCGATCCCGGCGACCGCGGAGACGGCCATCACCGAACTCTCGGCGGTGGCCAGCCGGCTGCCCAGCTCGGACACGAACGCGGACCGGCCGGTGAAGTCCGGCACCGTGGCGGGAAGCTGCGCGGGCCGCAGCGGAGCGGGCGCGGGGGCCGGCTCGTCCGCGGGGCGCGCCAGCTCCTCGTCGGCGCGCAGGATGCGCTGCTGGAGCTGCGCCAGTTCGGGGCGCGGGTCGACGCCCAGCTCCTCCGCGAGGAGGCGGCGGGTGTCGGCGTACACCGCGAGGGCCTCGGCCTGCCGGCCGCTGCGGTACAGCGCCACCATCAGCAGCTCGCGCAGCCTCTCGCGCAGTGGGTGCGCGGCGGTGAGCGCGGTCAGCTCGGAGACGGCCTCCGCGTGGCAGCCGACCTCCAGGTCCAGGTCGAGCCGGTTCTCGGTGAGCTGGAGCCGCCACTCCTCCAGCCGGGTCCGCTGGTTGTCCGCGTACGGGCCCGGCACCGAGGCCAGCGCCTCACCGTCCCACAGCCCCAGCACCTTGCTGATCAGGGTGCGCGCCTGGAGGCGGTCACCGGCCGCGCGGGCCTTCTCCGCCTCGGCCGCCAGGTCCTGCGCCAGCGTCAGGTCGAGCGCCGCCCGGTCGGTCCGGATCGCATAACCGCCGGACTCGCTCACCAGGGTGTCCTGGCCCAGGATCTTGCGCAGCCGGGAGGCGTACGTCCGGATCGTGGCCAGCGCCTGCGAGGGCGGAGCCTCGCCCCAGAACGCGTCGATCAGCTCGCCCGCGGTGGCCGTGCGGCCCTCGCGCAGCAGCAGCGCGGCCAGCAGGGCGCGCTGCTGGGGCGAACCGGGGGAGAGCAGCTCCGAGCCCCGCCAGGCCCGTACGGGGCCGAGCACGGTGAACCTGAGGGCACCCGGCGTAACCGGTTTCTCCGGAGCGCGTTGCTCCGGTACGCGCACGCGTGGCCCGTTGTCACGGTCCATTGATGCCCCCTGTCCCGCTCGCCTGCCGGTCCCGCTCGTCTGCGGATCCTGCCGGTGGTGCCCGCGCCCGCATGCCCGCCCGTGCGTCGAAGTGCGGTGTGTATCCGGATGGCGCGGTACCGCTGGTATCGCGCTCAACAGTCTGCCTTGTCCCGGGCGGACTCGTCAGCAGTGGGTGACGCTCTGCACAAGCCCTCGACAACGATTCGGGAACCGTGCCAGGTGCCGTGCCCCCGCCGTGTCGCATGTCAATGCGCGCACGATAGCTGACGGTTCGTCAGATCGACGCTACCGTGGAACGCATGGAGACCTTCCCGAAGATCATCTCGGTGGACGACCACACGGTGGAGCCCGCTCATGTCTGGCGGGACCGGCTCCCGTCCAGGTACGCGGACTCCGGGCCGCGCGTCGTCCGCGCACCGCTGAAGGAAATGACCTTCATGGGCGGCAAGTTCGCGCCCGTGATGGGGGCGAGGGGCGACGACGGGCCGGTCGGCGACTGGTGGGTGTACGAGGATCTGCACCGTCCGCTCACCCGCCTGGACACCGCCGTCGGCTACGACAGGGACGAGATCAAACTGGAGGTCATCACCTACGAGCAGATGCGGCCGGGCTCCTTCTCGGTGCCGGACCGGCTCGCCGACATGGACGTCAACCACGTGCAGTCCGCCCTCTGCTTCCCGACCTTCCCCCGCTTCTGCGGGCAGACGTTCACCGAAGCGAAGGACCGCGAGCTGGGGCTGCTCGGCGTGCGCGCGTACAACGACTGGATGGTGGAGGAGTGGTGCGGCCCCGAGGCGCACGGCCGCCTCATCCCGCTCACGCTCGTCCCGCTGTGGGACGCGGAGCTCGCCGCCGCCGAGGTCCGGCGCAACGCGGCGCGGGGCGTGCGCGCGGTCGCGTTCTCCGAGATACCTCCCCATCTCGGGCTTCCGTCCATACATGCGGACGACTGGGATCCGTTCCTCGCGGCCTGCGACGAGACGGGCACCGTGATCGCCATGCACATCGGCTCCTCGTCGAGGATGCCGTCCACCTCCGCCGACGCCCCGCCCGCCGTCGGCTCCACCATCACCTTCGCCAACTGCTGCTTCTCGATGGTCGACTGGCTGATGAGCGGCAAGTTCGAGCGCTTCCCCAACCTGAGGATCATGTACGCGGAGGGCCAGATCGGCTGGATCCCGTACATCCTGGAGCGCGCCGACGTGGTCTGGGAGGAGAACCGGGCCTGGGGCGGAGTAGCCGAGAAGGTCCACCGGCCGCCGTCCGAGCTGTTCGCCGAGCATGTCTACGGCTGCTTCTTCGACGACGCGTTCGGGCTGAAGAACCTCGACGCGATCGGCGTCGGCAACGTGCTGTACGAGACCGACTACCCGCACTCCGACTCCACCTGGCCCCGCTCCCGCGAGGTCGGCGAGGAGCAGATGGGCCACCTGGCCCCGGACGTCGTCGACCGGATCGTGCGCGGCAACGCGATCGAGCTGCTGGGGCTCACCGAGGACGGGCTCTGGGCGGGGGCGTAGAACCTCCGCCTGGGCGTACGTAAGGGGAGAGGGGTGCCGCCCCCCTCCCCGTCGTCACCGGGTCAGTCCTTCGTCACCGCATCAGGCCTTCGCCACCGGCTCCTGGAGCTCCGTCACCCACTGCTCGCGGTCCGGCGGGCACTCCAGGTTGACCTCGCGCGTGTAGCCGGTGGAGCGGTAGCCGTTGGCGTCCAGCCAGCGGGCCAGGGTGTGGGCCGTCGACAGGACGTCGTCCATCGCGCCCCGGTGCACGATCGTGGCCGCCTCGAACGGCGGCAGCTCCACCACCCGCACTCCCGTGTCCCCGACCGCGCCCACCGGGGCCGACACCGTCACCCCGGCGTGCACCGTGATCGCGCCGCCGCCCTCGGCGGCGTCCTCGTAACGCGCGATCCCGGGGCCGGTGGGCCGGAGGCCGGCGCCCTCCAGGAGCGGGAAGAGCCGCTCGTACAGCGGGCCGATCACCGGCCCGATGTCCTGCGGCTGGTAACTCGCGGCCGTCCCGGTCAGCTCGGCCACCCGGACCGCCGGAACGGCTCTGATCACAACGTCGTCGGCAGGCATGTGCCCCTCGCTCTCGATCGACCGGAGCCTCGCCTCGACCCGGGCCAGCCGCGCCGACGCGGCCGCCACCGCCTCCGCCAGCTCGGCCCGGCGCAGCCGCAGCATGCCGCGCAGCTCCTCCGGGCCCACCCGCTCGTCCAGGACCGCCCCCACCTGCTGGAGCGTGAAGCCGAGGTCCTTGAGCGCGATGATCCGGTTGAGCCGGGCGAGCTGGGCCGCGCCGTAGAGGCGGTAGCCGGTGGCGGGGTCGGTGAGGTCGGGGCGCAGCAGTCCGATGGCGTCGTAGTGGCGCAGCATCCGGGGCGACACCCGTCCGTACCTGGCGAAGTCTCCGATGGTGAACATGATGGCTCCCACTGCACGCCTTCACACGGGGTGAAGGTCAAGCGTCGCCGGGCGGGGTTCGTCGGACGCGCAGTCGGCCGTGCTGCCGGCCGTTCCGTTCGCTAGCCGTGCCGTTTCGGGTCCAGCAGTTGTTCGCGCAGGGCGGTCAGCTGGTGTGAGGAGCCGACGGCCCGGTCCTCGTCGAGCGTGGCCAGCGCCAGCAGCAGCGCGTCGGCCACCAGTAGTCCGGTCAGGGACTCCGCCGTTATCCCGGTCGGCGTGTGCGGCGCGGTGAGCACCGCCTCGACCCGGTCCGCGTACGCCTCGCCCAGCTCGTCCGTCACCAGGACCACCTTCGCGCCGACCGAGCGGGCCCGTTCCATCAGGACCGACAGCTCCATCAGCCGCCGCCCCGGCTGGAAGATCACCACCGCGTCGCCCTGCCCGAGGGCCAGCAGCTGGTCCGCCAGGGCGAACCCGGTCTCCGAGACGGCGCGGGCCCGGCGGCCGATCCGGCCGAGCGCCAACGCCAGGTGCCGCGCGCCCGGTTCGGAGGCGGCGACCCCGTAGGCGAAGACCTCGCGGGCCTCGGCGAGGACGGCCACCGCCCGCTTCAGGGAGTCCGGGCCGGTCAGCCGGCGTGCCTGGTCGATGCGCTCCTGGGCCTCGTCGAAGACATCGGTCCAGATGGAGTCCAGGTCCTGGCCCACGTGCGCGATGCGCCGCTTGAGCCGTACCTCGGGGGCGACGGCCGAGGTGAAGTCGTTGGCCAGCTCCCGCTTGAGCGCCGGGAGACCGGCGTAGCCGAGGCGTTGCAGGGCCCGGACGACGGTGGCGTTGCTGGTGGAGCTGGCCGCGCCGAGCTGCTGCGCGCTGGCGAAGAGCAACTGCTCGACCGGCGCGCTCACCAGGTACTGGGCCACGGCCCGCTCCGAGGTGGACAGATCGTTCCATTGGTCACGAATAGCGACACGGAGGCGCGTCACTCCGGTCTCGTTCTCTGGAATTTCCATTACAAGCATTGACTTCCATGTGACCGACGTTACTGTCCTGGGCAGAACGTTCCAAGGGGAACGCATTCTGAAATCGACGTTACAGGACCGTGCCGGTCCCCGTCCGTCGGTCGCCGAAGCGTTCCGTCGCGAGGAGAAGAATGGCACCCCTTCCCACGGAGTCCGCCCCCGTCCCCACGGATTCCGCACCCCCGCCCACGGATTCCGCCGCCCGGATCCTCCCCGTCATCGAGATCTCCGGCTCCCCGCTGGAGCGCGGCCGCCAGTACGGCGAGGCCGTCCGCCCCCAACTGCACGCGGCCCTCGGCTACTACGAGGAGGCGTTCGGGCACTCCGCCGGGCTCACCTGGGACCAGGTCACCGCCCGCGCCGCCCGCTGGCTGGAGCCCGTACGCGGCTACGCCCCCCACCTCGTCGAGGAGATGCGGGGCATCGCCGACGGCGCGGGCACCGGCCTGCTGGACATCCTCGCGCTGAACGCCCGGGGCGAGGTCATCTACGACAAGTCCTTCGCCGAGATCACCGCCGACGGGGCCGGGGAGAGGCCTGCGGAGGAGGAACCCGCCGAGGGCTGCACCTCGTTCGCCGCGTACGGCCCGGCCAGCGGCGACGGTCACGTCTACGCCGGGCAGAACTGGGACTGGCGGGCCGGGGTCGCCGACACCGTCGTCATGATCCGGATCGTCCAGCCGCCCAGACCCACCCTGATCATGCAGGTGGAGGCCGGACAGATCGGCCGCCAGGGCGCCAACTCCGCCGGCATCGCCTTCAACGCCAACGGCCTCGGCGGCCGGTTCGACGACCGGATCGGGCTGCCCCAGACCGTCGTCCGGCGCACCGTCCTCGACCAGGACAACATCGCCGACGCCCTCGACGTGCTCTGCCGCACCCGGGCCCACATCGCCAGCAACGCCCTGCTCACCTGCCGCGAGGGCTTCGCCATCGACCTGGAGACCACCCCCGCCGGGCACGGCTGGATGTATCCCACCGACGGCCTGCTGGTGCACGGCAACCACTACCAGGCGGGCATCCCCGCCCCGCTCGCCGCCGCCGGCTACCGCCCGATGTCCTCCGACTCCCTGGTCCGCGTCCCCCGCGCCGAACAGGGGCTGGCCGCCCTGCGCCACTCCACCGGGCCCGAGGAGTCCCGGAAGCTGATCCGCCGGGCGATGTCCGACCACCTCGGCCACCCCGAGTCCCTGTGCACCCACCCCGACCCGCGCCGCCCGGCCGTCGAGCACTGGACCACCCTCGTCTCCTCCCTCGCCGACCTCACCACCGGCGACTACCACGTGACCGCCGGAACCCCCTGCGACCGCGCGTACCAGCACCTTCCCTGGAACCTCTACGACGGCCCGCACGGCGGCCCGGAACCGACAGGAACCCAGCCATGACCCACCGCACACCCCGCCGCACAGCCCACCGCGCCGTCCCCGTCGCCGGAGCCGTCGTCGCCGCCCTGCTCGCCGCCGGATGCAGCGGGGCCACCAAGCCCGCGGGCGGCGGCTCCGCCGCCGACGCCGCGCGGCTCACCCTCACCCCGACCACCCCCGCCGCCCAGGGCGAACTCGCGCACGCGGACTGGCTCCTGGAGGACGAACCGGACTCCCTCGACCTGGACACCCAGGGCTCCAGCGCCGGCCGGGTCGTCCTCACCAACGTCTGTGAGCGGCTCTACCAGCTCCAGCCCGACATGACGACGAAGCCCTTCCTCGCCGAGAGCGCCGAAACCCCGGACGACACCACCCTCGTCCTGAAGCTCCGCTCCGGCGTCACCTTCCACGACGGCACCCCGATGACCGCCGACGACGTGCTCTGGAGCCTTCAGCGGCACGCCGACCCGGACATGGAACAGGGCGACGAGTTCGAGAACGTCGCGTCCATGAAGAAGACCGGCGAGAAGGAGATCACCCTCTCCTTCAAGGCGCCCGACGCCCTCTTCCTCAAGGCGCTCGCCGGGGACGCGGGCATCGTCTGGAACAAGGAGCAGGTCGAGAAGGCGGGCCGGGACTTCGGCACCCCCGGACAGCCCGACGCCTGCACCGGCCCCTACCGGCTGGCGAACTGGAAGTCCGGCGACTCCATCACCATCGAGCGCTACGACGACTACTGGGGCGAGACGCCGCTGACCAAACGCGTCACCTTCCGGTGGGCCACCGACAGCGCCCTGGTCAACGCGCTCACCACCGGGGCCGCCGACGGCGCGTACGCCGAATCGCCCAACACCGCCGCCGCCCTCGACGGCAAGAAGGGCATCACCCAGCACTACGGCCCCTCCACCGCCTCCCTCGTCCTCATCCCGACCGCCCGCGGCGGACTGAAGGACCCGGCCGTGCGCCGCGCGCTCTCCCTCGCGCTCGACCGCAGGGGCATCGCCGCCTCCGGCTACGGCGGAATGGTCCAGCCCTGGTCCACCCCGGTCGGCTCCGGCGCCTGGGGGTACGAGAAGCCGGTCTTCGAGGCCGCCGCCCGCGCCGCCGACGCGGTCGCCCCCGCGAGCCCGGACGCCGGGGACATCGCCGCCGCGAAGAAGCTGGTGAAGGACTCCGGCGCCGACGCGGCCACCCCGATCGTCATCGGCACCGACGCCAGCCAGGGCCGCACCGTCGTCGCCAACGCAGTCCGCTCGGCCCTCCAGCGGATCGGGCTCACCGGGCAGATCAAGACCGTGCCCACCGCCCAGTTCGAGCAGTTCTACAGCGACCCCGAGGCCCGGAGCGGCATCGACGTCCTGGTCGGCGACTGGTACATCTCCAAGGCCGACCCGATCGGCTTCTACGACAACGCGCTCACCGGCTCCTCCAACAACTGGGTCGGCTTCGCGGACCCCGCCTACGACGCCACGGTCAAGAAGGCCCTCGCCACCCTCGACGACGCCGAACGCGCGAAGCTCGCCGTCGAGGTCCAGAAGAAGTTCACCGACGCCGCCGTCTGGATCTCCGTCGCCCAGGTCCCCTCCGTTCTCGTCCTCGACGAGAAGCTGACCGGACCGCCCGCCTCCATGGCGTACCTCTACTACCCCTGGGCCGCCGACCTCGGCGTGAAGAAGGGCTGAACCGACGATGCTCGCCCGGATCTCCCGGCGGCTGGCCGGACTGCTGGCCACCCTCCTCGCTGCCTCCTTCGTCATCTTCGCCGCCGTGTACGCGGCCCCCGGCGACCCCGCCGTCTTCCTGGCCGGCGGCCGCGACAAACTCACCCCCGAGAAGCTGGAGCTGGTCCGGGCGCAGTACCACCTCGACGAACCCCTCGTCGTGCAGTACGGCCGCTGGCTCGGCGACTGCCTCCAGTTCGACCTCGGCCGCTCCTTCAAATACAGCGACCAGGTGGCCGACCTGCTCGTCGCCCGCTTCCCGACCACCCTGGCCCTGGTGGCGTACGCGACCGTCCTCTTCGTCGTCCTCGGCGTCGGCGCGGGCATCCTCGCCGCCGTCCGGCGCTCCACCTGGGTCGACTCGGCCGTGGTCGGCGGTACGACGCTGGCGGCCTCGGTCCCCTCGTTCGTCTCCGCCATCGCGCTCGCCGCCGTCTTCGGCGTCCAGCTCGGCTGGTTCCCCGTCACCGGAGGAGGCGAGGGCTTCACCGGCACCCTGCACCATCTGACCCTGCCCGCCCTGGCGCTGGCGCTCGGCGCGCTCGCCATCATCAGCCGGGTCACCCGGCAGGCGATGGCCGACGCCGGGGCCGCCGACCACGTGGAGGCCGCCCGCTCCTCCGGCATCCCGGAGCGCGAGATCGTCCGCCGCCACATCCTGCGCAACGCCCTCGGCCCGATCGTCACCATGTGCGGCCTGGTCATGGCCGGGATGCTCGCCGGCACGGTCGTCGTGGAGACCGCGTTCGGCATCAGCGGCATCGGCTCGCTGCTCGTCGGCGCGATCAACACCCACGACTTCCCGGTGGCCCAGGCGGTCCTGCTGCTCATGGTCACCGGCTACATCGTGGTCACCACCCTCGTCGACCTCGTCCACCCGCTGCTCGACCCGCGCGTGAAGGAGGCCGCCGTATGACCGCCCCGACCCCGGCCCCGACCTCGACTCCGGCCCCGGCCCCGGCCCCGGTGAAGATCCCGGCCGCCCGGCGGCCCTACGGGGCGATCCTCGCGGGCGCGGTCCTCGGCCTGGTGGTGCTCGCCGCCCTCCTCGCCCCGCTGATCGCCCCCTACGCCCCCGACGCCATCGACCTCTCCGCCTCGCTGGCCGGGACCACCGGCGACCACCTCCTGGGCACCGACTCCTCCGGCCAGGACCTGCTGTCGCGGGTGCTGTACGGGGCCCGCACCAGCCTCGTCGCCCCGGCGCTCCTGCTCGCCATCGCCGCCGTGCTCGGCATCGCGCTCGGCACCCTGGCGGCCTGGCGCGGCGGCTGGGCCGACACCGTCATCTCCCGGCTCACCGACGTCATGTACGCCTTCCCGGGGCTGCTGTTCACCGTGCTGATCATCGCGGTCTTCGGCGCCGGAATGACCACCTCGGTGCTGGCGCTCGGCCTCGCGTACACGCCGACCGTCGCCAAGTACACCCGCTCGGTGGCCCTCTCGGAGCGGCGCAAGCCCTACATCGACGCCTACCGCGTCCAGGGCATGGGCGGCCTGCGGATCTGCGCGTTCCACCTGGTCCCCAACCTCGGCCGCTCCGTCATCGGCTATCTGGTGGTCCTCTTCGGCGAGGCCCTGATGTCCCTGGCCACCCTCTCCTACCTGGGCTTCGGGGCGCAGCCGCCCAGCTCCGACTGGGGGCTGATGGTGCAGGAGGGACAGGCCGCCGTCGTCCAGGGAGCGCTGCTGCCCGCCCTGGTGCCCGGCATCGCCATCGCCCTGGTGGTCGTCTCCTTCAACGTCGTCGGGGTCAGGGCCGCCGACCGACTCGCCAACGGGAGGTAGCGCCCATGCCGTACGACACAGCGGGACACGCCGCACCGGCCCACGCCGCACCGGGAAGTGACACCGTGCTCCTCGACATCGACCACCTCACCCTCCGCCTCCCCGGCACCGCCCGCCCCGTTCTGGACCAGGTGTCCCTGCGGGTCGCGAGCGGCGAAGTCGTCGGCCTGGTCGGCGAGTCCGGCTCCGGCAAGTCCACGACCGCCAAGGCGGCCCTCCGCACCCTCCCCGAAGGGACGGCCCTCGACGGTTCCGTACGCGTGGAGGGCCGCGACGTCCTCGCCCTGCGCGGCGAGGAACTGCGCGCCCACCGGGCCCGGACCGTCGCCCTGGTCCACCAGGACCCGCGCGCCGCCCTCAACCCCGTCCGCCGCATCGGCGACTTCCTCGTCGAACGGCTCGCCGCCGCCGGGACCGGGGTGACCGGAGCGGCCGCCCGGAGCCGCGCGGTCGAACTGCTGGACGCCGTCGGCCTCGACGAACCGGAGCGCCGGGCCCGCCAGCGCCCGCACGAACTCTCCGGCGGGATGCTCCAACGCGTCGTCATCGCCGGGGCGCTGGCCGCCGAGCCCCGGCTGCTGCTGGCCGACGAGGCGACCAGCGCCCTGGACGTCACCACCCAGGCGGAGATCCTCGCCCTCCTGCGCACCCTGCGCGCCGAACGCGGTCTCGGTCTGCTGTTCATCACCCACGACCTGCACCTGGCCGCCGCCTACTGCGACCGCGTGTACGTGATGTACGCGGGCCGGGTCGTCGAGGAGCGGGCCGCCGGGGACCTGTTCGAGCGGCCCCGCCACCCCTATACCCGGGGGCTGCTGGCCTGCTCGCCGACGCTGGGGGAGGACCGCCGGGAGATCCACCCGATCCCGGGGAAGCCGCCGTCGCTGGCCGACGTCTTCGCCGGCTGCCCCTTCGCCGAACGCTGTCCGGACGCCGAACCGGAGTGCGCGACCTGGCGGCCCGAGCCGGTGGCCCTCGCCGACGGCGGTACGGGCTCCGCCGCCTGCCGCCGGCTGCCCGAACTCCTCCCCGTACCGCGGACACCGCAGAAGGGCACCGACCGATGACGCTCCCCTCAGGGCAGGACCCCGCGCCGCTGCTCGCGGTCGAGGGTCTGAGCAAGACGTATCCGCTGCCCGGCAAGGGCCGCCTGACCGCCGCCGACGGCATCGGCTTCACCGTTCCGGCGGGTGGTTCGCTCGGGATCGTCGGGGAGTCAGGCTCCGGCAAGACGACCGTGGCCCGGATGCTGGTGGGCCTGGTCCGCCCGGACGCCGGTACGGTCCGGGTCGAGGGGCGGGCCCGTGGACTCACCGCCGCACGCGGCAGGGCGGCCCGGCTGGCCCGCGCGCGGGAGATCCAGATGGTCTTCCAGGACCCCTACCTCTCGCTCGACCCCCGGCTCACCGCCCGCCGTTGCCTGACCACGGCGCTGCGGCTGCACGGCCGGCCGGCGGAGCTGGCCGACGGGCTGCTGGACCGGGTGGGCCTCGGCGCCCGAGAGGCGGAGGCCCTCCCGCACGGGCTCTCTGGCGGGCAGCGGCAGCGCCTGGCCATCGCCCGCGCGCTCGCCGTCGATCCGAAGGTGCTGGTCCTGGACGAGGCGGTGGCGGCGCTCGACGTGTCGATCCAGGCCCAGATCCTGCAACTGCTCGACGGGATCCGCCGGGACACCGGGGTCGCGCTGGTCTTCGTCAGCCACGACCTGGCGGTGGTGCAGCACATCACCGACGAGGTCGTCGTGATGCGGCGGGGCACGGCCGTCGAACAGGGCTCGACCGCTGACGTGCTCGCCGGCCCCCGCGACCCCTACACCCGGCTGCTGCTGGCCTCGGTGCCGCGCGCCGGCTGGGACCCGGCCGACGCGGTCGCCGCCCGGTCCGCCGTGGCCTGACGGATCCGCTCGCCACAGGCGATCCGGTCGTACACAGGCAGGAGCCCCGTTCCTCCGCCGAAGCGGGGGAGCGGGGCTCCTTGGGTACTGCTATGAACGGCCGCGATCGACCGACCCGGGCAACTAGGCCGGGGTGACGTTCTCAGCCTGCGGACCCTTGGGTCCCTGAGTGACGTCGAAGTTCACGACCTGGTTCTCCTCGAGGGAGCGGAACCCGGACGCGTTGATCGCGGAGTAGTGAACGAAGACATCCGGGCCGCCGCCGTCCTGGGCGATGAAGCCGAAGCCCTTTTCAGCGTTGAACCACTTGACGGTTCCGGTAGCCATAAGCCCTCCTTGGGCCAAAGGGTTGCCCTGCTCCAGAACCTGCAAACAAGTCTGAAAACTACAAAAGCCTGCGGGTTACATGCTCCGCAGGCTCTGTACTGCAAGGGAAACCAAACTGCAACTTGCGGGCGAGCCTAGCACGCTGTCTCTGGCGAGCGGTAGAGGGAAAGATCACTTCACCCGAATGTTTGACGGCCCACATCAGGCGTCCGACGGGAGGCCCTCGGAAGGGGCGTGGACCGGGGTGCGGGCGGGGCGTGGGACGGGGCGCGGGCGGGGCGTGGGACGGGGCGCGCGGGCCCCGGTGGTGCTCCTGGGCGGATGCGGGTCTAGCCTCGCGATGTGGACAATTCAACCGTCTCCCCCCGTGAAGGCGACGACGACCGTCGCAGTCGGCCCCGCGTCGGCCACATCCAGTTCCTGAACTGCCTCCCGCTGTACTGGGGCCTGGCGCGGACGGGAACCCTGCTCGACCTGG
The DNA here is from genome assembly GCF_002551245.1 of Streptomyces sp. rh34. Taxonomy (GTDB): domain Bacteria; phylum Actinomycetota; class Actinomycetes; order Streptomycetales; family Streptomycetaceae; genus Streptomyces. The sequence goes on from NZ_NTGZ01000108.1 coordinate 21,480, forward strand.
AGCTCTCCAAGGACACCCCGGAGCGGCTCAGCGAGCAGCTGATCAGGGGGGAGCTGGACATCGGCCCGGTCACCCTCGTGGAGTACCTGCGCAACGCCGACGACCTGGTGGCCTTCCCCGACATCGCGGTCGGCTGCGACGGGCCCGTCATGTCCTGCGTGATCGTCTCCCAGCTCCCGCTGGAGCAGCTCGACCGGGCCCGGGTGGCGCTCGGCTCGACCTCCCGCACCTCGGTGCGGCTGGCGCAGCTGCTGCTGGCCGAGCGCTACGGCGTCCGCCCCGACTACTACACCTGCCCGCCCGACCTGGGCCTGATGATGCAGGAGGCGGACGCCGCCGTGCTGATCGGCGACGCCGCGCTGCGCGCCAACCTGCACGACGCCCCCCGGCTGGGGCTCCAGGTCCATGACCTGGGCCAGATGTGGAAGGAGTGGACGGGGCTGCCGTTCGTCTTCGCCGTCTGGGCGGCCCGCAAGGACTTCCTCGCCGCGCACCCCGAGCAGACGGCCCAGGTCCACGAGGCGTTCCTGGCCTCCCGGGACCTCTCCCTGGAGGAGGTCACCAAGGTCGCGGAGCAGGCGGCCCGCTGGGAGGCCTTCGACGCGGAGGTGCTGGAGCGGTACTTCACGACGCTCGACTTCCGTTTCGGCCCGGACCAGCTGGCCGGCGTCCGCGAGTTCGCCCGCCGCACGGGCCGGGACACGGGTTACCCGGCCGACGTCCATGTGGAGCTGCTCGGCGGCTGAGAGGTCGAGCGGCTGAGAGGTCGAGCGGATGAGCGGCTGACAGATCGGGCGGCCGAGCGGTTGAACCGGGGAATGGAGGGAATTCCCTTTCCGTCCCCGGACAGGGCTCCCGCAAAGGGAATGGAAGAGGCGGCGGAACAACACATTCGCGCCTTTCCCCGGGGCGAAAAGATCCCTTCCTGACCGGAGAAGGGGGAATGGTCCGGCCGTTTCCCGGTGACCGCGCCGTTGGCGCCCCCTAGGCTTCGGTCCGGGCCCGGACCGTACACAGGGTTTACCGTCCACGGGTTCACCGTCCGCAGGGTTCACAGGGGGAGTCCATATGCAGCCGCTGGAAGCGGGCGAACCGCACACCATCGGTGCCTACCGGCTGCTCGGCAGGCTCGGCGCGGGCGGTATGGGCCGGGTCTATCTCGGCCGCAGCGCGGGCGGGCGTACGGTCGCGGTCAAGGTCGTCCACCCCCACTTCGCCCTCGACGAGCAGTTCCGCGCCCGGTTCCGGCGCGAGGTGGAGTCCGCCCGGCGTATCGGCGCCCAGTGGACCGCCCCCGTCCTGGACGCCGACCCGGACGCCCCGGTGCCGTGGGTGGCCACCGGATACGTCGCCGGGCCGCCGCTCTCGCAGGCGATCACCGAGCACGGCCCGCTGCCCGAGCACGCGGTACGCACCCTGGGCGCGGGTCTCGCCGAGGCCCTCGCCGTCGTCCACGGGCAGGGCATCGTCCACCGCGACGTGAAGCCGTCCAACGTGCTGCTCGCCCTCGACGGGCCCCGCCTCATCGACTTCGGCATCGCCCGGGCCCTCGGCGCGACCGTCTCGCTCACCTCCACCGGGGTCTCCGTCGGCTCGCCCGGCTACATGGCGCCCGAGCAGATCCGGGGCCGGGACGTCTCCGGCGCGGCCGACGTCTTCTCCCTGGGCGCGGTCCTCGCGTACGCGGCGACGGGCGCGGCCCCCTTCCCGGGCGACTCCTCCGCCGTGCTCCTCTACAAGGTGGTCCACGAGGAACCCGAACTGGGCGATCTGGAGGGTGAGCTGCGCGAGGTGGTCGAGGGCTGCCTCGCCAAGGACCCGGTGGCCCGCCCCGCCCCGGCCGATCTCGCCCGTGCGCTCGCTCCCGGTGGGGCGGCGGCGATGGTGGCGGGCGGCTGGCTGCCGGGCGGGCTGGTGCGCGAGGTGAGCCGGTCCGCGGTGGCGCTGCTGGACCTGGAACCGCAGGACGCGCCGGTGCAGTCGGGGCCGGTGCCGTTCAGCAGCGCGTCGCTGGGGGCGGTGCCGGGAACGGCCGCACCGGGCCGGGGCGGGCAGTTCGGCCCGCACGCCCCGGGCCCGCAGGAAGCGCCGTACGGGACGCCGCGCCCGCAGGAAGCGGCGCAGGAAGCCCCGTACGGGACGCCGCGCCCGCAGGAAGCGGCGCAGGACGCGCCGGTGCAGTCGGGGCCGGTGCCGTTCAGCAGCGCGTCGCTGGGGGCGGTGCCGGGAACGGCCGCACCGGGCCGGGGCTGTCTCTTATACACATCTCTG
>NZ_NTGZ01000109.1 GCF_002551245.1 Streptomyces sp. rh34
CCCGTGCGGCGGAAGCCGTACTGACCGGCGCCCCGGCCGACGGCGCGGCCTTCACCGCCGCCGCGGACGCCGAGCTCGCCGCCGCCCGGCCGCTGCCCGACAACGGATACAAGGTGACCCTCATGCGCAACCTCATGGTCTCCGTACTCACCGAACTCGCCGGAAGGGACACCCGATGACGGCCACCACGCCGGGACCCCCGGCCGTGCGCGGGGCCGTCGGCGTCGCCCACACCCGCGTCGAGGGCCGCGACAAGGTCACCGGCGCGGCCCGCTACGCGGGCGAGATCCCGCATCCGGACCTGGCCCATGGCTGGCTCGTGCTGTCCACGGTCACCCGTGGCCGGATCCTCGACGTGGAGACCGCCCCGGTCCTCGACATGCCGGGCGTGCTCACCGTGCTGCACCACGGCAACGCCCCGCGCCTGAACCTCGATTACGTCGGGATGCTGGGCACCCCGCCGGACCCGACCTGCGCCGTCTTCCAGAACGACCGGGTGCCGTTCACCGGCTGGCCGGTCGCGCTGGTCGTCGCCGAGACCTCCGAGGAGGCCCGGGAAGCCGCCGAAGCGCTCGTGGTGACGTACGACCAGGAGCCCCACGACACCACGCTCGTCGCCGGCCACGCGGGCGCCTACCCCGCCGCCGGCCATATGCCGGCCGAGACGGAGAAGGGCGACCTGGAGGACCGGCTGGCCGCGTCCGCCCACGTGGTGGACGCGCGGTACACCACCCCCGAAGAGCAGCACAGCATGATGGAGCCGCACGCGGCGATCGCCCGCTGGGACGGCGGCCGGCTGGAGGTCGTCGACTCCAACCAGGGCGCCAGTTGGGTGCAGAGCGAGCTGGCCGCGATGTTCTCGCTCGACGCGTCCTCGGTGCGGGTCCGCTCCGAGCACATCGGCGGCGGCTTCGGCAGCAAGGGCCTGCGCGCCCACCAGGTGTCTGCCGTGATGGCCGCCACCGCCCTGCGCCGCCCGGTGCGCGTGGTGCTGACCCGGCGGCAGACGTTCACCCTGGGCGGCTACCGCAGTCCCACCACCCAGCGGATCAGGCTCGGCGCGGCCCCCGACGGCCGGCTGCTGGCCCTGGAACACCTCTCGCTGAACCAGACGTCGACGGTGTACGAGTTCGTCGAGCCCAGCGCGGGCGTCGCCCGGGTGATGTACGACGCCGAGGCGCACCGCACCGGCAACCACGTCGTACGGCTCGACGTGCCGTCCCCGACCTGGATGCGCGCACCGGGGGAGGCCCCGGGGTCGTTCGCGATCGAGTCGGCCCTCGACGAACTCGCGACACGCGCCGGTGTCGACCCGATCGAACTGCGCCTGCGCAACGAGCCGGAGGTGGGCCCCGTCTCGGGGCTCCCGTTCAGCAGCCGCAATCTGGCGGCCTGCTTCCGCGAGGGCGCGCGCAGGTTCGGCTGGGCGGACCGCGATCCGCGTCCCGGCGTCCGCCGCGACGGTCGCTGGCTCCTGGGCACCGGCACGGCGGCGGCCTCCTTCGGCGCCGGGGCCGCCCCGTCCACCGCCCTGGTCACGGCGGAGGCGGACGGTTCGTTCACCGTACGGATCACCGCCGCCGACATCGGCACCGGAGCCCGCACCGCGCTCACCCTGGTCGCCGCCGACGCGCTGGAGACCGCACCCGAACGGGTCCGGGTCCGCATCGGCGACAGCGACTTCGGCCCCGCGATGATCGCCGGCGGTTCCATGGGCACCCGCTCCTGGGCCTGGGCGGTCACGGCCGCCGCCGCCGAACTGCGGAAGCGGCTCGCGGTGACCACGAGCATCCCCCCGGAGGGGATCATGGTGCGGTCCGACACCACCGAAGCGCTCGGGAACCTCGCGCGGAAGGAACGGCACTCCTACGGGGCCCAGTTCGCCGAGGTCGCCGTCGACACCGCCACTGGTGAGGTCCGGGTGCGCCGCATGCTGGGCGTCTTCGCCGCGGGCCGCATCGTCAATCCGCTCACGGCCCGCAACCAGCTCGTCGGCGGAATGACCTGGGGCATCTCCATGGCCCTGCACGAGGAGGCGGTCCGCGACCGCAACAGCGGCGGTCACTACGCCCCCGATCTCGCCGGCTACCACGTGGCCACGCACGCCGACGTCCCGGACATCGAGGCGGACTGGGTGGACGACCACGACCCGGACGACCCGGTCGGCATCAAGGGCATCGGGGAGATCGGCATCGTGGGCGCGGCGGCGGCCGTCGCCAACGCGGTCTGGCATGCCACCGGCGTACGCCACCGGAACCTGCCGATCCGCCCCGACCGGGTTCTCGCGGCGGCGGCTCCGGACACCGCCGGGGCGGCTCCGGCGGGCGGGCCATCGCTGTAGGGCTGACCCGCGGCGGGGGGTGGGGGCACGGGCTCGCCCCAGCGGGGCGGACGGATTGGCCCGGCAGCCCGCTGCTCATGTTCGGCCTCGGCAGACGACACCGCTGATGCCCAGGTGACCCGCCCTGGCCCGGGCAGGAGACCGCCGTGCCGCTCACCACCCGCCTGGTGCTGTGCTTCTCCGACGGCCTCGGCCTGAGCCCGACCGCGGCGGGCCTGCTGGTGCCCCCGATCTTCCTCGCCCGGATCGTCCTGGGCATGGTCGGCTCCACGCTGATCGGCCACTGGGCCCCGGCCTGGTCATCGGTCCCGGCTACCCGCTCAAGGGCGCCGGCCTCGCCTCTCTCGCGTTGCTGATCACCCCCTGGCGCCCATCGGACCGCGCCGCGTCCCCGGCCACGGCCCGGCTGCCGCCTCGGCCTCGGCGGAGGAGGGCGGCGACCCCTCGCCCGCCCGGAAATGAGGACCGCCGGAGGCGTCGGTCACGCGGTGTCCCGCCCGCGCACGTTTGGCAGGGCCGTTCGGGGTCACTCCCATACAGCGGCGCGAGCCACCGCGAGCGGGCCCGCCCCGCGTGACGGATTCTGGAGTGCGTGCCGAGAACGAGGAGAGACGAACCGCTCGACGATGGAACGACTGCTGACCGCACAGGAGGACACGATGCGTGACGTACGCAGGATTCTGCGGGCCAAGGTGCTGAAGGCCCGCGGACTGGTCACGGAATCGGACGGCAAGGCGCTCGACGACCAGGACCGCAAGGACCAGGGCCGGCGGCAGCAGGCCCGGGCGCGCCGCCAGGAGCAGCGGGACCGGCCCGACGGGTGGCCGGGCCGTTGAACGGCCGAAAGGTTCGGGTGCCCGAGGGCGAAGACGGCCCGAGGACGCGGCAGGCCCTGCCGGACGCGTCCGGCAGGGCCGCACCGCCGGGCGCGGAAGCTCCACGGCCGGGCCGGGTCGTGCGGCTTCCCGGCGTCTACCGGCCGCAGACCGACACGCTTCTCCTCGCCCTGGCCATGCGCCGCGAGGGAATCGGCCCGGGCACGGACGTGCTGGACCTCTGCACCGGGAGCGGCGCGCTGGCCGTGCACGCCGCCCGGCTCGGCGCCCGCGTCACCGCGGTGGACATCAGCCGCCGGGCCGTGGCGTCCGCACGGCTGAACACCGCGCTCGCCCGGCTGCCCGTCACCGTACGGCGGGGGGACCTGCTCCGGGCCCTGCCGGGCCGCACGTTCGACGCCGTCGTCAGCAATCCCCCGTACGTTCCGGCCCCCGGCCTGTCCGCTCCCCGTCACAGGGCCGGCCGCTCCTGGGACGCGGGCCCCGACGGCCGGGCCGTCCTCGACCGCATCTGCGACGACGCCTTCGCGGCCCTGCGCCCCGGTGGTCTGCTCCTGCTGGTCCAGTCGGGGCTGAGCCGTCCCGGGGAGACGGTCGGCCGGCTGTCCGCGGCCGGGCTGGACGTCTCCGTGACCGACCGGGTGACGATCCCGTTCGGACCGGTCACCCGCGGCCGGGCCGCCTGGCTGCGGGCCCGGGGTCTGCTGCGGGACCATCTGGACCGGGAAGAGCTGGTGGTGATCCGTGCCCGGAAGGAATGAGACGCCGCGACGCGTGGTGCTGAACCCGAAAGGCCCGATTCTGGTGGAAGGGCCGGTCGAGGTCGTGGGCGACGACGGTACGACGGCCCGGTCCGACCGCTTCGTCGTCGCGATCTGCACCTGCCGCCGCAGTCGCGCCTACCCCTGGTGCGACACCAGCCACCGCCGCCGCAAGCCGGCCGGGCCCTCCGGGGCCCCGCCCGGCGGCCGACAGCCCCAGGAGGGCGAGGAGGAGTCCCGACCGTGACAACCCCGGCCACCACCCCCCACATGAGCCCCGCCTCCTCCTCCGGACTTCCCCGGGCGCGCGGACCCCTGAGCGAGAGCGTCCTCGCCGTGCTGGCGGGCGGCGGCACCGGCCTGCCCGATCCCGGTGCGGTCCGCCGCTCCGACCCGTACGGGGACGACCTGCACCTGCTCCTGTACGTCCTGTACGAGCTCCACTACCGGGGGTTCACGGGCGTGGACGAGCGCCTGGAGTGGGACCCCGCCCTGCTCGGCGTGCGCGCGGCGGCCGAGGGCGTCTTCCTGGACGCCCTGCGTCGTGACAGCGGCCCGGGCGGGAAGGACGTGGCGCAGGCGGTCGACGCGCTTCAGCTGGAACCCGTCGGCGACGACGGCCACAGCGTCAGCCACCACCTCCAGCGGGAGGGGGAGCTGTGGCAGCTGCGCGAGTACGCCGCCGTGCGCTCCCTGTACCACCTGAAGGAAGCCGATCCGCATCTGTGGGTGGTCCCCAGGCTGCGCGGCCGGGCGAAGGCGGCGATGGTCGCTGTGGAGTTCGACGAGTTCGGAGCGGGCCGGGCGGAGGACATCCACGCCCAGCTCTTCGCCGACCTGATGACCGACCTCGGCCTCGACGCGCGGTACGGCCGCTACCTCGACGCCGCGCCCGCCCAGGCGCTGGCCACCGTCAACCTGATGTCCCTGTTCGGGCTCCACCGGCGGCTGCGCGGCGCGCTGGTCGGACACTTCGCCACCGTGGAGATCACCTCGTCGCCCGGGTCGAGGAGGCTGGCCGAGGCGCTGCGCCGCGTGGGTGCGGGACCCGCCGCCCAGCGGTTCTACGACGAGCACGTGGAAGCCGACGCCGTCCACGAACAGGTGGTGCGCCACGAGGTGATCGGCGGCCTGCTGGAGGACGAGCCCGCACTGGCGGCCGACGTCGTCCTGGGCATCGAGGCGACCGGCCATCTGGAGGACCTCCTCGGGGACCATCTGCTGGCGGCGTGGCGTGGCGGGCGCTCGGCGCTGCGCACACCCCTGACGCCCTGAGAGCCGCCGCCGACCTGTGAGCCGAGCGTCAGTCGGGACCCGGCCCGAAAGGGCTCTCGTCGAGTCGGTCGAGCAGCTCGGCGACGTCCTGGTAGACCGCTTCCGCGCCGGCCCGCTCCAGGTCGGCGCGCGGGATACCGCCCGACAGGAGGGCCACCGCGCTCACCCCGGCCCGGGCCGCCGCCTCCATGTCCCACACGGTGTCACCCACGAAGACCGCCTGCCGCGCACCGACCCCGGCCAGCCGGCAGGCCAGCTCCACGGGTTCCGGGGAGGGTTTGCCCCGGTCGACGTCGTCCGAGCTCGCCGTGGCCGAGATCGCGTCGTCCGCGTCCACCGCGCGCCGCAGCGCCGCGAGTTCCGCCCCGCTCGCCGACGTGGCGAGAACGACCCGCCAGTCGCGTCCGGCCAGCGTGCGCAGCAGCTCGCCCGCGCCCCGGAAGGCGGGAAGGCGGTCGAAGTACGTCGCGTAGAGCACGGTGTGGGCGGAGCTGATGGCCGCGTCCTGCCCGGGGTCCCGGCCGGACCCCAGCAGCCGCTCGATCAGATCACCGGAGCCGAGGCCGACGGCCCGGTGGATGTCCGGCATCGGCACGGTGTGCCCGGCCTGCCGGAAGGCCTCCCACCACGCCACCACATGGAGGTGGTTGGTGTCGGTGAGCGTGCCGTCCACATCGAAGATCGCCGCGCCTGCCATGGTCTCCCGTTCCCTCGCCGTCAGGCTTCGCGCCCCTGGGCTTCCGCCTCGTCCGTGACATGGACGGCCGCTTCCTCCGCCGACGCGGCGCCGCCGTCGATGCCCACGTCCTCGGCGAAGACGTCGCTCTCCCGTCCGGTCGCGTCGTCCGCCGCGCTCAGCCGGCCCGCGCGGGGCTCACGATCGGACCCTTCCAGCGGTTCGCCCTCGCCCCCGGCGAGGTCGCCGATGCCGTCGCCGGGGGGCGGCTCCACATCGCCGACCTCCTGTGCGAGCCGCTGGTCCAGGGACTCACCGCGGTGTTCCTCCGCCCCCGTCGTGCCGAACTTGTCCACGCCCATGGGGCGTTCGGGAGGGGAGTAGCCCTCCTCCATCTGGTCGTCCAGGTCCCGTTCGCCGAGCGTGTTCTCCAGATCGAGCTCATCGTTCGGCGGATCCTGGCCGTCGTCGTCCTGCGGCTGGTACACATCGTCGCCGCGCGCGTCTGCGGGCATGTCCTGTTCCTCCGTCGTCCGGGCGGCCGGTCGTGGGCGTTGACGGGCGTCCGTCGGGCGTCAGCGTCCGAGGGCCTTGCGGAGCTGTTCCTTGTTCATGGAGGAACGCCCGTCGATGTTCTTCTTCTTGGCCTCTTCGTAGAGCTGGTCCTTCGTGGGGCCCTGCGCGCCCTTGTGGGAGCGCTCGCCGCCGCGCTGATAGGCGGACTTCTTGTCCTGTGTGGAGGTCTTGCTCGCCGTCTCCGACTCGCCGGAGCGGGCACGCTGCTTGTTCACGGTCCGGGCCGCGATCTCCTTCGCACGCCCCTTCGAGGCGCCCCGTTCCTCCTGGCTCTCCTTGATGTGCTCGTACTGTCGCTCACGCTTCTTGTCGGATCCAGCGGGCATGGGATGCTCCTCCGCTCTCTCGTGGGTGTCGGGCCCGGAAATCGCTTCCGACGGCCGGAGGGCGCGCGTTTCCGGGAGCGCCCACCGCGTGTCCCGTACGGATCCCACTAAACAACGCACACCGCTGTGTCGCCCCCCGGAGGCATCCTCAGGAGTGGCGACCCCGTTGTCGGCGGCGGCGCCGACGGCTGTTCTCCCAACCGGTCGGCGCCTGAGCTCCGCGTACGCCGGATACCTGATGGAGGAGTACCCCCGCGGCAGAGGTCAAACATGCCTGTGCCGCCGTCCTGCCGCTCCTCGCTGCGCCGGGTCAGGGACGAGGGCGCAGGCGGAAGCCCCCCCCGGGGCAGGACGACGGTGCGTGTCTCCAGGCGATGCGCACCGGCCGCGAGGTAGGCGTGCCGGACACCCTGCGGGGTCGACCGGGCGATCGGCGTGGTCGTCGGTCAGCGACGCCGTACCCCGGAGAAGGCTTCCGACGTACTGCGCACGGCATCGCAGCACCGCGACATCAAACCGCGCGCACTCTGCGCCGAGTTGGGCGCCGTCTTCGGCGCATCTCGTTTGAACTCCCGCGCACGGGTACACGGCGCAGATCCCTGAGGACCTGTGCGAGAGGAGATCCTGTGACCCGAGATCAGCGCAAGAACATCCGCAAGAACATCTTCGTCATCGGAATGGACGAGGCGAACCTGCGGACCCTGGAGGCCGTTCCGGACGCGGCCGACCATCGTCTTCATCCGCTGCTCAGCATCAAGGAGTTGCAGGAGGAGAGCCACACCGTCGACGAGTTGATGAGCCGGGCACGCGCCGTGCTCGACGCGCACGAGGGCGCCATCGACGCGATCGTCGGCTACTGGGACTTCCCCGTGAGTACCCTCGTACCCCTGCTGAGCAGGGAATACGGCACGACCAGTACCAGCCTGGAATCCGTCGTCAAGTGCGAGCACAAGTACTGGAGCAGGCTGGAGCAGCAGAAGGTCATCGACGAACACCCCCGCTTCGGCCGGGTGGATCTGCGCAGTGACGATCCGCGGCCCCCGGACGGCATGAGCTTCCCCATGTGGCTCAAGCCCGCCCTGGCCTACTCCTCCGAGCTGGCGTTCGGCGTCTCGGACATGACGGAGTTCCGGGCGGCGGTCACGGAGATACGCGAGGGAATAGCCCGGGTGGGGAAGCCCTTCGAAGCCGTGCTCGGCCTTCTGGAACTGCCGCCGGAGATGGAGGGGGTCGGCGGGCAGGTCTGTCTGGCCGAAGAGGCCATGACGGGTATCCAGGTGGCCGTCGAGGGATATGTGCACCAGGGTGAGGTCACTGTCTACGGCGTGCTCGACTCGATCAACTACCCGGACTCCTCGTCGTTCCTGCGCCACCAGTACCCCAGTACCCTCCCGGCCCGGTGATCCGGCGGCTGCACGAGGTCAGCGAGCGCACCATGCGGCAGATCGGCATGGACGCGGCGACCTTCAGCATCGAGTTCTTCTACGACCCGAAGACCGCCGACATCAGCCTGCTGGAGATCAACCCCCGGCACTCCCAGTCGCACGCGGAGCTGTTCGCGTTCGTCGACGGTGTGCCCAACCACCACCGGATGTTCCGGCTCGCCCTGGGCGGCGACCCGGCCCTGCCGCCCGGGGGCGGCCGCTACAGGACGGCCGCCAAGTGGTATTACCGCTGGTTCGGCGAAGGCCGCGTCCACCAGGTGCCGACCGCCGAGGAGATCGCCGCCATCGAGCGGGACATCCCGGGCGTCCACATCGACATGGTCCCCACCGAGGGCCAGCTGCTCTCCTCGGTCAAGGGCCAGGACAGCTACAGCTACGAAGTCGCCCACATCTTCACCGGCGGTGACGACGAGGACGACCTGCGCCGCAAGTTCGACGCGTGCGTCGCCGCCCTCGGTCTGAGTTTCGACGAGACACGACCGGGCGGGCGCGGCCGGAATGCTTCGTGACGCCCCGGGTACCCGCGCCCATCGGACCCGACGTCAGGAAGGAAGCCGCTGCCCGTATGCGATACGTCGAGCAATTCCCTCACGAGACGAGGGAAGAGAAGCACGTCACCATCACCATGGCGGACGGGGTGCGCCTGTCGGCGAGGATCTGGCGGCCCACCTCGTCCGACGAGGAGCCGGTCCCCGCGGTCGTGGAGTGCATCCCCTACCGCAAGAACGACCTCACCTCGACCCGTGACGCCATCCACCATCCGTACATCGCGGGCCACGGCTACGCCTGCGTGCGCGTGGACCTGCGGGGAACGGGGGAGTCGGAGGGCGTGCTCCTGGACGAGTACCTGGAGCAGGAACAGCGCGACACGGAAAAGGTGCTGGCCTGGGTCGCCGCACAGCCCTGGTGCGACGGGAAGACCGGCATGATGGGCATCTCCTGGGGGGCCTTCGCCGCGCTCCAGACGGCGGCCCGGCGGCCCGAGAGCCTGAAGGCCATCGTCATCGCCTCGTTCACCGACAACCGGTACGCGGACGACATGCACTACCTCGGTGGCGCCATGCTCTCCGACAACCTCGCCGAAGCCGGGACGATGTTCGCCTACGCCACCTGCCCGCCCGACCCCGACGTGGTGGGGGAGCGATGGCGCGACATGTGGCGGGAACGGCTGGAGGCCGCCCGGCCCTGGGTCCTCGAATGGCTCCGCCACCCGCACCGTGACTCCTACTGGCAGCACGCCTCGCTCAACGAGGACTACGGCAGGCTTCGCTGCCCCGTCCTCGCCTCCAGCGGCTGGGCGGACGGCTACTCCAACGCCGTCACCCGGCTCCTGGCGCATGTGGACGTGCCGCGCAAGGGGCTAATCGGCCCCTGGTCCCACAAGCTGCCGCACCTCGGGGAGCCCGGCCCGGCCATCGGCTACCTCCAGGAGGTCGTCAAGTGGTGGGACCACTGGCTCAAGGGCATCGACAACGGGGTGATGGACGGGCCGATGCTCCAGGCATGGATGCAGGAGAGCGTCCCGCCGTCCACGTCCTACGAGGAACGCCCCGGCCGCTGGGTCGCCGAGCCCTCCTGGCCGTCGCCGCGGATCACGGAAGTGGCGCACCCGCTACGGGGCTCCACCATCGTGACGGCGGACCACGAGGAGCCCCTCCCGCGAGGCCGGACCCGCACCGTCCGGTCGCCGCTCTCCGTCGGCCAGTTCGCCGGCAAGTGGGCCTCGTACAACGCTCCGCCGGACCTGCCCTACGACCAGCGCGAGGAGGACGGCGGCTCCCTGGTCTTCGAGACGGAACCGCTCGCCGACCGACTGGAGATCCTCGGCTCGCCCTCCGTCGACCTGGAGGTCTCCGCCTCCGCCCCGGTCGCCCAGGTCACGGCCAGGATCTCCGACGTCGCACCCGACGGCCGCGCCACCCGGGTGACGTACGGCGTGCTGAATCTGACCCACCGCGAGAGCGACGAGCACCCCGAACCACTGGAGCCCGGCCGGCGCTGCCGCGTCCGGATCCCGCTGAACGGGGTCGCACAGGCGTTCCCGCCCGGCCACCGCGTCCGGCTCTCCCTCTCGACCTCGTACTGGCCCCTGGTGTGGCCGGCGCCGGAACCCGTCCTGCTCACCGTCCATGAGGGCGGCGGTGAGCTGATCCTGCCCGTCCGCCCCACCGAGGAACCGGACGGCATGCCCCAGGCGGACTTCGGGGAGCCGGAGGGCTGCCGGCCGCCCCCCGTCACCCGGCTGAGCGAGCCCGAGCAGGCCTGGAACGTCTCCAGGAGCCTCGTGGACTACCACTCGGCCCTCGACATCGTGAAGGACCGGGGCAGGCAGCGGTACGAGGAGAACGGCATCGAGGTGGGGCTGCGGGCCTGTGAGAAGTACACCTCCGTGGCCGACGACTTCGCCTCCCCGAGCGGCCGGTCCGCGTGGACCATGCGGTTCTCCCGGCCCGGCTGGGACGTGCGGATCGAGACGAGCACCGTCCTGACGGCGAACGCGGACGAGTTCAGCGTCGACGCCACCCTGGACGGCTACGAAGACGGCCGCCGGGTCTTCTCCCGCACCTGGAACGAGACCGTTCCCCGGGATCTGGCCTGATGACACGGCGGGGCGGGCGTATGCGGACCGTACGAGAGGGAGACGCGGGCGGCCGTCGTCCTCGCCGTCCTGGTCTCTGTCGTGGTCCAGGCGGTCGCGGCGGCCCCGGTGACCTCCACCCTCCACCGGCGCTCCGCCGAGTCCCCTGACCCGTCCGTGCGGAGCGCCGCCGCCGTCCTCGGCGCGCCCGGCGGCCCTATTGCTCGGCGCACACCCGGACGGTCTCCAGGGTGGGATCCGCCGGGTCGGGCACGTTCATGCCCGCCTCGACCCCGGAGCGCAGATAGCGCAGCAGGGGTTCGGTGATCCGCTCGCCCGGCAGCACGGCCGGAATGCCGGGAGGGTACGGCGTCATCATCTCGGCGGCGACGCGCCCCACGGCCTTCGCGGCCGGGATGTCCTCCGTCGCGGCGAAGCAGGCGTCGCGGGGGAGGCAGGCCTGGACGGGGCGGAGTTCGTCCGGCGTGGCTACGTCCACCTGAGGGGCGGGACGGAGCGCGTGCGCGTTCCGGGAGAGGCCCCGCAGCGCAGTGCTCCGCGTGAACGGCGTCCGCCATGAGGTTCTCCGCACGCCGCGGCACACCGGACCTCTCCCGCCGGTCGTCCAGTCCGCCCATGGCGAGCACGTCATGGTTCGGGGTCATTCGGCACGCTTTTCCGGCGACGGTGTGGATCAATCACGCGCGTCGGCTCGGACCAGTAAGGTGCCGCCGGGGGCGTTCACGCTCCCGCCGGTGAGCCCGGCCGGGACCGGGTGAGCCGTGTCTCACCGGGGCTCCACGACTTGTCTATGCAACGAGTTGCATAGAAAGATTGCGGTATGGCCCTCGACCACGCGATCCTCGTCTCCCTGCTGGAGCAGCCCGGCTCCGGCTATGAGCTGGCCCGGCGGTTCGAGCGGTCCATCGGGTACTTCTGGACCGCCACCCACCAGCAGATCTACCGCGTGCTCGGTCGGATGGTGACCGACGGCCTGCTCCTCGTCCGCGAGGTGCCGCAGGAGGGCCGGCCGGACAAGAAGGAGTACTCCGTCACCGGGCCCGGCCGTTCGGCCCTCGCCGCGTGGCTGCACAAGCCGATCGAACCGGAGAGCCTCCGGCACGACCTCGCCGTGAAGATCCGGGGCGCGGCCTTCGACGACCCGGCCGCCCTGATCCGCGAGGTCGAGCGGCACCACCAGGTGCACCGGGACCGGCTCACGCACTACCTCGCCGGGGAACTGCGCGACTTCACCGGGCCCGAAGCCCCCGTGCCTCCGGACGCCGGCCAGGAACTCCAGCACGTCGTGCTGCGCGGCGGCATCGCGTTCGAGCGCATGACGATCGCCTGGCTCGACGACGTACTCGACACCCTCAACCGGCTCGCGGCCTCGGGGCCGGACGCCTGAACGGTGCCCCGGCCGCCACCTCCGTAACCACCACAACCCTCACCCCTCGGGAAGGCACCGCCATGGCTGAGTCCGCGTCCTTGCTGTTCAACCCGCACACCTACGATCCCCAGCACTTCGACCCGGAGACCCGCAGGCTGCTGCGCGCCACCGTCGACTGGTTCGAGGAGCGCGGCAAGCGCCGGCTGATCGAGGACTACCGCTCCCGCGCCTGGCTCGGCGACTTCCTCGCCTTCTCCGCCAAGGAGGGGCTGTTCGCCACCTTCCTCACCCCGGCCTCCGCCGCCGGGAACGAGGACCGGCGCTGGGACACCGCCCGGATCGCCGCCCTCAACGAGATCTTCGGGTTCTACGGTCTGGACTACTGGTACGCCTGGCAGGTGACCATCCTCGGTCTCGGCCCGGTCTGGCAGAGCGACAACGCCGTGGCCCGCGACCGGGCGGCCGAACTCCTCTCCCAGGGCGAGGTGTTCGCCTTCGGCCTCTCCGAGAAGACCCACGGCGCCGACATCTACTCCACCGACATGCTGCTGGCGCCGGACAGCGAGGTCGACGGCGGCTTCCGGGCCTCCGGCTCCAAGTACTACATCGGCAACGGCAACGCCGCCGGTCTCGTCTCCGTCTTCGGCCGGCGCACGGACGTCGAGGGACCCGACGGTTACGTCTTCTTCGCGGCCGACAGCCGCCACGCGGCGTACCACCTGGTGAAGAACGTCGTCGACTCCTCCAAGTACGTCAGCGAGTTCCGTCTCGCCGACTACCCGGTGGCCCCCGCCGACATCCTGCACACGGGCCGGGCCGCCTTCGACGCCGCGCTCAACACCGTCAACGTCGGCAAGTTCAACCTCTGCACCGCCTCCATCGGCATCTGCGAGCACGCGATGTACGAGGCCGTCACCCACGCGAGCAACCGCGTCCTCTACGGCCGCCCCGTCACCGCCTTCCCGCACGTGCGCCGCGAGCTGACCGACGCCTACGTCCGGCTCGTCGGGATGAAGCTGTTCAGCGACCGCGCCGTCGACTACTTCCGCTCCGCCGGACCCGAGGACCGCCGCTACCTGCTCTTCAACCCGATGACGAAGATGAAGGTGACCACGGAGGGCGAGAAGGTGATCGACCTCATGTGGGACGTCATCGCCGCCAAGGGCTTCGAGAAGGACAACTACTTCGCGCAGGCCGCCGTCGAGATCCGGGGCCTGCCGAAGCTGGAGGGCACGGTCCACGTGAACCTCGCGCTGATCCTCAAGTTCATGCGCAACCACCTGCTGAACCCGGTCGACTTCCCGGCCGTCCCGACGCGCCTGGACGCCGCCGACGACGCGTTCCTCTTCCAGCAGGGACCGGCGCGCGGCCTCGGCTCCGTACGCTTCCACGACTGGCGCCCCGCGTTCGACGCGTACGCCGAGGTGCCGAACGTCGCCCGCTTCCGTGAGCAGGCCGACGCCCTGTGCGCCTTCGTCGAGACGGCAGCCCCCGACGAGGAGCAGAGCCGTGACCTCGATCTCCTCCTCGCCGTCGGCCAGCTCTTCGCGCTCGTCGTCCACGGCCAGCTGATCCTGGAGCAGGCCCGCCTGACCGGCCTGGACGAGGAGCTCCTCGACGAACTGTTCGCCGTGCTCGTACGCGACTTCTCCGCCCACGCCGTCGAACTGCACGGCAAGGACTCCGCCACCGAGGACCAGCAGAGCTGGGCGCTGGGCGCGGTACGCCGTCCCGTCGTCGACGCGGTCCGTTCGGCGCGGATCTGGGAGCGCGTCGAGGCGCTGTCGGGGGCGTACGAGATGGGGCAGTAGCCCTCCAAGCCGCCACGGGCGCGTGGTGGGCCCGGAGGAGCGCTCCTCCGGGCCCGTGCCGGCGTCAGGGCGCTACCTGCCGGAGCCGGAGATCCACCGGGCCATCGCCTCGAACGCGTCCACGGTGCGGGTGTCATAAGGGCCGAGATCCGCACGGCGTTCTCCGGCCGGCGTCCGGTACAGCGTGATCGCCCCGCGCGTGTCACCGGACTCTCCGGTGATGTCGGCGAGTTGCATTCGCGCGTCGAGCACGACCGGATCCGTCGCGCGGTGCGCCGACCGGAGCCGGTCGATCGTGCTTTCCAGCTCGCGAATCCGCTCCATGTAGTCGGGATTGACATGCGGGTCGACGGCCCGCATCGCCATTGGTGACCTGGGCGATGCCATCTGTTCGCTGGGGTTCGTCGTTGGCGAGGTGACAGCTCCCACGGTGCCGTTCCTTCTTGAACTGGCCGGGTCTCCGCACGTGGCTTGCAAGGCCGAGTTGCTAGACCTGCTGGGAAGCATCTGCCGGGCCGACCAGTGGCATTCTGCCGCTGCTGCAGTGCAGGACCGCAAGCACGACGCGAGCTCCCAGCAGCAACCCGGCTGGGAGGCAGCAGCAAGGACAGCTGTGTACGCAGGCCGGTCAGTCATCGAGGGCGTCGCCTCCTCCGTACGGCCAGAGGAAGCGACGCCTGCTCGGAAGTTGTTGCAGGAGATGGACTGCATCCCGCCGTTCCCGGAGCTATGAGCGGTTATTGCGGGACAGCCCTTGGGTAGGTGCGGGGTCGTCAACAGAGCCGTCGCCATACGCGCTCGCCGCAGTGAGGCGCTGGACGAATGAGCGGAAGTCACCGGCCAAGACGACCTCTCTGTCGAGGTCGGTCTCGAACCATGTGACTGAGGGTTCGCCATCCTGCCCGCAGAGGCGGTAGTCGAGCCCGATCCACCAGTGCCCATCGCCGGAGAGCAGCACGAGTGGCGCTGGCATACCCCACTCGTCGATCAGGTACGGGGTGTCGAGCAACGAGGTCATCCCGTCGCGCCGCCCGATGCCCATCAGGTGGTCGAAGGGAACGTGGTCCTTGCTCCACGAGGTCGGCTGGCTGGTGGGGAACGCATCATGATCAGTAGCCACAATGCCGCCGTTCTGAACCCGCAGAAGGTCAAGCAGGGCCGCAGGCAGCCTCACACCTAGCGCACGCTCGGCTTCTCGCACCATCTCGTCCGTGAGGGGCGGCTGAACACCGTAATCACCGTCACCCCAGAACGTCGCCATGACCTCATCGAATCGCCCCATGACACGCAGCCTACGGCTCAGCTGCACCGACCTCAGCAGCAAGATCATTTCTTAGTCCGGAAAAGGTCGGCTGCCGTGGCCGAGGAACTCGCCGACCGGCTGCGCGACGCCGATGTCGGAGTGGAGACCGAGCACCGGCACATCGACCGGCCGATCCTGTCCGGCGCGGCAGGGGGGCTGCTGACCGATCACGAACTCGCCGTGCTCCGTCTCTTCGCCCGGGGCCGCGGGCAAGCGGAGATCGCCGAGGCTTTGCGGATCAGTCCGGAGACGGCGGGGTGCCTGCTGCACCGGGCACGGGTCGTTCTCCGGGCGCGGACGCTCGCGCACGCTGTCGCGCTCGGTGGGGAGAACGGTCTTCTGGAACGCCCGCGCGGCTGAACCCCTCCCGCCCGCGCCGGGGCTGGGGTTCATTGGTCCTTTGGGGTTCGGCGGCTGGGCACCTGGGCCAGGAACCGTTCTCCGCAGGGCGGGGTGCAGCCGTGCAGGTACCGGGCGGGTGCCCGGCGCTGGTGGACGAGGGGGTGCGGCGCAGGGCTAGGTAGCCCAGTCGGCGCAGGGTGCGGGTGGTCATCAGCGGTCCTGTTCGGGGGCGTCGGACAGCTCCAGGACGACGGGGTAGCGGTGCTGGGTGGCGGCGGTGACGCGGGTGGTGTGGCGGACCACGTGCAGGCCCATGTCGGTGAGTTCGTCGGGGTCGTGGAGGCCGCAGAGCAGTGCGGCGGCGGCCGGGAGGGTGAGCGGGGCAGTGATGCTGTAGCCGAGCAGGGCGGCGGTGTCGGGGGCGGCGTGCGCGGGCGAGTACCTGGTGCGGGTCGTCGACGATCAGCTCGTCGAACTGGATGCGCTGGGCGTGGACGCGGAGGTCGAGCGGGCGCCTGGCGGGGTGTCCGTGTGGTGGGGGCGGGGAGGGCGGGCAGCAGGCTGGGGCGCGGCAGACGGTTCATCGTGGGACTCCTGGGGTGCGTACGGTGAACGGGACGGACGAGCCGGGGGTTGGGATGGACGTGGTGATCGGCCGGCCGACAGTGGTCCGGGCCGCGTACGAGGCCGCCCGGGATCGGGCGGTGACGGCGGCCGGGCAGGCGCCGGCCCACTCCGGGCTCGGGCCCGGGGACATCGACGTGCTGGTCACCACCCACACCACGTCCTGGACGATCCCGGGCCTGGACGTCGACCTGGTCGGCGGGCTGGGACTGCGGCCGGATGTGGAGCGGATCGGGCTGGCGACCGCCGCGTGCGTCGGCGGCGCCCACGGCCTGGTCCACGCGGTTCGGTCGCTGCGCGGACGCGGTGGCGGGCGGGCCCTGATGGTGGCCACCGAGGACCTCTCCACCCTCTACCGCAACCGCCCCGGGGAACTGCGCATGCAGGACGTTCTGTACAGCGGGCTGTTCGGGGACGCGGCGGGCGCCGCCGTCCTCTCCGCCGTCGAGCAGGCGAGTGCGGGGGAGCTGGTGGTGGAGGACGTGTGGGAGCTGGTCCTGCCCGGCAGTGCGGACGCGTACTGGAGCGAGATCCATGAGGAGGGCGTCTCCTTCGATTCGACTGAGGAGGCGACGAGGGCGCCGCGAAGGGTGCTGCCGTACCTGACGGGGTGGCTGGACGGACGGCCGGTGCAGTGGGCGGCGGTGCACCCGGGTGGGCCCGGGATCATCTCCGGGACGCTGACCGGTCTCGGCCTCGACCCGGAGAGCGCCGGTCGGCACGCTCGGGACTCCCTCGCCGGCGGGAATCTCGGCGGGGTGGCCTTGCTGGACGTGCTGGCCCGGACCATGACCGACGGCGCGGCCGCGGGGCCCGGCGTCGCGGTGGCCTACGGGCCGGGGTTCACCGCCGCCGCGCTGTATCTGCGGGCGGTGCGCTCAGGCGCAGCCGGCTGAGAACGGCCGGGCGGGCGAGGCCGGGCATGATCAGGGACCACATGGCGCTGACCTGCTGGTGAAGCGCGTCGCGTTCGGCGAGGGCGAGTGCGAGGAGCTGGACGCCGCTGTAGCAGCCGACCAGGGTGCGGGCGGCTTCGGCGGGCTCGACGTGGTCCTGGAGCTCGTCGGCGTCCCGGGCGGATTCGAGGACGGCGGCGACGGCCCCGAGCGGGGCCGCGTAGCTTTCGGCGGTCTGGTACGGGCCCGGCTCGATCGACAGGCGCACGGCGGCCCGCAGGACGGGGTCCTCCAGGATGCCGGCGGTGTAGAAGTGGCTGATGTCGATCAGCGCCTGGAGCCAGCGCTCCGGTACCGGGCCTGATCCCGCGCGCTCGGAAACCTGCTGGAAGAATGCGCGCTGGCGGGCCAGGATTTCGTCGCCGAGCTCCGCCTTCCCGCTGAAATGGTGGTAGAAGCCGCCACGCGAGACGCCCGCCAGGCGCAGGATCTCCGGGGTCGTCGCACCGGCGTAGCCCTCGCGGTCGAAGACCACGCCGGCGGCCTCGATGATCCGCTGAGCCGTCCGCTCCGCGCGATCCTGCATAGTCCTCTCGCCTCCCTGAGCCGGGTCCGACGCTACCCGGGGACCCGGCAGTGCGCGCCCTGGCGTCAGGCATCTGCGCACTCCAGCCGCACCGGCGCGGAGATGGCCCAGCGCCGTTCCGGGGTGGCACGCCGGAAGAGAGCCCACACACATTTCCCGGTAACGCGCCGGGCCCATCCGTGGTCGTAGGCGAGCGCGTCCAGCAGGAGCAGGCCGCGCCCGCCGTCCCCGTCGGCGGGAACGGCGTCCGGGCTCGGAGGCAGCGGCCGGGCGCTGGCGTCGGTGACCGCCAGGGCGACGTGGAGGCCCGCCGGGTCGATCGTGAGCTCGACCTCGATGTCGTCCATGGCTCCGGCCGCCTCGTCGGCGGCGACCGCGTTCGTCACCAGCTCGGAGACGACGAGCCCGACCGGATCGCGTATGTCGGCGGGCAGCAACGGGGCCGCCCACTTCCGTGCGGTACCTACGGACGCGGGGACCGGCGGCAGATGTAGACACGTCATGGCGGGACATCCTCCAAGCAGTACGCGTTCCGACCGACAGGGCTGTCGGTTTCTCCTTGCGCAGAGAACGCCCGCGGCACGCCGGGCGGAAGGGTCAGGTCTGGCCCCGGACCAGACCTGACCCTTCCGTCTATGACGAACTCAGAGACCACATCGGCCGGCTCCCCTTCCCTACGCTGCTGGAGTCGGGTGACTCATCGATCGTCGCCTACAACCACCGGGCCGAACGCGCATGCCCCTGGACCGCCCGACCCGGCGCGAACGTCATGCGTCCGCCGTCGCACCGAGCTCGGCCAGGTGCTCCGCCCGGGCTGGATCCGCTTCCCGCGACGACGTGGTCGAACCCTCGGCACCGACGCCGGACGCAGTCACTGAATGCCGACGGAGGATGAGTTGAGCCAGCCGGAACAGCCCTGGCACCCGGGCCCGAACGATCTGCCCTTCACCACCCACCTGATCAATCCGCACGGCGACCGGCACCTGGGCTTCAACAACGAAGACGGCCGCTTCTACCGGCTGTGGCAGCACCGCCGGCCCGAACCGCTGCACACCGGCGAAGCGATCCTGCTGCGTCCGAGCGACGTCGACCGGATCATCAAGTTCGCCATGATCTGGGCTACGCGCCATGCGGCCGACCCGCGCAGCGACGCTCTGGTCGAACCGCATTGCCTCGATCGTGAAGAACGGCGAGCGTTGAACCGTGCTCTGGTAGGTCTCCGTCGGCTCGGGGTAGGTTCCGGACCCGGCCCGGCGGGCCGTTCCGAGGTAGGCGGCTCGGATATCGGCGACCGCCGGTGCCCAGCCGGGCAGGGGCGTGGTGCCGGGCGGTCCAGCCGAGAGGATGATGATGCCGGCCTGTTCGGTGGTGATCCTGTCCACGCCGTCCAGGACCTGGACGCGGTCCATCCAGGTTCTCGGAACTACTGAGGTTGAACTCGGGCCGCGTCGGCCGTCGTCCTGACGCGGCCGGTAGATCAGCCGTGACCGGTTGCCGGGTTTGTAGCAGGTCAGCGCGACGATGGATATCCGTCTGCGGGAACGGCCACGGACCCGCACCACCGGGGTCCGGCCGCGCTTCGACCAAGTCCTGGTCCTTGGCCGCGTCATGGAGAATCCGGCTTCGTCCTCGTAGACGAGCCAGGCTCCACGGGCCGCCGCGAGCCTTCCGCGCAGGGCCATACCCCCGGGCCCACCCGGCCACCGCCTCGTCGTCCCGCTCGATGGCGCGTCGGGCCGGGACCTGGCAGGACCAGCCGTTGCGCACGCCCTGGACCGTGTAGGTCAGGTGGAAGCGCCTGCTGATCACTGTCTTCACACGGCTCAGGGGTCCAGTGTCGGTCTTCCCAGCCGTGCACGATCGGCCCCTTTTGGCCAGCCCCGCCTCCGGCGAACTGCTTCTCACTCAGCCTCGGCAGCGACGCCGGCCCCTGTGACCGCGGAGTCTGCGGACCGCCCTCATCCCCTATCCGCCACCCCCGCTGCACCGAGCGGACGCTGACCCGCAGGTCCTTCGCAACGACCGAGCTCGCCTCGCCCTTGGCGAACCTCTCGGCCTCCTGGAGCCGCAACTCCTCGCGGAACTGATGCCGTTCGGCAGTCAGCTCGCCCCCTTGTGGATACCGCACGCGCGACGAGCCGTCAGCGCCTACGAGTCCACGAGTTCAACCTCAGTAAGCCATTTTCAGGCCCGCTTGATGTGGTACCACAGGTAGTACGTGCTGTCTTCCTCTGGATTGCGATATCGACGCTTTTCGGTGTAGTCGGAGCGGTTGCCTGCTACGAGCTTCTTTTCCACCGGCTCACTGGAGACGGTAACGACGTCAATCTTCTGAGATTCCGGCTGCGGGAGCCTCTTCACCGTCTCATCTGTCAGCTCGTACAGTTGGCGGCTTGAGAACGTCATCGCATCGTAGGCGAGTGGGTCGGCTGGCGCCCACGCCGCGTAGAGGAGGCCGCCAGCGAGAATGGCAGCCAGGGCTCCCCCGGCTACGTACGCCTGCGTCGTCATGACACCTGCCTTAGCGGCAGCACCCAACACACCGCCGGAGGTGCTGCTGCCCAACTGGACGAAGAAGTTCTGAATATAGAGCGCATAGGCATCCCAGAAGTCGTTGATCGACTGCCGGGCGGCGTCCTCGCTATCCACTTCCAGCCCAAGGACGGCAAGGGCTAGATAATCGCGACCCAAGATACCGTCGAACAGCGTGGCCGGGCCGAACGTGTGGATTTCTCCGCTGTCGACATCGTCCTTCTCTGTGATCGTTACTGCCCTGAGGTCAGGGAGCGCCACCTTGTTCTCGGCGGAGAACGGATTCATCACCGCTGTGAAGGCGCGGAACCATGGCTCATCTGAGCCAGGGCCGTCAGTTTCCTCGTGACAGAAAAGCTGGTCACTGGTGATCTGGTAACGCTGGTTCGGACTCGGCTCCAGGTCGAACAGAACCTCATTGCTGGCAAATTCTGCGGGTGGTGGTTCACCTGCGTTGATGGTGTACTTCGTGCTGTTTGGGACGATGATCTGCATCGCATAGCGACCGGGAGGTAGCGGGATATCGGAGAATCCCTGCTGAATGGATGCGGGCATTGTGAAGTAGGCTGTATCGCGTACCTCGGGGGCCACCAGTCCTGGTGCCGTCTCCACGTCAGGGTGCCAGTCGATAAGCTTCTCCGGCGGGATGACGAGGGTAGATGCACCCTGTACCTGGCGGATTACGACGCGCGCGTCGGGGGAGAGGAAATTCAGCCCCCGCAAGCCCACCTCACTTCCTGGGTCGATGCGCGGAATCTGAAGGCAGACGCTCTTGCCGCCAAAGGACGTCTCGTAGTCGGGGCCACCTGGGCAGGAGGGAAATCCCATGCCCCCACTCGCCCCCGATGGGGTCATGTGAGCGCAATTCAGTGAGGCGGAGCCAACGCCGGCGGACGGCTTGCAGTCCCACGCATATTCGTGAGGCTGGTACTTCATGTCCTTGGGAAGACATGGCACACCTGTGACGGGTGTACAGCCTCCATTGTGGCGAAGCCACCCGGTGTATTTATTGGCATCCGGCTCCCCCGTCGGGCTGACCGCGGTGATCCATGGCCACGGAGCCTTGACCTTCTTGACTTTCCCGGGCTCGCCCGGAGCGTCAACGGTGCGCACCCACGGTCGCGGCTTGAGATCCCCCGGAGGAATGGGCAGATGGAAGAACTGCGTGGGTGGCGGTGACATGTACTGTCCGATGTCGGGTGTGCCGTAGCGATGCATCCGCCCGAGGGCCAGCATCTCGCCGACAAGGTTGCGCACCAAAAAGTCAGGATCGAGCGCCGCGACGTCCTTCCATCCGTCGAAGCGAGTATCAAAGACGCAACTCTTCAGAGTTTCTGGAAGGCTGTCGTACGCGTCAAGGGCGTTCTCCAGAGCTGCGCGCTGAGCAGCCGGAAGACCGTTGAGCACCCCCTGAAGGTTGGCCTCGAACGTGTTGTAGGCGGGCACACCCTTCCGAAGCCGTCGCAGGACGAGCATGAGCATCGGGGCTACGCGGTCTCGAAGTGGCAGAGCCCCAGAGAAGTTAGCAATCTTTACCTTTGATGGAACCTTGGGTTTACGGAACTGGAGACAGCGCTCGTCGATTCCCGGAATGCAGCGCAGCACCTTCAGGATCTGCTGGCAGCAATCGTCCTTTTTGGGTGGAATGCGGTCGTGGCAATTGGGTGGAGATAGGCCAGGACCTTGCGGTTTACATGAGCACTCACCACCCGGTTCACCCTCAATGGTCCAGGGATCACGGTGGGGGCGTCCCTCGAGGGGCCGGTGATCCACCGGAGGCTTCTCCCCTGGACCGACCTCGCCAGAGCCAGTGGTGGTTTCCATCGTGAGCCTCCAGGAATTAATCATGCCCTGTTCGCATTGTTGGCACCCTCACCTCGCTACTGCCCGCTGGACTAACCCGTTCGAGACCATCAGCGGTCCTGCACAACTGCGCCCTCGACGTCGGCAGCAACCGTCCACTGATACCACCGAGCCTGTTCGCTGGCGCGCTATGTAGCGCGCGATGAGCTCCCTCAGGAGGGGCCTGGTTGGTGTCGGCGTGGGATGGCGGGCATGCCGAGGTTGATCTGGCGAACCGATCGGCGAGCAGTGCGAACAGGTCGTCGGGGTATCGGGGGCGGAAGCGGGCGTAGTGATATTCGGCGGAGACGAAAGCATGTCGATCAACGGTCATCGCGGACCTCCCAAGGGGGGATGAGGGACCGGGGCGGTGCAGGGCGCGCCCTGGGCAGGGGCAGCGGGCGAGGTTGGCGAGGTAGCTTTCGGTGGCGCTCCATGGTGTGCGTTCGATGCCGGATCCGCCGGTGTTGGCGGGGCCCTGGATGTGGACGAGGCGTCCGGACAGGTGGACGGTGTCGCCTTAGCGGAATGCGCCGGTGTAGGCGTCGAGGTAGCTGCGCAGGTGCGTGATGCGGTGGGCGAAGACTTCGGCTTCGTCGATCGTGGCCGCTGTGCGAGATCGAGGGCGGGGAAGACGGCCGGTATCGCGACGGACGGCAGGAGGTGGCGCCACAGGCTGGCGATCCGCTCGATCGCCCCGTCCTGTGCTGTCGGTCCCGGTGGGTACCGGTGGAGTCCGGCGAGCATCGTGGTGATCAGTTCTGCGGTCTCGTCCGCGTCGACGTGTGAGGGAAGCTTTCCGGCGTGTGCGGCGTCGGTGAGCAGCCCGGTGATCGTCAAGTGGAGACGTTCGTGCGAGGCACCGCTCTCGAATTCGGGCTCGCCGGCGAGTCGCAGGGCACCGTGGAGGACCGGATCGGTGCGCGGCGGGGCGGCCGTAGCGGTTGACGAGCGCGATGAGTGACTGGAGGCGTACGGGACCGTCGGGGACGGTGACGGTGTCCGCGTTCTGGAGCCGGTCAAGGACCTCGGTGGCATGATCTCGCTGACGGACGTAGCCAGCGCCAGCAGGCGCCCCGCGGCCTTTCCGTGAAACCCAGCGGCATCCACCTCTCCTGTGCTAACCGCCCATGATCAATCACAGAGGCACTTTCTGTACCGCAACTACTCACACCCGTGATCGGCTGACGCACGGCCCCCTGATAAGAGGTGGCCCGTGTGCAGCCCCGCAGTCCTTCCTGCGTGAGATGCACGGGTGAGGGCCCGCGCCACGGCGCGGGCCCTCACCCGTTCTGGAACGGCCGTAGCCGGGTGTGCCCGGCTGCAGGGTCAGCGGACGAAGTAGCCGCGCTCCGCGTCGAAGTAGGCCTTCTCGCCCTTGATGTAGGTGATTCCGTACGGGCCGCCGAGGTTGCGGTACTCGCCGCTGGCCCAGCCTCCCTCGATCCCCGCGTGGCCGCCGCCGGCCGGGCC
>NZ_NTGZ01000011.1 GCF_002551245.1 Streptomyces sp. rh34
GCCCGAGGCCGCGCAGCAGCGCCGGCGGCGCGCTGCTGCGCGACTCGGGCCCTACGCCGCCGGGAGCAGGCCGGCGGGTGGTGGTTCGGGACGGGACATGCGCGTGGGGGGCGCCTGTCGGCCCCGCTCCTCAGATCGTCGCCGTGTCGATCACGAAGCGGTAGCGGACGTCGCTGGCGAGAACCCGCTCGTACGCCTCGTTGACCTGGCCCGCGCCGATCACCTCGATCTCTGCGCCGAGCCCGTGCACGGCGCAGAAGTCCAGCATCTCCTGGGTCTCCTTGATCCCGCCGATCGCCGAACCCGCGATCGACTTGTTGCCCAGGATCAGGGAGAAGAGGTTCAGCGAGATCGGCTCCTCGGGGGCGCCCACGTTGACCAGCGTGCCGTCGGTGCGCAGCAGAGCGAGGTAGGCGCCGAGGTCCAGCGGCGCCGAGACCGTGGAGAGGATGACGTCGAACGTGCCGGCCAGCTCCTCGAAGGTCCGCGGATCGCTGGTCGCGTAGTAGTGGTCGGCGCCCAGCTTGAGCCCGTCGTCCTTCTTCCGCAGCGACTGGGAGAGGACCGTGACCTCGGCGCCGAGGGCGTGCGCGATCTTGACGGCCATGTGGCCGAGACCGCCGAGACCCACGACGGCGACCTTCTTGCCGGGGCCCGCGCCCCAGCGCTTGAGCGGGGAGTACGTGGTGATGCCCGCGCACAGGAGCGGCGCGGCCTCGTCCAGGGCGATGCCCTCGGGGATGGAGAGGGCGAACGTCTCGGCCACCACGATGTGCGTCGAGTAGCCGCCGTACGTGGGCTCGCCGGCGCGGTCGAGAGCGTTGTACGTCTGGGTGTTCCCCTCGGCACAGTGCTGCTCGCGGCCCATCAGGCACGCGTCGCACGTTCCGCAGGAGTCGACCATGCAGCCGACGCCGACGCGGTCGCCGACCTTGAACCGGGTGACCCCGGGGCCGGTCTCGGCGACGATCCCGGCGATCTCGTGGCCGGGCACCATCGGGAAGATGCCCTCGCCCCAGCCGTCGCGGGCCTGGTGGATGTCGGAGTGGCAGATCCCGGCGAACTTGATGTCGATCAGGACGTCGAACTCGCCCACCGGGCGGCGTTCGATCGTGGTGCGCTCCAGCGGAGCCTTGGCACGGGGAGCGGCGTAGACGGCAACGGTGGTCATGCCGGAGGTTCTCCTCTGGGTGATGCGGTAGGAACGTCTCCCAGCATCACGCCGCGACGGATGTTTACCCAGGTCACCGCTTTGCCTACGTCCAGCGGTCCTACTACTGACGGGGACAGGCTCCGGCACGTACGACCAGGAATCACAGGAATAATGGAAACCATGGACGATCGACCAGAGGCCGCCGCCCCCGAGCCGCTGGACGGGCGCGCCGAGCTCAGCGAGTTCCTGCGCACCCGGAGGGACCAGGCTCCAGCCGGGCGACGTGGGACTTCCGGAGTTCGGCCGGCACCGCCGGGTGCCCGGTCTGCGCCGGGAGGAGCTGGCGCAGCTGGCCGGGGTCTCCGTGGCGTACTACACGCGCCTGGAGCAGGGAAACGGGCGCAACGTGTCGGCCGAGGTCCTCGACGCGATCGCTCGGGCCCTGCGGCTCACGGACGCCGAGAGCGCCCATCTGACGCACCTGGCCAAGCCCGCGCGGCACGGGAAGAAGCGCCGCCCGGCCCGGGTGCAGCGCGTGCGCAAGGGCCTGCTGTACCTGCTCGACAGCATGGACGGCATCCCCGCGTACGTGACCGGGGCACGCTCCGACGTCCTCGCCTGGAACCCGATGGCGGCGGCGGTGTTCGGCGACTGGGGCGCGCTGCCGCCGGGCGAGCGCAACTGGGCACGGCTGGTGTTCCTCTCCCCCGACTACCGGGACCTGTTCGTGAACTGGGACTCCAAGGCCTCGGACATGGTCAGCTATCTGCGGCTGTACGCGGGCTGCCACCCCGACGATCCGGAGCTGTCGGCGCTGGTGGGCGAACTCTCGGTCAAGAGCGACGAGTTCCGGCGGCTGTGGGCCACGCACAACGTCAAGGAGAAGGGCCACGGCAGCAAGGTGCTGCGGCATCCGCTCGTCGGGGAGCTGACCCTGTCGTACGAGACGCTGAACCTTCCCGACGACGAGGAGCAGCATCTGGTGACCTACCACGCGGAGCCGGGATCGGAGTCGTCCCAGGCCCTGCGACTGCTGGCGAGCTGGGGAGCGGACGCGGGCCGGGCCGGCGCTGTCAGCGAGGCGGGCCGAGGTCCGGCCGACGAGCGATGAGGACGAGCTCCCTGCCGGGGGATGGTGGTGACGCGGTGGGAACGCTCCCGGTTCCACGCCTCCCAGGCGCGCCGGGCCGGATCCCGGGTCTCGAAGACCAGATGCCCGCCGGGCCGCAGCGCCTCGTGGGCGCCGCGCAGGGTCGCCTGCCAGTCGTCCGGTGCGACGATCTCCTGCGCGACGTTGGCCGTCATGGTGACCAGGTCGACCCGCAACGGCGGAAGGGCCGCGGCGTCACCGCGGATCCAGCGGACCCGGTCGCCGCCCGGCTTGGCGCGCGCCACGTCGAGCGAGGCCCGAGCGGGGTCGACCCCGACGACCTCGATCCCACGGTCCGCCAGCAGCAGAGCGAACACGCCCGTACCGCAGCCGATGTCCAGCACGCGCCGCGCCCCGAACTCCTCGGCGAGGCGGACGTACGGGGCCAGGTCGCCCCGGTCTGGTTCGAGTGGGTCGTAGAGAGCAGCCAGCCGGGGATGTACGAAGATCTCGTCAGCCATGCGGCAGAAGGTACCGGGTGCTGTCGCCGGAGCAGCGCGCGAACCCGGAGCCGGGCCCTGTGTACGCCGATACCGGGAGTTGTCGAACCAACTTTCCGGTTTCTTTTCGGAGAACGGAAGAATTACGGCAGAGAAGCGCGAGCACTTTCCGGCCGAGCATCTCCCGTGAGCCGCCATAACGGACCGGAAAGGAAATACGCGAGTCGTCGCGCCCATCCGCGGTCCGCGAGTGTGCGGGGCCTCCACTCGCCCCGCGAAGCGGCCTCATTCCGGCGCGAACGCCTCCGCGTGCTCGGCCGACCAGACGCGGTACGGCCTCGCCGGGCGGTCCGTCAGTTCCTGGATCGTGGGCACCACGGCTGCCTTCGCTCCCGCCCGCTGCCGCTCCGCGCTCTGCAGGAAGGCCTCCGTGACGGGCGGCGGATACTTCGCCAGCAAAGCCGTACGCGCGGCGTCCAGGCCCAGTTCCTCGAAGCGCAAGGGCCGCCCCAGCACCCGGGAGAGCTGGGCCGTCTGCTCCCGCGCGGTGATCGCCTCCGGGCCCGACACGGCGTACGCCCTGCCCTCGTGCCCCGTACCGGTGAGGACGGCGACGGCCGCCGCGGCGACGTCGCGCGGGTCGACGCACGCGACCGGAGCGTCACCGTACAGGGCGCGCACCACTCCCGCCGACCGGATGCCGGGGGCCCAGGAAAGGGTGTTGGACATGAACGTCCTGGGGCGCACGAACGTCCACGGGACCCCCGACTCCCTCACCGCCTGTTCGTTCTCCCGCTGACGCCGGGTGATGAAGTCGTCGGCGTCCGGCTCCTCCACCGCCATCATGGACAGCTTGACCAGGTGGCGTACGCCCGCCGCGGCCGCCGCCACGGCGACCCTCTCGTCGTCGGGCTCCGTGGGGCTGTTCGTCACCAGGAACACCGAGGCGACGCCCCGCAGGGCCCGGTCGAGAGCGGCGCGGTCCCCGTACTCCCCCT
The DNA here is from genome assembly GCF_002551245.1 of Streptomyces sp. rh34. Classification (GTDB taxonomy): domain Bacteria; phylum Actinomycetota; class Actinomycetes; order Streptomycetales; family Streptomycetaceae; genus Streptomyces. The sequence continues at coordinate 3,742 of NZ_NTGZ01000011.1, forward strand.
CGACGATCTCGACCCCTCCCCCCCGTACCGTGAGCCGCTCGGGGCGGCGCGCGAGAACCCGCACGGGGCCGGCCGCCGCCAACTGTCCGGCGACCTCACGGCCCACCGCTCCGGTCGCACCCGTCACGAGAATCACTCGGGAAACCTCTCAGCCGTGGGCCCGCGGGCCGGACAGGACGGTGGAGAACACCGTTTCGCCGTCCTGATGGCCTGTCACCTGTACCGTCACCGTATCCTCGGCCGTCCCCGGCAGGACCACCGCCCCGATCCAGCACGGACTGCCGAACTCGGAGTACCGGTGGAACCGGGTGCGCGCCTCGGCCGGAACGACTCCCGCGGGCCCGGCCGCGAGGCACGCCGCCTGGCGGGCCGCCTCCAGCAGCAACATGCCCGGGACATGGTCATTGGGTCGCTGGAACAGGGTGGGATGCCGGGTGTCCACACGCAGTTCCCAGACTCCGTCCCGCCCGGTCTCCGAGAGCACCACGTCCTCGACGCGGGCACGGCCCGCCCGGACCGCCGGGACCGGCACGGTCTCCGGTATGGATATCCCCTCGGCCGGGGCGTCGCCGCGCATCCGCCTGTACGCCTTGGGAGTGCTGAAACGGGTCTCTCCCCTTCCCGTCGCGGCGAGCTGACCGTCCCGGTGCACCGCCCAGCCGACACTCCCCTGCGCCGGGAGCCCGCCCCGCCACTTCAGGTCGGAGCAGAACACCTCCACGTCGATCTCGGTGGGTGCGCCCCCGACGGCCAGGTGCTCCTGATGACAGACGTAGTCCAGTCCCGTCATCAGGAACTGATAGCCGAGCGGGATCCCGTACCCGGCGTGGAAGGCGAGCATGGCCGCCTGCCGCATCGCCTCCGCGACCAGCAACGGGTCGTGCCGGTCGTCACCCACCGGAGCGAAGAACGGATGGTCGTGCGGAAGAACCGCCCCCACCGAGAACCGGTCGTGCTCCAGGCGTACCCAGTTGCGCGGAAAGGCGTCCTCCGGCCTGGTCCGGTGCACCATGTCGATCCCCACGGGATGCACCACCTCGGCCTCCGCATCCATGGTCGGCACCGAATCGATCAAAACTGCTGCTTCGGGCATAACTCCCCCCAGGGGTCATGTAGTGGCGAGCCGTTCCTGCGATGCTTATACCGGTAGAATAATAAGATAGAGACTACTCGGTCATTTTCCCTTTACGGGCGGGCCGGATCCCCCACACCGCCCCGCCCGGAATACCGGGTCCCGCCCGGGATTCCGGATGACAGCGGCGCGGCCATCCGGGAAACGCGTCGGCCTGGCCGCGACGTTCGCCGGAATTCGCCAGAGCGCCGACTTCGCGAAATGTGCTCGCCGCTCCCCTTTTCCGTGCGCCCATCGGCGCCTGGCCCGGGATGCCGAGCTCGAAGGGATGCACCCCGTCCAGGGCGAGAACGACGGCCCGTTGCACGCTTCCCATGGCACGATCCTGTCGAAAGATGGCGATCATGGCATGGTACGCCGGGTGTGCGCCCTCGACCCTGGACGTGTCGAGTGCCCAGGGAGACCCCTGGGCACTGGCGGAGGCCCGAACGCTCGCCCTCGTGGCGTTCAGGCGTTCAGGCGTTCAGGCGTTCAGGCGTTCAGCGCCAGCTTCGCGCCGAGCCCGATCATCATCACGGCGACCAGACCGTCCAGCACCCGCCACGCGGAGGGTCGCGCGAGGACTCCGCTCAGCAGCCGGGCGCCGAACCCGAGCGCGGCGAACCAGCACACGCTGGCGAGGATCGCGCCGAGGCCGAAGGTCCAGCGCAACGGTCCTCGGTCGGCGGCGACGGACCCGAGCAGGAACACGGTGTCGAGGTACACGTGCGGGTTGAGCCACGTCATCGCCAGGCAGGTCAGCACCACCCTCCCGCGCGAGGCGGCCGGGGCGTCCCCCGCGTGCAGGGCCGACGGGCGCAGGACCCGGCGTGCGGCGAGCAGACCGTAGCCGATCAGGAACACGCCGCCGAGCAGCCCCACCACCGTCAGCGCCGAAGGCCAGGCCACGACGAGGGCGCCGACCCCCGCGACCCCCAGTGCGATGAGCACCGCGTCGGACAGGGCGCAGATTCCGACCACCGCGAGCACGCCGTCGCGGCGGACGCCCTGGCGCAGCACCAGGGCGTTCTGGGCTCCGATGGCGACGATGAGCGAGAGGCCGGTGCCGAATCCGGCGGCCGCGGTGGTCAGGGCGTTCGTCATGCGGGCGACGGTACGGAGCGGGGTAACTTGGTGTCCAGCTAATGATTCTTACGTATCATTAGTGTTCATGATGTCCGAGCTTCCTCTCGACCAGGTGCGGACCCTGCTGGCCGTGGTCGACGAAGGCACCTTCGACTCCGCGGCGAACGCCCTGCGGCTGACGCCGTCGGCGGTCAGCCAGCGGGTGAAGGCGCTGGAGCAGCGCACGGGCCGCGTGCTGCTGATGCGCACGAAGCCGGTGCGGCCCACCGAGTCCGGTGAGGTGGTGGTGCGCTTCGCCCGCCAGCTGGCCAGGCTGGAGCAGGACGCGCAGGTGGCGCTCGGGATGTCCGGGCCGGGCGAACCGACGCTTCTGCCGATCGCGGTGAACTCCGATTCCCTGGCGACCTGGTTCCTGCCCGCTCTGCGGCGCGTGCCGGAGGAGCTGGGGCTCTGTTACGAGCTGCGCCGGGAGGACCAGGACCATACGGCCGCCCTGCTGCGGGAGGGGCTCGCGATGGCAGCGGTGACCTCGTCGCCGGAGGCGGTCACGGGCTGCTCGGTACGCCCGCTGGGCCGGATGCGGTATCTGCCGGTGGCCAGCCCCGGTTTCGCCGACCGGTGGCTGGGGCGGCGGGAGGGCACCGCGCTGCGCGAACTGATCGGCGACGCCCCGGTGATCGGCTTCGACCGGCGCGACGACCTTCAGGACGCCTTCGTGCGACGGCTCGGCCCCGGCCCCCGGCCGAGCCCCCGGCGCCACCTGGTCCCCACCTCGGAGGGGTTCGCGAACGCCGTGGCGTCGGGCATGGGCTGGGGCATGGTGCCCGAGGTCCAGGCGGAGCCGTTGCTGAGCGGCGGCCGGCTCGTGCGGCTCACCCCGGACCACACCGTCGACGTCCCGCTGTACTGGCAGCAGTGGAAGCTGGAATCACCGGCCCTGGCGGCCGTCGCCGAGGCGGTGGCGGCGGAGGCGGCCGAGGCACTCGACAGCGACTGGCCGGACTGACCGCCGCACCGCCCGGTCACGGGCGGTGCCGGGCGGGCACGCACGATTCGCTCATGATCGGCCGTCCATGATGGGGGGGCAGGTTCCGAAGTCCACGCACGGGAGTCACGTATGTCCGAGCACGCCGTCCGTCCGTTCCTCCGCCGTGGGAGCACCCTCGCCGGTCTGGCCGTCGGCGTCGCGACCGCGACGGCAGCGGGACTGCTCCTGTCCAACACGTTCGCCTCGGGCTCCACGGCCGATGCCGCGCCCGAGGTCGTGCCGCCCGAGGCGAACGTGACCTTCGACTACCAGATCGGCGGCGGGTACTCCCCGCCCGCCGGGGTCGGGGCGGTCTCCCGCGACCGTGGCGACGAGCCGGCCGAGGGCCTGTACAACGTCTGCTACGTCAACGCCTTCCAGACCCAGCCCGACGCGCTGGACCGGTGGGAGAAGAACAACCCCGATCTGCTGCTGCGCGACGGCGACGGCCGGCTGGTCAACGACGAGGACTGGGGCGAGGCGCTGCTCGACACCTCGACCGCGGACAAGCGCGCCCGGCTGGCGGATATCGTCGGGGGCTGGATCGACGGCTGCGCGAAGTCCGGTTTCCAGGCGGTGGAGCCGGACAATCTGGATTCCTTCGAGCGCTCCGAAGGTTTGCTGACCCGGGAGCACAACGCGGCGTTCGCGAAGCTCCTGGCCGACCGGGCGCACGCCGCCGGGCTGGCGATCGGCCAGAAGAACACCACCGATCTGCTGGAGCAGCGGGGGAGGATCGGGTTCGACTTCGCCGTCGCCGAGGAGTGCGGCCGGTACGACGAGTGCGCCGACTACGCCTCCGCGTACGGCGACAGGGTGTACGTCGTCGAGTACACCGACGGCGACTTCGCGAAGGCGTGTTCGTCCGTGGGGGCGACGGTCTCGGTGGTGCGCCGGGACCTCGACGTCCGGCCGGCCGGACAGCCGGGTCACGTGTTCCGCACCTGCTGAACGGCCCTTTCGGAGGATGGTGGCTCAGGGGGCGTCCGGCGGGTGGGCGCAGACGGTGAAGATGCCGCCGTCGGGGTCCCTGATCACCGCTTCGGTCCCGTCGGCGGGCGAGTCCACCGGCGGTCCCGCCGTACCGCCCGCCGCGCGGGCCGCCTCGGTGGCCGCTTCCAGGTCCGCGACCGGGAAACGGACGTGCCAGCGCGGGCGCAGCCGGGGGTCGGGGGAGGACGCGTCGCCGCCTCCGCGCAGGGTGGCCACGGTGCGGCCGCCCTGCCGTACGACGACCGTGTCCTGCTGGTACGCGTAGCCGACCTCGCAGCCGCCGGGTACCTCGGAGGCCCAGCCGAACACCTCGGCATAGAAGATCGCGCAGTCGAAGGCGTGGCTGGTCCGCAGTTCGATGGAGGCGGGAGGGTTGTCGCGGCCGAACGACCAGGGCGGGGTCCTGCCTTCCCAGAAGCCGAATCCGGCGCCTTCCCGGTCGGCGGCCACCGCTCCCCGTCCGGGGCCCACCCGGATCGGGCCGACGGCGATGGTGCCACCCCGTTCACGGACCCGGGCCGCTGTGGCGTCGACGTCGTAGACGGCGAAATACGGTGTCCAGGAGACTTCCGTGGGCAGGCCGGGGGCGATCTGCCCGATCCCGGCGACCGGCAGGGCGTCGGCGTGGGCGACGGTGAAGCCCTCGCCGAGGGTGCCGGAGCGGAAGGTCCACCCGAGAACGGTCCCGTAGAAGTCCTTGGTGGCCCTCAGGTCCCGGGTCATGAGACTGACCCAGCACGGAACCCCGTGCACCGGGGTGCTCTGCTCTGCCGCGGTCATCGGGTTCCGTCTCCTCGTCCCCGGGTGGCGAGCCGCCGGACGTGGACGTCGGTCCGGCGGGTGGGCCTGTTGGTCACCGGCCGTCGCAGGCCGGTGCGCTCCGTGGCGTCGCACGTCCTCCGGAGCGGCACGCCTCCATACCTACGCCGCCGGGGTTGCCGCCGCCACCCGGGCCGCGTCCCGGAACGGTGCGGAGCGCACGGCTCCGGCTGTCCCGGACGGGACCCCGCACGTCAGTGGCCGGTGACAGGATGCCCGGTCGACCGCCTCGCAGCCGAGGGCCGACCCGCAGCGCTGTCGCCGGGCGACCGCGTCCGGTGGGAGGAGCACCGGCAGCGCCTGGGAACAGGTGGCGCGGGAGGCCGGGTAGCCGTTCCGAGGGTTTCGTCGCCCGTTCAGCGTCCGGCGAGCGCCGCGGGTTCGCCGAGCTGGTGCGCGGCGGTGCGCCAGGCGGCGGTGACGGCTTCGCGGGCCGTGGCGGTCGCCGCCCGGACCTCCGGCGGGAGCTGCAGCGGGGCGCCGACGTGGACGTGGAGCCGGGGGCGGCGGGCCGGAGCGGTGAGGATCCCGGAGATCTGCTTGACGCACGAACCCGAGGTCACACGGCGGGCTCCCGCCTGGCCGAGCGGCACGACGGGCGCGCCGGACGCGTGCGCGAGACGGGCCAGGCCGCTGCGGAAGCCTTCCGGCGGGGCCTCCGCCGCGTCCGTGCGGCAGGGCAGCCGTCCTTCGCCGTAGATGAGCAGATGACGGCCGTCCCTGAGTGCGCCGGCCGCCGTGTCGAGGGCGCCCGCGGCCCGGTCGGTGTTCCGGTGCACGGGCACGTGCCCGCCACGCTCCAGGAGACGGCCGAGTACCGGTATGCGCCACAGGCCCGCGGTGGCCATGACGACGGGTTCGACGCCGAGGCGCAGCAGTGCGGCGAGGACGATGCCCGGGTCGGCCAGGGAGGTGTGGTTGGCGACGATGATGCTGCCGGCGGCCGGAGCCGCGGCGTGGTCGGACGTGACCGTGAGTCGTCCGAGCGAGGGGACGATGGCGGCGGCGACGCGGCTGAGCACGGTTCTCCCGGGGTTCGGCGGGCGAGGCCGTCCTGGTGACGGCGGGGCGGGTGCGGGGTCTCAGGCCCCCCGGTCGATCACCCCAGCGTCGGGACGCTCCCGGGCTGCCGGGACTCCCCTGGGCGGTGCGCCGTGCCGGTTCAGAGGGCCAGCCACACCGCCGTGTCCCGGGGCAGCCGGCCCTCGGCGTCCAGGGGGCCGCTGGTGAGCAGGACCTCGGTGTGGGCGGGGAGCCCGGCGGAGCTCCCGGCGAGGTTGACGGCGCAGACCAGGCCCTCGCCGCGGGCGAACATCAGGAGGCCGGGCTCTTCGCTCAACCAGCGCAGCGGTTCGGTGTGCAGCGCGGTCAGGGTGCGCCGCAGCCGCAGGGCCTCGCGGTAGAGGGCCAGCATGGAGTGGGGGTTCTGTGCCTGGAGGTCGGCCGCGCGGGCCGGCCAGTCGGCGGGGAGCGGGAGCCAGGGTTCGACGGTGGAGCCGAAGCCGGCGAACGGTTCGCCGGCCGCCCAGGGCAGCGGGGTGCGGCAGCCGTCGCGGCCGGGGGCCCGGCCCTGGGAGCGGAAGTACATGGGGTCCTGGATGCGGTTTGGCGGTACGTCGGCCTCGGGCAGGCCCAGTTCCTCGCCCTGGTAGAGGTAGACGGAGCCGGGCAGGGCGAGCGAGAGGAGGGCGGCGGCGCGGGCACGCCGGGTGCCCAGTTCCAGGTCGCTGGGGACGCCGAACGCTTTGGCCGTGAAGGCGAAGCCGGTGTCCTCGCGGCCGTAGCGGGTGACGGTGCGGGTGACGTCGTGGTTGCAGAGGACCCAGGTGGCGGGGGCTCCGACCGGGGCGTGTTCGGCGAGTGTCTCGTCGATGGCGCGCCGGAGAAGACGGCCGTCCCAGGGGCAGGTGAGGAAGGTGAAGTTGAAGGCGGTGTGCAGTTCGTCGGGGCGGAGGTAGCGGGCGAAGCGCTCCGAGTCGGGCAGCCACACCTCACCGACGAAGATGCCGCCGAACGCGTCGGCGATGGCCCGCCAGCCCCGGTAGATCTCGTGCAGCTCGTCCCGGTCGATGTACGGGTGGGGCCCCTGGTGCCCGTCGAGGTCCGGGAGCGCCGGGTCCTTGGCGACCAGGGCGGCGGAGTCGATGCGCACCCCGGCGACGCCGCGTTCGAACCAGAAACGCAGGACGTCCTCGTGCTCCTGGCGTACGACCGGGTGCGCCCAGTTGAGGTCGGGCTGCTCGGTGGCGAAGAGGTGCAGATACCACTCACCGTCCTCGACCCGGGTCCAGGGGACTCCGCCGAACTCGCTCTCCCAGTCGTTGGGAGGCAGTTCGCCGTGTTCGCCGCGGCCGGGCCGGAAGTGGAAGAGTTCGCGCTCCGCGCTGCCGGGGCCCGCCGCCAGGGCGGCCCGGAACCAGACGTGCTGGTCGGAGACGTGGTTGGGAACGATGTCGATGATGGTCCGGATCCCCGCCTCGCGGGCTTCGGCGATGAGTTTCTCGGCTTCCGCGAGGTCGCCGAAGGAGGGGTCGATGGCCCGGTAATCGGCGACGTCGTACCCGCCGTCCGCCATCGGGGACAGATACCAGGGGGTGAACCACAGCGCGTCGACGCCGAGTTCGGCCAGGTAGGGCAGCCGGGACCGCACGCCCGTCAGGTCGCCGGTGCCGTCGCCGTCGCCGTCGGCGAAGCTGCGGACGTAGACCTGGTAAATGACGGCCGAGCGCCACCAGTCGGCGGCGGCAAGCTGGCTGCCTTCCATGAGGCGGGTTCCTTTCGGGCGGGGCGCGGTCGCCGGCGGGGTGGGCCGGTCCGCGCAACAGAGGACGGGAGGTTCTGACGCCGCCGCCCCGGAGCGGGGCGGGAAGGCCGGGGACGGCGGCGGGTCCGGGATGGGCGGCACAGGTGGTGCCGCCCGGCGCGGTCAGCCTTTTGTGCTGCCGGCGCTGATTCCGGCGATGATGTGCCGCTGGAAGACCAGGAACATCAGGACCATCGGGATGCTCGCGATGACCATGGCCCCGATCAGCACGGTCAGCGGGACGTTCTGCGAGAGCTGCACCAGTGCCACGCTGATCGGTTGCTTGTCGGTGTCGGAGAAGACCATCAGCGGCCAGAGGAAGTCCTGCCACACGGCGACCAGCGCGAAGATCGACACGACGCCGAGGACGGGTCTCGACAGGGGCAGGACGATGGACCACAGGGTGCGGAGCTTGCCCGCCCCGTCGATCTCGGCGGCTTCCAGGACATCGCGCGGGATCTGGTCGAAGAACCGTTTGAGCAGGTAGAGGTTGAAGGCGTTCGCGACGGCCGGCAGCCAGATGGCCAGCGGGTCGTTCAGCAGGTTGACGTGGATCAGCGGCATGTCCGCGATCGTGAGGTACTTGGGTACGACGAGTGCCTGCACCGGGACCATGAGGGTGGCGAGGATGCCGCCGAGGATGATGTTGCCGAAGGCCGGCTTGAGTTTGGACAGGGCGTAGGCGGCGGCCGTGCAGAAGACGATCTGCAGCACCCAGGCGCCGGTCGCCTGGACGACCGTGTTCCACAGGTGGGTCGGCAGCCGCATCAGGTCCCAGGCGTCGGTGTAGCCGCTCGCCCGCCACTGCTCGGGGACGAGGGTGGGCGGGGTGCGCACCACTTCCTCGGGCGGTTTCATCGCGCCCGTGACCATCCAGTAGACGGGGAAGAGGAACGCGAACGCGAAGAGCAGGACGACGAGGGTGAACACCGACCAGTAGGCGGCCTTGCCGCGGCGTCCGGCGAGTGCCAGCGGCGAGATGACGGTACGTGACGACCGCTCGGCCGGGGCGTCGCCGGACTTCCTGGCGCGGACGGTGGGCGGTTTCCGTACGGGGGGCGGAGCTGTCTGTGTCATGGCGGGCGACGCTCCTGTCAGTCGGTGCGGGTGAGTCGCAGATACAGGGCGGAGAAGGCGCTGAGCACCAGCAGGAGCATCACGCTGAGGGCGGACGCGCCGCCGAAGTCGTTGTAGAGGAAGGCGTACTTGTAGATCAGGTAGAGCACGGTGACGGTGGAGTTCTCCGGGCCGCCGCCGGTGATGACGAAGGGTTCGGTGAACACCTGCATCGTCGCGATGACCTGGAGGAGCATCAGCATGAGGATGATGAAGCGGGTCTGCGGGATCGTGACGTGCCGGACGCGCTGCCAGACGGACGCACCGTCCAGCTCGGCGGCCTCGTACAGTTCGCCGGGTATGCCCTGGAGGGCGGCGAGGTAGATGAGGACGGTGCCGCCCATGTTGGCCCAGGTGGCGACGATCACGAGCGAGACGAGCGCGGTGTCGGCGCCGTTGGTCCAGTTCGACGTCGGCAGGTGGAGGGAGCCGAGCACCTCGTTGGCGAGGCCCGCGCCCGGATCGTAGAACCACTTCCACAGCAGGGCGCTGACCACCGGAGGGATCATCACGGGGAGGTAGACGACGACCCGGAAGAAGGCCTTGGCGTGCCGCAGTTCGTTGAGGACGAGTGCCATGAGGAACGGGACGGCGAACCCGATGACCAGGGCGAGCACGGTGAAGGTGAGGGTGTTGCGCCAGGCGGCGGCGAACTCCGCGTCCTGGAAGACGCGGGTGAAGTTCGCGGTGCCGACCCATTCGGGGTCGGACCCGGGGGTGTACTTCTGGAACGCGATGATCACCGACCGGACGGCCGGGTACCAGGAGAACAGGATGAAGCAGAGCAGGCCGCCGATCAGGAAGCCGTAGGCGGTGGCCTGGTCGGCGATCTTCCTGCGCAGCGGGCCGAGGGGTCCGCGGCCCGCCGGGCGCACGTCCCCCGGGGGAGGCGTCGTGCCGGCGGACCGCGGCTTCACGCGCGCCGCGGGCTGGGACGTGGTCTTCATGGCCCTCTCAGCCCCGGGCCAAGATTCCGTCGATCTTGGACTGGGCGTCCTTCAGCAGGGCGTCGATGTCCGCGTCCTTCTTCGTCAGGACCGCCGAGACGGCGCCGTCGAGGACCGTGTAGATCTGCTGGCCGTGCTTGGGCTCCAGCTTCATGTCGAGCTGCTGGCCACCGTCGATGAAGGCCTGGTAGTTGGCGACCGGGACGTTGGCGGACGCCTTTTTCAGCTCCTGATCCTTGGCGTCGGTGGCGCCGGTGAACAGGCGCGGCTCGGGCAGGCCGACCGGGGACTTGTCCTCGGCGGCACGGGCGTAGTTGTTCATGAACCCCTGGCCCGGAGTGAGGAAGGTCCACTCCAGCCACTTGAGACCGGCCTTGATCTGCTCCGGGGTGGCCTTCTTGTTGAACATGTAGCCGTCGCCGCCCATGAGGGTGCCCTTGCCGCCGGGCATCGGGGCGAAGGCGAGGTCCTCGTACGCTCCGCCGGCCTCCTTGACGATGCGCGGGACGTTGTCGGGAGCGGCCAGGTACATGCCGAGCTTGCCGGAGCCCATCATCTGGAGGGTGTCGTTGATGATGAGCAGTTGCTTGGCGCCCATGGAGTTGTCGCGCCAGCGCATGTCCTTGAGGTTCTGCAGGACGGCCTTGCCCTCGGGAGTGTCGACCGTGGCCTTCTTGCCGTCCGCGCTGACGACCGTGCCGCCCTGGGAGTAGATCGAGGCGGTGAAGTGCCAGCCGCCCTGGTTCTGGGCGCTGTACTCGGCGAAGCCGACGGTGCCGTCGCCGAGCGCGGCGATCTTCTTGGCCGCGGCCCGGACCTCTTCCCAGGTGGCCGGCGGCTTGTCCGGGTCGAGACCGGCCTTGACGAAGAGCGGCTTGCTGTAGAGCAGGCCCATGGAGTAGTTGGTGCGCGGGATGCCGTAGATCTTGCCGTCGACGGTGTAGGCGTCGCGCAGGGGCTGGGCTATGTCCTTGTACGCCTTCAGGTCCTTGACGTACGCGGTGATGTCCGCGGCCTGGTTGATGGAGACGACGCGCTCGGTGTCGGTGAAGTACGTGTAGAAGACGTCTTCCATCTGGCCGCCGGCCAGCTTCGCGTCGAAGGTCTTGGGGTCCTGGCACGGGAAGGCGTCGTGCGCGGTGACGTCGATGTCGGGGTTCTGCTTCTCGAACGTCTTGACGTCCTCGTCGAACCGCTGGTGGTCGATCTTCGCACTCGGCTGGGGCCGGCAGTTGACCGTGATGCGCGTCTTGCCGTCCGCGGAGCTGTCGCCCTCGGCGCCGCAGGCCGCCAGGCCGGTGATGGTCAGGGCCGTGGCGACGGCGGTGACGCAGGTACGACGAAGAACAGAACTTCTCATCGGTGGACCCCTCTTGGGCAGGAGTGCGGGAAGCCCACAGCCCCGAGCTGTGCGGCGAGCCACACTCAACCACCGCCGACGAATGTCCGCAAGATCTCACGTTCATTTCGTAAATCTTTGACAGGTTCCGCTCTCCATGGATCGCGACGGCTGACGGAACCATGGGGAACCATGGGGCCGTGACCCGTACGAGATGCCACCAGAAGGCTGCGAGGACACCGCGAACGGGCCCGTCACCGCCGGGCAGCCGCGCACGCGGGAGCGGCCGAGTCGGCAGGGTCCGCGGGGCGGGAAGCCGAGACCGTCACAGGCGCCGGGGGGGGGGTGTTTCGCGGGCGCGCGACGCCCGCGAGGGCGGGCACCGGCGGCGGGTATCACCGCGGGAAACACGCGGCAACCCGCCCGGAAGGGCGGAGGCCCGGCCGGCCGGCTGGGAGCGCTCTCCACGCGGCTGCGTGGACCGCTCACCGAAGCACGGCCGCCCGGGCGATCGCGGTGGGTGGCCGGGGAGCCGCGGCGGCATCGGGCGCGATGTCGGACGCCCGGCCTGCCGCGGCCTCGCCCGCTCCCCTGACGACGGCTTCAGCAAACCGTCGCGTCACGAACGCAAGAATATGGCAATAGTTGCAGGACGTTTATCGTCCCGTGATGAACATGACCGCCCCGAGGCGGCCGGGACCGGGGTTCCGGCCCGCGGGCCCCTAGCGGGCCGCGGCGGCCGTCCGCACCGTGCCGAAGTCGATGGCGCGGTCGGCCTCGCGCAGGACCTCCTCGGCCACCCTGCGTACTTCGGCGGGTACATCGCCGTGCTCCTCCACGAGGCCGGCGTAGATCGGTGCTTCGGTGCTGTCTGCGGAACTCATACGGTTCTTCCCCGTCGGTCTGGTGTGTGAGAAGCCCCTGCCGGTCGGCGGAGGCGGGGGCGAGTGTACGTGCTGGGCGGCAGCGGTCGCGATTCCATTCCGGCGCGCGGACCCCGCCGCATCTGCTGAAACAGCGCCCCGCCCCGCCCCGGAGGGCGCGGGGCGGCTGCTCCGTCACCGCCCGCGTCGGCCCGTGCCGAGGTGCTGCACGGGAAAGCCCGCACGGCCGGCGAGTGCGGTCAGCTCGTCGGCACGGGCCGCCCGCAGGCCCACCACCGGACAGCAGTCGGACTCGATGTCGAGGACGGCCAGCGCCGCACCGATCTCCCGGTAGCGGCGGCCGCAGACGTGCAGGAACTGCTCGGTCGGCAGGAGCGTCTCCTCGGGCTCGAAGAGCACCCAGGGATCCACGGAGGGCCTCGATTCGAGCTTCTGCAGCCGTACCCGGATCTCCCGCGCGTCCTCCTTCCAGTCGAACTCCGCGAGGAGCCCCCGTGCGTCCAGCGCGTCGATGAGCGCGATCCAGGCGAGGTTGTCCACCGGCTCGTCGATGCCCCGCTCCGCCAGGCGGCCCCCGAAGGCGCTCACGTAGTCGTGCGGGCTGTCATGGGCGCGCAGCACCTCTTCGGCCACGGCGGGGTGCGCCGGGGCGAGCAGTGAGGCGATCTCGGCCAGGGCCGTGCGGATCGCGTCGGCGTCGTGCGGGTCGGGCATGGCGTGCTCTCCTCCGAGGAAGGGGGGGCGGGTCCGGTCGGGTCCGAGAAAGGGGGCGGGCCGAAAGCCGGGAGCCCGGGCGCGGGACCGGGCAGCTCTAGGTCGGGCCCGCCGAGCGCCGTCCCCGGGCCTCGGGCAGGGGTCGGTGGCCCTCGGTCCACTCGTTGACCCAGCCGCAGCCCGAACAGGCGTACCGCCCGTCGAGGCCCGCGATCAGGGTGCCGCAGCGCGCGCACCCGATGTAGGTGATCTCCGGATGCTCCGTGGCCGCTTCGTCCGGGGAGCGCCGCTCCCGGCGGGCTGAGGCCGTCATCGTCCGGCGTCCGTTCCCGCGGCGTCCAGCAGGATCCGGGCGAGCTCGCGCGGCTGCGAGAACATCGGCCAGTGACCGGTGTCCATCGTGACCAGCCGCCACCGCTCGCCCGTCAGCAGCTCGGCCACCTCGGGGCTCGGCTCGGGCTGGTCGAGCAGGCACTTGACGTACGTCGCGGGCAGCAGGCCCAGGGGACGGGTCAGGGCGGCGGGATCGGTGAGGGTGGCGCCGGGGTGGGGCGTCGAGCCGCCGAGGAACCGGGCGAGCTGTTCCTCGGTGAGGCCCTGGTCCGCGCAGTCGGAGGCGGCCGGCGGCGGCCAGAAGCCCCCGTTGGCGGCGATGGCGGCCTCGACGCCGGCCCGGCCGTCCGGCCAGCCGGAGACGAAGGACTCGCCGTCGGCCGGGACGTTGGAGTCGACGAACACGACGCGGGCGAGCCGGTCGCCGATCCGCTCGGCGGCCTGCCCGACCGGAATGCCCGCGTAGCTGTGGCCGACCAGCACCACGTCGCGCAGGCCGAGGCGCTCGACCTCGTCGACGACGTCCTGGACGTGCGTCTGCTGCCCCGCCGCCGCTTCCCTCTTGTCGGCCAGGCCCGACAGGGTCAGCGGGTGGACCCCGTGACCGGCCGCGCGCAGGCCGGGCTCCACGTCGTGCCACGCCCACGAGCCGAGCCAGGCCCCTGCCACCAGTACGAATTGCGTCATGCCAGCAACGTAGCGCAGGGGTACGACAGAGCCACCCCGCCGCCGCCCCGTCGGCGCCTCGCTGCCTTCGCAGCACCGGAACGGGGCGGCGGGCGCTGCGGGCAGCGGCACACCACCACCCTTTCGCTGTCACTTGCCGATCGAACAGGATGCGTTGTCGGCCGTTTCTGACTGCTTTTCGCTATGAACGGAGGCGGCGGGCCGCAGCGAGGCAGGATGTCCCCGTGATGGGCAACCTCCCCGTCGTGACGACCAGCTTCGTCGGACGCGACAACGAACTGGCCGACGTCGAACGGGCACTTCGAGATCGTCGGCTGGTCACGCTCACCGGCCCCGGCGGGGTCGGCAAGAGCCGGCTGGCCCTGCGCACCGCCGAGCGTGCCCGGGACCGTTACGCCGACGGCGTCTGGTGGGCCGACCTTTCCCATCTGCACGACGAGCAACTGCTCGCCACCACGGTCTGCGACGGCGTCGGGCTCCTGGACCACAGCCCCCGCCAACCCGTGGCCGCGCTCGGTGAATGGCTCTCCGGCCGACGTCTGCTCCTCGTTCTCGACTGCTGCGAGCGGATCGTCGGCCCCTGCGGGCAGCTCGTCGCCGAACTGCTCGCCTCGGCCCCGGGGCTGACGGTCCTGGCCACCAGCAGGGAGCCGTTGGGCGCGGCGGACGAGAAGTGCGTCGAGGTGCCCCCGCTCTCCGCGGGCGACGACGGTGACGAGGCGGTCCGGCTCTTCCACGAGCGCGCGGCCGCCGTCGCCCCGGGTCTCTCGCTCGACGACCCGGAGAGTACGGCCGCCGTCGCCGAGATCTGCCGTCGGCTCGACGGCATACCGCTCGCCCTCGAACTGGCCTGCGTGCAACTCCGCGAGAGCAGCGCGCAGGAGATCACCGTTCGGCTGGCCTCCCGGATGGAGGAGCTCGCCGACGACACCCTCTGGCCCCGCCGTCACCGTGCCCTGCGCACCACGATCGGCTGGAGCCACGAGCTCTGCGCACCGCTGGAGCGGCTGCTGTGGGCACGGCTCTCCGTCTTCCGCGGCGTCATCACGACTCCGGACGCGGAGGCGGTGTGCGCGGGCGGGCCTCTGGACGCCGGGGCCATCGCCCAGGCCCTGGAACGCCTGGCCGACCAGTCCGTCCTCCGGCGGACCGGGGGCGGTTACCGGATGCTGGACACGCTGCGCGAGTACGGGGCGATGTGGCTGGCGGAGCTGGCGGAGGACGCGCTCCTCGCGGACCGGCACGCCCGGCACTTCGCCCATGTCGCCGTCCAGGCGTACGCGGGCTGGCTCGGGCCGTCACAGGTCCTCTGGTACCACCGGATCGCCGACACCCACGCGGACCTGTGCGCGGCCCTGGACCACCTGCTTGCCGAGGACCCGGAGATGGCGATGGAGATGGCCGGGTGCGCGGGTCTCTTCTGGAGCTGCTGCGGCCATCTGCACCAGGCCCGTACGTATCTGGAACGGGTGCTCGCCCTGCCGCTCTCCGCCGGCCCTCACCGCACCCGGGCACTGTGGGCCCTGGGCATCACGCTGACCCTGCAGGGCGACCACGAGGCGGCCCGCCGCATCGGCGAGGAGTGCCGGCACGCGGCACTCCTCGACGAGGACCCTGAGGCGGTGCTCCTCGCGGCCCACTCCATGAGCTTCACGTATCTGATGATGGGCCGGCCGCTCACCGCGTACACCGTCAGCGACCAAGCGCTGAGCCAGCACGACGGTGACCCCGCGGACGCGCCCTCACAACTGCGCTGCCGGGTGATACGCCTGTTCGCCCTGTCCGCGCTCGGCCGGCTCGACGAGGCGTACGAGGAGGCCATGCGGCTCCAGCGGATCAGTCTGCGGTTCGGCGAGCACTGGGCACGGGCGTACGCCGATCACCAACTCGCCCTCATCCACCTGCTCCAGGGCCGTCCTCGTCATGCCGAGAGTCACGCGCGCGCGATGCTCGC
This sequence comes from Streptomyces sp. rh34, assembly GCF_002551245.1. Classification (GTDB taxonomy): domain Bacteria; phylum Actinomycetota; class Actinomycetes; order Streptomycetales; family Streptomycetaceae; genus Streptomyces. The sequence goes on from NZ_NTGZ01000011.1 coordinate 19,555, forward strand.
GAGCAAGCACGAGCTCCATGACAGCCTCGGCATAGCGCTCGGCCTCGATCTGCTCGCCGGAGCCATCGCCGCGCAGGGGAACGGAGTGGCCGCGGCCCGTGCCTCCGGTACCGGACACGCCTACTGGCGCATGATCGGCCACCCGCACCGGGGCACCCCGGAGCTCGGGGCGATCCGCGCGCAGTGGGAACTCCAGGCCCGGCAGGTCGCGGGCGACTCCGCGTACGAGCTGGCCTACCGGCGCGCCTCGGCCGACGACGCCGAACGCGGCCTGGCCCACGCACTGGAGCGCGGGCATCCCGGATAGCCGGAGCACCCGCCGCACCGGGCGTCCGCCGCCCGGCCGCCGGCTCCGTCCGCCCACCGCGCCGGCGGACGCCGGACACCCGGCGAGACCCCACCTGGGCCGTGTCCTGTGCGGGGTGACTCGCTGGCCGCTGTGCCTCTGACCCGTCCTTCCGGCCGCCGCCCCTGTCCGGCGGCCGGGGAGCCTGTTTCCCCCGTCGTCCTGGTCAGGCGCTGAGCATCGGGTGCGTCTCCAGCAGTGCCTCGGGTATGCCGAAGGCGCGGGTGAGGGTCAGCGCGTGCGGCTCCAGGAAGCCGAGGACCGCGTCGACCGCGTCGGGCAGGTCCTCGACCTGCTCGGCCGTCATGCGCCCCCGTGCCAGCAGGTCCCCGCTGTGCGCGGCGACCCGGCGCAGCGCGAACAGGGCGTGCAGCCCGCGCAGCAGGTCCGCCGCCGGCCCGGAGCGAACCTGGCCCGCGGCGGTCAGCAGGGACTCAGCGGCGAGCCAGTGGACGTGGGCGTCGGCCAGTGCCACGGCGGGCGTCACCGTCGCGTTCCAGCGGGCCAGCGGGGAGTCGGCGCGCTGCCGCAGCCGGGCTTTCGCACGGCCGTGGGAGATTCGCTCGATGTCGGCCAGGAGGTCCTGGAGGAACTGGGGGTCGGTCAGCTCCCGGTCCTCGGCCGCGATCTCGCTCTCCGGCTTGAGGTCGACGCCGCCGAGCAGCATCTCGCCCCCGGCCTTCTCCATGATGACCTTGTTATCGCCCTCGGCCGTGATCGCGCCCTCGATGGAGGCGAGCTGGAGCGCGATGCCGTTGGCCTGGATCAGGCCCTGGGCCCCGCACCGCTCGCGGCACTCGGTCATGACCGCCCGGGCCCGCCAGGTGATCCAGGCCTTGCTGATCGCCGTCAGCCGCTCGTACGCCTCGCGTTCCTCGCCGGTGGCCCGGTCCCACTGCCGCACCACCTGCCGCTGGAGCAGCGTGGCGGCGTAGGTCGTCGCCGCGGCGTCCAGCAGGGACGTGTGGTGACCGCGGTGGGCGATCAGCGGTACGCGCTGCCCGTTCGTCATGCCCGAGGTGACCCGCCTGTGGGCGTAGCGCATGGCGACGTCGAGAGCGTGACGCATGACGCCCAGGCTGTGGGCGGTCATGCACAACTTGCCCATCGTGACCCGTCCGATGGAATGGAGGAACCGCCGGCGGGGGCTGCCGAGCGCGCTGGTGAACTCGCCGTCCGGGGTGAGGCGGCCGTGGTCGCCCTGGAGAAGAGCGCTGAAGGGAAGCCGGACACCGTGGAACCGCGTGGCGCAGTGATCGACCGGGCTGCTGGCCGTCTGGGGCAGCGGCCGCACCTCCACACCCGGCAACGGGCTGCCGTCGCTGTTGCTGAGCGGCGTGAGGAACAGGAAGACGCCCTGGTCGGCGCCGTCCACTATCAGACGGGCCGCGACCACGGCCCCCTTCGCCCCTCCCGCCGGACCGGTGTTGGGCATGAACTTCTGCGCCCCAGCATGCGGGGTGTGCAGCACGAATGCGCGCGCCGCCCGGTCGAACGTCGCCGTGGTCTCCATATGCGCGGCGTCATTGCCATGGGCAACCTCGGTACAGAGAAATGTTCCGATGCGGTCCGCGCGGACGTACTCGCTCAGGTCGCGCCCGGCCGGTTCGTGATCGACCAGGCTCCCGAAGAAGAGGTTGTAGTGGATGGCGACGATGGTGGCCATGCCGGGATCCACCGCACCGGCCCACTCGTGGATGGCGGTGAGTTCGACCGGATCGCTCGCGAGAGCCTGTGGAGCCTCTGCGGCCTCGTTGACCAGCCGAAGCCGGTCGTAGCTCAGGTCTATGCGTTCTCCGTGGGTCAGGCCCTCCTCGAAGCGGAACGGGGCGGAGCTGAAGAGGCGCCTCCATCGTTCGTGAGTCGTGCCCAGCTGACCGGCGAACAGAACGTCGGCGAGCGCGGCGGAGACGGGTGCGGCTAAGTCGGTTGCGGTATCCGGAATCTGAGAAGCAGTCACACCCGAGAAAGCTAGCCTGATCGATCACGGTTGACGGAGTGAGGATCAACACGATTGAGCCGGGCGAAACACGGTAGGCGCCCGCTCCGTCACTCGCTTCCGCTGCTCGGCGGCCACCCGGAACGATCATGATCCCCACATCGGAGCCCTCGAGCCGCCCCCCATGGGGCACGGCCCTAGCATCCCCGTATGACGTCCATCAGCCGACTCCGTCCCGACCATGCCGAGGCTCTCCTCGCCTTCGAGCGGGAGAACCGGGCCTACTTCGCCGCGTCCATTCCCGACCGGGGCGACGACTACTTCGCCGCATTCGCCGAACGCCACCGCGAGCTGCTCGCCGAGCAGGACGCGGGGCTGCACCACTTCCACCTCATCGAGGACGACGACGGCGGCATCCTGGGCCGGATCAACCTCCTCGGGGTGCACGGGAACTCCGCCGAGCTGGGCTACCGGATAGCGGAGAAGGCCGCGGGGCGCGGGCTGGCCACCTGGGCGGTGCAGCAGGTCTGCGTCCTGGCGGTCCGGGAGTACGGGCTCACCGCACTGCGCGCGGAGACGACGCTGGACAACACGGGATCCCGCGCGGTGCTGGCGCGCTCCGGGTTCGAGCCGCTGGAGGACGTCATGTTCGGCGACCGCCCCGGGCGGCGGTACGTCCTGGACCTGAGCGGGGGCGCTCCCCCGGCGCCTTGAGCGGCGCCGCCACCCGAAGAAGCGGCGGCGCGCACCGGAAGGCGGGAAAGGGGTACGCCGGGCGTCCGGCGTACCCCTTTGCGGTCGGGCGGGGCGGAGGTCAGTCGTTGTCGGTCTCTTCGCGGACGATGGTGTCGTTCTTGGCGTCCACGTCGAAGGTCGTCCTCTTCCAGTCCGAGCCGATCACGTCGACCTGCCAGACGACGCCGTTGCCCTCGTTGTCGTCGAGGCCGACGGAGGTGACCGTCCCCTTCTTCTTCTCGGTGGCGACCTTGGCCGCCTGCTGCGGGGTCTGGGTGGCCTGGGCGAGCCGGTCGGCCGTCTGCTTCTTGTCGTCCGCGTCCTGATCCGCGTCGACACGGGCCTCGATCACCTTGCCGTCGACCGCGTTGATCCGGACGGTGTGGACCGTGCCGTCCTTCTCCGCGACCTCCGCGACCCAGACAGGGCCCTCGGTGCCCGGACTCGCGCTCGGGCTGGATGTGCCGGTTCCGGTCGGACTCGCGGTTCCGGTCGGACTCGCGGTTCCCGTCGGGCTCGCGGAGCCCGTGGGGCTGCCGGACCCGGTCGGGCTGGGGCTCTGGTCGCTGTCGTCGTCGTCCACGCCCTCCAGGTCCAGATCGACCAGCTTGCCCCCGGCCACCTCTCCGGAGGCGGTGGTGGCGGCGTCGTCGAAGGTGACCTTCGTGGCGTCGAGCACCTTCTTGCGCTCCTTCTGGTCCTCGGTCAGCTGGGCACTGGCCGAGGGCGACGTCGTCTGCTTCTGCGGGACGACCTTCGCGGCCTCGGAGGTGGCCGCGCTTGTCGCGCTGTCCGAGCTCTGACCGCATCCGGTCATCAGAACGGCTGTGGCGGCGGCCATGCCGAGGGCGCCGACCGTCTTGAGGGTGCGGGAACGGGAGGAGGCACTGTTCATGCGTCGAGGCTCAAGTCTCATGCACGCATGCCTAGCCCTCCGGACCATCGGTCATGTTGTCCTACCGGGGAGTCACCCGATCGACCGGGCGGGTCCGCCCGTTGGCCGCCGCTCCCCGGGCGGTGGACGCCGAGGTGCGAAACAATGGCGGCAGGGCCGTATTCCTTCCGCCCGGCCGGGAGGCCGTCATGGATCACATGGTGCACACCGAGTGTTACGAACTCATCTTCCAGATGTCCGGCGCCGCGGACGACGTGGTCCGCGTCCGGCTCACCGACCGCCTGGGGGCCGGCGGATTCCCGGTGTACGAGGACGAGACGGGGATCGTGCGCGCCGAGATCAGCGACCGGGGCGAGGTCCGCATGCTCGCCAGCGGCGGCCACCAGGCCCCGGGGGCTCCCCTGCTGGCCCGCCCCCTGAGCGAGGACTCCCCCGGAACGCCGTGAACTGACCGCAGGAAGGCGGGGCGCACCGTGCACGGTGCGCCCCGCCCCGCTGTGCCCGCGCGTCCGGGCGCGATCCCGTCCTTCCGTTGATGCCCACTCTTCGCCCGATTGTGTTTACATTCCCGCACCGCGAACGTAACCTGAGCGCGAAACCACAGACTCGGGCATGAAACGGATACGAAACCACATGTACGCACCGGAGCGTCAGCAGGAGATCCTCCGCCTCGCCCAGGAGAGCGGCCGGGTCGACGTGCTGTCCCTGGCCGAGGAGTTCCAGGTGACGGCCGAGACCGTCCGGCGCGATCTCAAGGCCCTGGACCGGGCGGGGCTGCTGCGCCGGGTGCACGGTGGGGCGATCCCCGTCGGGCGGCTCGACTTCGAGCCGGACCTCGCCGAACGCGACACCGTCGCCGCCGACGAGAAGGACCGCATCGCGCAGGCCGCCCTCGCCGAACTGCCCGTCGACGGCAACGTGATCGTGGACGCCGGGACCACGACCGCGCGGCTCGCCGCCGCCGTACCGGTCGAGGCGACGCTGACCGTGGTGACGCACGCACTGCCGGTGGCCGCGCGTCTCGCCGACCACCCCGGCATCGCGCTGCATCTGGTGGGCGGCCGGGTCCGGCACCGCACCCGAGCGGCGGTCGACGCCTGGGCGCTGGGTTCGTACGCCGAGATCAACGCCGACGTGGTCTTCCTCGCCACCAACGGCTTCTCCCCCGACAGTGGCCTGACCACACCCGACCTCGCCGAGGCCGCGGTGAAGCGGGCCGTGATCAAGGCGGCCCGCCGGGTCGTCCTCCTCGCCGACTCCGGCAAGTTCGGACAGGAACACTTCGCCCGCTTCGGCGATCTCACCGATGTGGACCTGCTCATCACCGACACGGGGCTCAGCCCCGACGACGCCCGCTCCATCGAGAGCCGGGGCACGGAAGTAGTACGCGCATGATCCTCACCGTCACCCCCAACCCCAGCCTGGACCGCACCTACGAGCTGCCCGGTCTGACCCGCGGCACCGTGCTGCGTGCCACGGCGGACCGCGTCGATCCGGGCGGCAAGGGCGTCAATGTCTCCCGCGCGGTCGCGGCGGCCGGACACCGCACCGTCGCCGTCGCCCCGATGGGCGGCCCGGAGGGCGCCCTGCTCACCCGGCTGCTCGGCGACCTGGGCATCGAGGCAGCCGGCGTGCCGATCGCGGGGAACACCCGGATCAACGTCACGCTCGTCGAACCCGACGGCACCCTCACCAAGGTCAACGCGGCGGGCCCGGAGCTGAGTCCGGCCGAGGCCGAGGACGTCCTGGAAGCGGTGCGGGAACGCTCGTCCACCGCCGACTGGATCGCCTGCTGCGGGAGCCTGCCGCGCGGACTGCCGCCGCGGTGGTACGCGGAGCTGGTCGAGCGGAGCCACCGCGCCGGTGCCCGGATCGCACTGGACACCTCCGGAGCGGCGCTGACCGCCGCCCTGGACCGGGCACCCGATGTGATCAAGCCCAATGCCCAGGAGCTCGCCGAGGCCGTCGGCCGGCCGCTCGCCACGGTGGGCGACGCGCTGAAGGCGGCCGAGGAGTTGCGTGCGCGCGGTGCCCGGTCGGTGCTGGCGAGTCTGGGCGCCGACGGGCAGCTGCTGGTCGAGGCGTCGGGCGCGTACTTCGCCACCGCACCGGTGGCCGCCGTGCGCAGCAATGTCGGCGCCGGGGACGCCTCCCTGGCCGGCTTCCTGGCAGCGGGCGGACACGGCCCGGAAGCACTCACCTCGGCCGTCGCCCACGGTGCCGCGGCCGTGCAGCTGCCCGGAAGCCTCATGCCTACCCCGGCCGACCTCGATCTGCCGTCGGTCGTGACGACCTCCGACGTGCCGCTGAACCGCGTGCTGACGGAGCCCGCCCCATGACCCCCGTACCGCCATCACCGACCTTCGTGCCGCCGACGCCGCCGCAACTCCCGCAACGTCCGTACGGACCCGACCCGTACGAGTCCGCCGCCCCGTCCCCCCGAGCCGCCGCACGGCGGTCCCCGAGCAAGGAGCACCGCGATGAGTGAGCTGATCACCGCGGAACTGGTCGACCTCGATCTGTCCGCCACCACCAAGGACGCCGCCGCGAGGTCCCTCGCCGAGCGGATGGTGGCCGCGCACCGCGTCACCGATCTCGACGGCTTCCTGGCCGACGTCGCCGCCCGCGAGGCGCAGATGCCGACCGGGCTGGACGGCGGCATCGGCATCCCGCACTGCCGCAGCGAGCACGTGAGCGCCCCTACGCTGGCCTTCGGGCGCAGCGGGGCGGGCATCGACTTCGGGGCGGCCGACGGTCCGGCCGACCTGATCTTCCTCATCGCGGCCCCGGCCGGGGCCGACGACGATCACCTCACCATCCTGTCGGGGCTGGCCCGCAGGCTGATGGACCCGCAGTTCACCGCCGCCCTGCGTGCCGGAACGGATCCGCGGGCAGTGGCCGCGCTGATCCGGGGCGAGGAGCCGCCGGAAGAGCCCGAACAGGCACCGCTGGAGGCGGAGAACCAGGAGCGGGAACGGGAGCGGGCGGAAGCGGAGACGGAAGCCGCGGGAGCCACCGAAGCCGCCGAGAGTGCTCCTTTCCGGATCGTCGCCGTCACCTCCTGTCCCACCGGCATCGCCCACACGTACATGGCGGCCGAGTCCCTGGCCGCGGCGGGCCGCGCCGAGGGTGTCGAGGTGACGGTGGAGACCCAGGGCTCGGCCGGCTTCAAGAAGCTGGATCCCGCCGTCGTCGCGGCGGCGGACGCCGTGATCTGGGCGCACGACGTGGAGGTCCGGGAGAAGTCCCGCTTCCGCGGCAAGCCGCTGGTCGACGTCGGGGTCAAGGCGGGCATCAACCGGCCCGCCGAGCTGATCGCCGAGGCCCGCCGCAAGGCGGAACGCGGGGAGACAGCCGCCGCGCCCGAGACCGGCGAGGCGGCCGACTCCGGAGACGGGGACGGAGACGGGGGCAAGTCCGGTGCGGATCACGCGCACTTCGGCGTCCGGCTCCGTACGTATCTGATGTCCGGCGTGAGCTACATGGTGCCGTTCGTCGCGGCGGGCGGTCTGCTGATCGCTCTGTCGTTCGCCATCGGCGGCTACGAGATAACGAGCGCCAAGTCGGTCGCCGACCACTTCGTCTGGGGCGAGGCGGACAGCTGGGCCGCGCTGCTCAACCAGATCGGCTCGGCGGCCTTCGGGTTCCTGGTGCCGGTGCTGGCCGGGTACATCGCGTACGGGATGGCGGACCGGCCGGCGCTGGTGCCCGGTTTCGTCGGCGGTGCCATCGCGCTCACGGTGAACGCCGGGTTCCTCGGAGGTCTGGTCGCCGGTCTGCTGGCCGGTGCGGTGGTGATGGCCATCCAGCGGGTCCCGGTCCACGCGACCCTGCGCGGCATCATGCCGGTCCTGGTGATCCCCCTGATCGCGTCGGCGGTCGTGGGGTTCCTGATGTTCGTCGTGGTCGGCAAGCCCATCGCCTCGTTGCAGAACGCACTCACGGACTGGCTGAACGGTCTGTCGGGCTCCAACGCGGTGATCCTCGGCGTCGTCCTCGGGCTGATGATGTGCTTCGACATGGGCGGCCCGCTGAACAAGGTGGCGTACGCCTTCGCGGTCGGCGGTCTCGCCGACCCGACGCCGGGCAGTCTCAAGGTGATGGCAGCGGTCATGGCGGCCGGGATGGTGCCGCCGCTGGCGATGGCGCTGGCCACCACCGTACGCAAGAGACTGTTCACGAAGACCGAGCGCGAGAACGGCCGGGCGGCCTGGGTACTGGGCGCCTCGTTCATCACGGAGGGCGCGATCCCGTTCGCCGCCGCCGATCCGCTGCGGGTCATTCCGTCGGTGATGGCGGGCGGCGCGGTCACCGGCGCCCTGTCGATGGCCTTCGGCGCGACCCTGCGCGCTCCGCACGGCGGCGTCTTCGTCGTCCCGCTGATCGGGGAGCCGTTCCTCTACCTGCTCGCCATCGCCGCCGGGACGCTGGTGGCGACCGCCCTCGTCGTCCTGCTCAAGGGCGCGCGCGGGACGGCGCCGGACCCGGCCGGGGACGCGGAGGCCACGGGCTCCGACGACGCCCGGGTCACCGTCACCGCCTGAACCTTCCGCACACCGATCCGTATCCGCAGGTACTCCCGAGGAGTGATTCCATGCACCAGCAGACCGTCGCCATAGCCTCCCGCAGTGGGTTGCACGCCCGTCCGGCGTCGCTGTTCGTCAAGGCCGCCGCCCGCCAGCCGGTCAAGGTGACCATCGCCCGCGAGGGCCGCGACCCGGTCGACGCCCGCAGCATGCTCGCGGTGCTGGCCCTGGCCGCCCCGCACGGGGAGACCGTGGTGCTCAGCGCCGAGGGCGACGGGGCGCGGGCGGCGGTCGAGGAGCTGGCGGAGCTGCTCGCGCAGGATCTCGACGCCACCTGATCTCCGGCCGGCGGCCCGATGCGTACTCCCGGCGGCTGCCGGGTCGTTAGGTTGGGACGCGTGACCGAGACGTGGAACGCCTCCGACCCGGCCGTCCTGGCCCTGCCCTCCGGACGCCTCGTGCGCGGCCGGGGTCTGCGCAAGCCCTTGCCCGCGGGCCCCGAACCGGACTTCGCCCTCCACCTTCTGGGGCGTACCCCGCCCCCGGTCGCCTGGGATTCGCGGTGGCTGCGGTGGCCGGACTTCCGGCTCCCGGCGGACCGGGCGGCGGCGCGGGACCTTCTCCAGGAGGCGTGGGAGCGGGCCGCCGGGACGCGGGTCGAGGTGGCCTGCGGCGGTGGGATGGGCCGCACCGGGACGGCACTGGCCTGCCTGGCCGTCCTGGACGGGGTCCCCGCCGGCGAGGCGGTGGCGTTCGTGCGCGCCGGCTACCACCCACGTGCGGTGGAGACACCCTGGCAGCGCCGCTACGTACGGAATTTCCCGGCGCGCCAGGACCCCTCCTAGGACTTGTCGGGCACGCTCTTGAAGGTCTCCGGCACCGGCAGGGTGCTCCATCGGCCGACCGGCCAGGCGATGACGACGGCCCGGCCGACGACCTCGTCGACCGGGACCATCCCCTGGTTCGGGTCGTCCTGGTGGTAGCGGGAGTCCGCGGAGGCCTGGCGGTGGTCCCCCATCACCCAGACCTTGCCGTCGGGCACGGTGACCTTGAACCGGCCGCCGTCCTCGTCGTCGCTGCAGGGGGTGTTGCCGGGGAAGACGTACGGCTCGTCCAGGGCGGTGCCGTTGACCTTCACCGGCCCGTCGCCCTCGCACTCCACGGTGTCGCCTCCGACGCCGATGACCCGCTTGATGAGGTCCTTCTCCTCGGCGGAGGGCATCACGCCGACGAAGCTCAGGACCTTCTGCACGGTGTTGGGCGGGTCCACGGGCACGTTGGCGAGCCAGTCCGCCGGGTCGTGGAAGACGATCACCTCACCGCGCTCCGGCTCCGACCCGAACCAGGGCGTCAGCTTGTCGACGAGGACCCGGTCGCCCTGCTGCAGGGTGTTCTGCATGGAGTCCGAGGGGATGGAGAAGGCCTGCACCAGGAACGTCTTGATGAGCAGCGCCAGCACCAGGGCGGCGCCGATGAGGAGCGGCAGCTCCACCCAGAACGGCCGGTTCTTCCGTGTCCTCGACCGCCGTGTGCCCGCCCGCCCCATCGCACCGCTCCTCGCCCGTGTACCGCCCGCCCGTCCCTGGGGGAACGGATCCGGTGATCCACTCTATGGGGCGTGGTGAGCGGTGCGGGACGTCAGACGGGTCCCGCGCCGACCGGAGGGACGGTCGCGCCCTCGCCGGCGCGGACGGCTTCGACCACGCTCTGGTGGAAGACGCGGCTCTCCTCCTCGGAGGGGCACGGCACGGGGCTGCCGGTGAGGGTGAACCAGTCCGACGAGCCGCTGTACTGCACGGCCACCGATGCCTGTCCGTCGGACCAGGTCGTATGCACCGTGAGGTCGCCGCTCAGGATGCCCGCTTCTTCCGTGCGTACTCCGCCGGTTCCCGCGAAGACACCGCTGGTCGTCCAAGATGCCCAGCTCATGACGGTCACCTTTCGGACGATGACAAGCCTGTCCAGCCGGCTTCCTCCGAGTATGGCACCGCTGGTGGGCCCGCGCACGGGTGTGCGCGGGCCCGGTCCCGCCGCCGGTCCTCAGGCGCGTTCCAGCATCCCTCGGACGAAGGCGGCCTGGCCCGCGTGCTGGAGATCCTCGGCGACGACGCTGATCAGCCGGACCCCGAGCGTCACCGGGGGCGACCAGCCCTCGTCGACGATGCGGTCGAGGGCGTGGCCCTCCAGTCCCGCGACGAAGTCCAGGGTCCGCTCGTGCACGGCGTCGAAGTAGCCGAGGAGGGGTTCGGCGGAGTCCACGCGGACGGCGGCGACCTCGTCGGCGCTGTGCCCGTAGCCGGTCGCCGTCTCGTCGAACGGGAGCCCGAAGGTGTCCGCCCAGCCTTCGGTGAGCCAGATCTGTCCGGTTCCGGCGGCGTCGGCGATGTGGTCGTCCTGGACGCGGGTGAGATGCCAGACCAGCCAGGAGATGGAGTTCGCCCCCGTGTCGAGGCGGGCGTTGAGGTCGTCGGGCGTGAGTCCTTCGACCGCAGCGTGGACCGCTTCCCCGACCCGGTCGAACGCTTCGGCCAGCATGCCTGCGGTGTTCATCCGTCCACCTTCGCCCGAGGGGTCCGCGGCTCCCGGGTACGACACACCGCCGGTCCGGCGGTCTGTCGCGGGCCGGGTGCCCCTCAGCGCGGGCCGTGCAGCCAGTCGGTCAACAGGCGGTTGACCTCGTCGGGGCGTTCCTGCTGGATCCAGTGGCCGCAGTCTTCGAGGATGTGGGCGGCGGACAGGCCGGGGAGGGTCCGCGGGTAGGCGTCGATGGCGTCGGACATCCAGGTGGTGGAGGCGTCCAGGGCGCCGCCGATGAAGATCGAGGGCTGGGTGATGGGTGTTCCGTCCCAGGCGGCGAGGTCCTCCCAGTCCCGGTCGATGTTGCGGTAGCGGTTGAGCGCGCCGGTCAGGCCGGTGCGTTCGAACTCCTCGCTGTAGACGTCGAGGTCCCGTTCGTCGAGCCACCCGGGGAGCCGGCCGGCGGGGAACCGGTCGGCCATGCGCGCGCCCGGCGGTACGAAGAAGAGGCCGGGGTGGTCCGTCGGGGCGGCGGTGTCGCCGGAGAGTCCCGCGTAGAAGCCGGCGAGCCAGCCGCGTACGTCCGGTTCGATCTCCGCCTCGGCGCGACCGGGGGTCTGGAAGTAGCTGACGTAGAACTCCTCCTCGCCTCCGATGCCCGCGAAGCCGTCGGTGGGGCGGGGGCCTCCCCGGGGCGCGTACGGAACGCTCAGCAGCGCGACCGCTGTGAAGACGTCCGGCCGGAGCAGGGCGCTGTTCGCGGCGATGGGCGATCCCCAGTCGTGTCCGACGACCGTGGCGGTCTCCTCGCCGAGGGCGTGGACGACGGCGGTGTTGTCGGCGACGTGGGCGAGCATGCGATAGGCGTCGGTGGCGGCGGGTGCGGAGGAGCGCCCGTAGCCGCGTACGTCGATGGCGACGGCCCGGTGTCCGGCGGCGGCCAGGGCGGGGAGCTGGTGGCGCCAGGAGTACCAGGACTCGGGGAAGCCGTGGACGAGGAGCACGAGGGGGCCGGTGCCCTGTTCGACGCAGTGGATCCGGCCGCCGGGAACGTCGACCGTCCGGTGCGTCGCGCCGGGCAGGAGGGCGGAGGGGCGGGCTGCTCCGGCTGCGTGCGGAGTGGGTACGGGGGTGGGCTCCGGCATGGCTCCTCCTCGGGCGCCCCGCACGGGCGGGGCGGTCGTGACGCTTCGGAGGGTGGCCGGGCCGGGGCCCGGCCACCCGGATCACGATCATTCGGCCGGTGCGACCGCCCGGACAAGGATCTTTGCCGGTCCGGCAAAAAAATAGGGGGGCGGGAACGGCTTCAGACGAGCAGACTCAGCAGGTGAGCGCAGGCGGTGGCCTCGTCCGGGTGGCGGGCGACGACTTCGTAGGTTCCGCGCTCGAACGCCCCGGTCTCCCAGCCGTCGTTCCCACCCCGCCGGACGAACAGGAAGTCCGGCGGGGTGGGAACGGGCTCGTGGACGCCCTCGATCCGGTAGTAGCCGCCAGGGATCCGTGCCTCGACGAGTGCGGCCTGCAATGCCCGGCGGTCCATGGCGGGTTACGCGTCCGCGGGCGTCAGGTAGGCGTTGTCCAGCAGCCACTTCACGTTGAGCCGCTGTCCCTCGCCCGGGTCGAGGAAGACCGCGTCGAGCTTGATCTGCCGGCCACCGCCGGGCTGCTCGAACCACGGGGCGATACCGCCCTGCCAGACCCAGAAGGGCTTGGCGACCTTGTAGACGCGGTAGTCGCACGGGGTGCCCGCGTCACGGGTGTTCAGGTTCTGCGGGGGCAGGGCGCGCTCGGCGTAGGCGTCGCCCGCGGGGGCGAGGTAGCCGCCGTACTCCGAGCCGAAGCGGTCCAGGCGCTGGCCGGTGCGGAGCTTCACGGGCTCCTTGTCGATCTCACCGTTCACCTCGGCGAAGCCGTCGTTGGGCGGGTACTTCCAGCTGCCGGTGTCCGCGGGCCCTTCCCAGTACTTCTTCAGGAAGTCCTTGGGGGTGAGGTCGCCCGTGCGCTGCCAGCCCTTCAGGAGCGGGCCCACCGGGGCGAGCCGCTTGTTCGGCAGCCACTTGGGGCCCAGGCGGGCGTCGCCGCGGAACTCTCCGGTACAGGGTTCGTGGCGCTCGGCGGCGGGTGCGGGCCGGGCGGGCCCCGGTGCGGCGCTCGCCGCCGGAGCGGAGATCAGTCCGGCGGTGACGCCGAGCGCGGCGAGTACGGTACGCATGCGGTTCATTCAGGAGTCCCCTCGAGCACTGATGATCAATCAGGACAGCTGACGTAGGGTAACCGCTCGACTACCCACCCCTTCCGCGCCATGCCGTTTTCCGGCCACCGCGAACAGCGCCACGCCCCGGCCGCGACGATGCGCGACCGGGGCGTGATGGACCGAGGGGCGAAACCCGACCGGCACGGAGCCCAGGGCCTTCGCGTGGACCAGGCCGGGCTCGCGTGCTCGACCTGATCCCGACGAAAGGCTCTAGCTGACGTTGACGTCGATGCAGGCGTAGAAGGCGTTCGAGGTGTCCGCGATGTTCCAGACGGCGAGCACCTCCTGCCGGCCGGTCTTGTTGCCGAAGTCGACCTGGTGGGTGACGGTCGCGCCGGGCCGCGCGCCGCCGTCGTCGAATTCGGCGATCTTCTCGCCGCCCACGAAGTACTGCCAGGTGCTGGTCGAGTGGCGCGCGGTGAGCTTCCACTCGAACTGCTGGGAACGGTTCACCGGAGTGACCGACCAGCCCTTGGAGTCGTCGTCCAACTCGGCGAAACCGCTGTTCCCGCCGCTGCAACTGGTGAGCCCCTTGGGGCCTTCGACGCTCTGCGGTTCGTACGTGATCGCACCGCAGCTGACCGTGCCCGCGGCGCACTGCGCCTGCCTGCTCGGCGGGTTGGAGATATAGCCGTGGGCGCCGGCGGAGCTCGCCGGAAGGCTCAGGGCGAGGACCGGGGCGAGCAGGGCGCCGACGGCGAGTGCGGTCTTCCTTTTCGCGTGCATGCTTCTCCTTCACATGAGGCCGCACCGCGCGGTGGCGGGCCGTGGGGGGCCCGGCTTCGACGGCGAGGCCTCGCGAGTGTGGGGCCAAGAGGCGCGAAGGGCTGCAAGTCCCTTTCCGGACACGCCTGATGACCGTGTCCGGAAAGGCCTTGCGCTTGGACTAGACCATACCGACCGACGCGTTCACGTCAAGGGCGGTGAGCGCGGTGGGCAGCCTGCCCGTCCGACGCGCGCGGACGGGCACGCACATCTGGCGCTTACACCCGTGTGACGCGATCACCCGTGGTCGTCCCCGTAGCGGACCGTGACGCGCTCGAAGCCGAGGGAGCCGAGGAGACCCTTCAGCATGTCGGCGGTGTTCTTCTCCGCGCGGGCGGTCAGTTCGCTCTCCTTCGCCGCTTCGGAGATGTGCTGGGCGGCGAGCTTGTTGACCGCCTGCTCACTGCCGGGATTGTCGGAGAAGAGATCGCCCAGCCGGTCGAGGAGACCGCGCTGTTTTGATACCGCGTAGGAACGGTCGGGATCGAGGGCCGGCCTGCCCAGCACCGCGTGCGGCAGCCGTAGTTCGGCGATGGTGCGGTCCTCGTTCACCACGACGCCGCCCTCGGTGACCTTGCCCAGGTCGACGGAGGCGCCGACCGTGCCCGCCCCGACGAACAGGGTGCGGGTGCCGCGCAGGGCGTCGGGGACGAACTTCGCGTCCTTCTCCAGATCGACGACGACCTGGAAGTTGCCCGAGGCGGCCTCGTACGCACTCATGTCCTGGATCGACTTGAGCACCGCGGGGCCCGAACGGTCGTGGGTCTCCTCGCCGAAGAGGTCGTCGAGTCCCGGCAGCAGGCTGAGCCTGCTGCCGGCGAACAACAGGACCAGTGCGGCCACGGCCGCGCCGAGGGCCTTCGGCCACCACCGGGAGGGGCGGGCGTCGCGCTTTCCGTCGCCGTGCGGCGCGGACTCTGTGGTTACGTCGCTGGACGTCATGTTCTGCGTGTGGCCCGCGTCTGGCCCTTTCAGTCCACCATTCCCCTCATCCTGAACGAACTCCCGCACAAAATAGGCCCGTTCCGGTACGACCGGGCAGACGCGAGGGCCCTTCCCCGGTGGCCGGGCCCGCTCAGAGCGGCGCGGCCGCCACCCGTACGCGATCGCTCTCCCCGTCGGAGAGGAACGACGCCAGCTCCCTCCCCTCATCGGCCACGGCGTCACGGTCGGCCCGGGAGAAGGCGCGCAGGGGTTCCACCGTGACGACCTCCTCGGTGACGCGCCAGGTGGCCGCCACGCGGCCGTCGACCAGCACGACACGCTCACCGGCGACCGAGAGGCCGCGGTGGGCGTCGTCGATGATCCGGCCGCGGTCCTGATAGCCGAGGATCGCGTTGTCGAAGGCCGGCAGGAACCGCACCGGGGCGGGTGTGTCCGGGGCGGGGCGGGGCGCGTCCGGCAGGTCGAGCAGCTCCCGCCCCCGCTCGTCGCGGAAGCGGACCAGCTCGTCCCGTACGGCGGCCACCGCGCCGGGCAGTCCGGCCAGCCCCGACCAGGCGCGCAGGTCGGCCGTGGCGGCGGGCCCGTAGGCGGCCAGATAGCGCCGGACCAGTGCCTGGCCGACCGGGTCGGCGCCGTCGGGAGCGGGCGGGTCGACCGGGCGGCCCAGCCAGGAGGAGAGGGCGACATTGCGCACCCCGCCCTTCGCCCGCCAGAGCCCCCGGGGCGGCGCCTGCGCCATCGGGACGAGAGCGGCGACCACCATCTCGCCCAGGGGGCGCGGCCCCGGACCGGGCCGACGGGGAGCGAGCGCCCGCACGATCTCGGCCGCGGTACGGGGCTCCCCGTCCGCCATCAACTCCCGGGCATCCGCGGCGAGTCCCTCGAGGTCGACCCCTTTCAGCTCGTCCCGGTAGACCCCGAGCACCCGTTGGCGCAGCATCGCGTCGTGGCGCGCCCGCCAGGTGAGCACGTCGTCGGCGGTGACGAGGTGGACCGTGCGTCGCATCAGATGGGTGCGCACCACGCTCCGCCGCGTCAGCAGGTCCGAGAGGACCGCCGGATCGAAGGCGCTCAGCCGGGACCAGAGCCCGACGAAGGGCTCCTGCGGTTCCTGCGCCTGGAGGCCGCAGAGGTGGGCCACGGCGTCCACGACCGGCAGATCGGCCCGGTCGAGCAGCAACTGGCGGCCCAGCATGGCGCGGTTGAGCGCCCGGTTGTCGAGGACGGCCACCGTGTGGTCCCTCCTTCTCCCTTGACTGCCGTCGATTTTCCGCGCGTCCGCGCGCGGTGGCGAGGATGCGGGGCGGGCCGGTGCGCTCGGCGTCGGGGAGGTGGAGACCGCGGCCATGGTGATCGGGTTCCTTCCGGTGTTCCTGTCGTGCGGTACAGGTCAACCCTCGCAAGGGAAGAGGTCAGGGGGTGACCTCTTCCCCGCGTCATACGCGCGAGATGCCGAAGACTTCAGACAGCCACGCGCCTCGCTTCAGGAACCGACGAGACGCGTGTCGGAGGGGTCATCGGTCGTCGAGGCGGTCACGGACGAGGTGATGTGCCCCACCAGGCCCAGCACCAGGAACAGCACGACGAGCCATTTCGCGGCGCTGCTCAGGACCAGCGGGCGGGTGGCGGAGCGCGACCGCCCGCCCGGGGCCACGGCCAGGTCGTCGTCGCCGAACAGGCCCTTGGGGTAGGCGGGCGTGAGCATCATGACGTACGCGGAGAACCGCATCCGGTAGCGCAGCGTGGCCGCCGTCGCCTCGAACAGCGGCCGGGGCATCCGGCCGAGACACAGCGTGATCAGCCACCAGACGAAGGCCAGCGCCCACCACCCGTACACGGCGAGGCTCTGCACGATCGCCGCCGGGATCATCAGGAAGACACGGAACAGCACCGCGAGGCGGTTGAGCGGGGTGGGCCGCACCTCGATCTGCGCCGGATAGTCGGCGGGCGGGGTCAGGGCGAAGGGCGGGTAGCGGTCGATGAGCAGCATGTCGCTCGCCGAGACGCGCATGTCGTAACCGAGGACGCCGGTCAGGAAGCGGAAGACGGGGCCGGGCAGCCGTCCCAGCGCCAGGGCCGCGAACCAGCCCACGATGACGGTGAAGAACGCCGCGATGTGCAGGACGAGCAGCACGATGAAGTGCGGGATGAGCAGCAGCAGTCGCAGGAAGACGGTAAACCGCCGCTGGCGTGATGGTTCCACGATGTCCAGGACGGGCCGGAACTCGTCCGCGTCCGTCTCCTTGCGGCCCGGGCTCCACTGGCCTTCGGCCATGTCGCTCCTCCTCGGCAGGGGATCCGATCCGTACGGCATCCGCGCGCAGGACGTGTCCCCACCGTGCGTCCGCTCCTGGCCGCCCGCAAACGGCCCGGCCCGAACGGGTGCCCGGCTCAGCGCCCGCGGAGGCGGTCGAGCAGCTTCGTAGCGGCGGTCTCCGTACGGGCGGCGTCGCCGGCCTCGGTGCGGGCGGCAGTCCTCGGCACGCGCTTGGACCCGGCCTCGCGCTTCTCCGTCGACGGGGCGGGGGAACCCGCGTCGTCGGCGTAGGCGTAGTAGCGGTGGCTGATCCGGCGGCCGAGCACGAAGTACCCCAGCAGCGCGCCCGCCGTGTTGAGGATGACGTCGTCGATGTCGAAGGCGCGCCCCTCGACCAGGGCCCCCTGGATCAGTTCGACGACGGCCATGGCGAGGGCTGTCAGCAGCGTCGTCCGGATCATACGCAGGCGGCGAGGCCCGAAGAACGGCAGCAGGAGTCCGAACGGCACGCCGAGCAGCAGGTTTCCGCCGGCCTGTTTGCAGGCGGCGAGGAAGGTGTAGTCCTCGGCGTACTGGCGCAGCGAGCGGCCGGGGCGGAGATTCGCGGTGACGAGGTCCTCGGAGGCCGGTGAGGGCGTGAGCGTCACCTTGGCCAGCAGGACGGAGAAGGCCACCAGCCCCAGCAGCACCACCGTCAGGACCGCCCCGCGCACCAGCACACGTACCCATGTCCCCTGGCGTGTACGGGGATTCGCCTCTGCTGTCATGGCCGACGGGTGCCCCCGCCGGCCCGGAACACACGCGTGGACCGCCCCGTGGGGCGAGGTTTCCCCCGGCCGACCGCGTCCGCCTGCGACGATGTGCGCATGAGCGCATCAAAGAAGAAGGACCTGCTGGACGAGGCCGACCGGTTGCGTACGGAAAGCCGGCCCGAGGAGGCGCGCGACCTGCTCCTCGCTCTGACCGCCGAGTACCCCGACGACGCGGAGGTGGCCTGCCGGACGGCGTGGATCCATGACGTGCTGGGCCTGGAGTCGGAGGCGGTGCCCTACTACGAGCGCGCTCTGGCGCATCCGGAGCTGGCCGCGGAGGACCGGCGTGGGGCGCTCCTGGGGCTGGGCAGTACGTACCGGATCCTCGGCCGGTACGGGCAGGCGGTGGAGACGCTGCGCCGGGGCGTCGAGGAGTTCCCGGACGACGGCTCGCTCCGGACGTTCCTGGCGATGGCCCTGTACAACGTCGACGAGCACCACGAGGCGATGCGCCTGTTGCTGGAGTTGACGGCCGCGACCAGCCAGGACCCGTACGTCCAGCGGTACCGGCGGGCGATCGAGCACTACGCGAAGGACCTCGACGAGACCGTGTGACCCGCGCGGGGGCCGGGGCGGCCGGCTACGGCCGGGCAAGGGGAAGCCCCGGCCGGATCGGGGGAATCCGGCCGGGGCGGTCTGAGTGCGGGTGTGAAGGGCGATCACCTCTCGGCGGACGGCTCCATGGGCTTCGGGCGTGCGCTCTTGCCCATGGGCCGCAGGTAAGACTCGGGGGACCGCTCCCTCGTTCCCGCATATAGATGAACGATAAACCATCCTGGGCCGCTCCCGGAAATCCACCCCGCGAGTGTGATCCACGGCACGGAATCCCGGGCCCCCTCCCCGGCCAGGGCTCCTTCGGTCAGCTCGCGGGCGTCTCGTCGATGCCGTAGCGGCGCCGGAACCGTTCGACGCGACCCGCCGGGTCGAGCACCTGGCTGCCGCCGGTGTAGAACGGGTGGCTCGCCGACGAGGTCTCCACGTCGATCACGGGGTAGGTATGGCCGTCCTCCCATGCCACGCGCTCGCCGGAGTCGGCGGTGGAGCGGGTCAGGAAGGCGACGTCGGCCCGCCGGTCACGGAAGACCACGGGACGGGACACGGGGTGGATGCGGGACTTCATGGATGCGTTCCTTCCTCACCGCGGACAGCGGTGACGTACGGGGGGACGGACCCCTTCCGGACGGTCAGCGGACCTCGCGGAACAGGACGTGCCGGCCGGCGACGGAGTCGAACTTGCGGAGCTCCAGCCGGTCGGGGGTGGTACGGCGGTTCTTGCGTGTCACATAACTCCGGCCCGTACCGGCGGTGGACCGGAGGGTGACGACCGGCCTGGTCTCACTGCGTGCCATGGGCGTCTCCTGATGCCTCTGCCGACCCCACTTCCCTTATCGGTCATGGGATTCGTTTTCATTCTGGTGAGGTAACGCGAGCCGTCCGCCCGGCATTCCCGGCCCGCCGCACCCCGGAGCCTCGCGGTCAACTCGCCCCAGACGTACGCCTGTTCGTTTCGCCGCCGCGTCGGAGAGCCGCTGGCATATGCCAGAAGCAAGAACCCATCGAGTGTTGCCAAAGCTCTTACAGGCCGCCGCGGCCTGTGCGACAGTCGGTAGCGGTCCACCCTTCAGAACCGGCTGGGGTCCTTCGTTCGCGTCAGGCCGGACCCGGGAGCCGACATGATCCAAACGAGAGGCCCTAGGCCGCGCCTGTATCGGAGTACGAGATGCCGTCCCCCCTCTTCGCGGACCACCCCGCACCACAGCTTCCCGCGCATGACGCCGTCGACGCCCTGATCCACCGGACGCGGCGGCTGCGCGGGGACATGGACGCCGTGCGGCGGGACGCCGTCGTGTTCGACGAGGACGACCCCCAGCTGCGCTGGCAGCGCGCCCTGTGCGAGCTCGCCGTGCAGCACCTGGACAACCTCGACGAGCACCTGGGCCAGCTCCGGGCGGGCCTGCCGGACCGGTGCGCCGACGACGCCCCCCGGGCTGTCGAGGCCCCCGACGCCCCGAGGGCCGGTTCTCTGCTCAACCGGGTGGGCAGCGCCGAGTGGAACCTCCTCACCGACGAGTCCTGCTGGTCCGAGGAGCTGTACGAGATCTTCGGCAGGCCGCCCGGCTCCACGCCCCTCTCCCTGGACGACCTGCCTTCCGTACTGCTGGCCGAGGACCAGCCGCTGCTGACCGCCATGGTGACGGGCTGCCTCGTCGACGGCCGGCCGATGGACGGCGAGTTCCGCATCGTGCGCCCCGACGGCCATCTGCGCACGCTGCACATGACGGGCGAGCCCGTCCTGGACGCCGAGGGCTGCACCGCCTCCATGTGGGCGGTCCTGCGGGACGTCAGCGAGCTGCGGCGCAGCGAGCAGGCCGTGAACGCGAACCGCGCGTCGGTGCGGCGCGCGGAGCACATCGAGCGCACCGAACATCGCATGGCCGTGGAGCTCCAGGAGGCCGTCCTGCCCCCGTGGCGCGGATCGCTGCGGCTTCCGAAGCAGGGCCCCGGCGCCCTGGACATCGCCGCGCACTACCTCCCTTCCGAGGCGAGCGGACTCATCGGCGGCGACTGGTACGACGCGATGGAACTGCCGGACGGGCGCACCCTCCTCACCGTCGGCGACCTCACCGGGCACGGCATCCCCGCCACCTCGGCGATGGCGATGATGCTGGGCGCGCTGCGTGGCATGGCCGTCGCCGGCATCGAGCCGGGCGCGCTGATGGGGCACCTCAACCAGGTACTGGAGACGTCGATGCAGCCCGCGCTGGGCAGCGCCCTGTGCTGCCGCTTCGACCCCGACACCTCCGTTCTGTCCTGGGCGCAGGCCGGACACCCCGCGCCGTTGCTCTTCCGCCACGGTTCGGGACGGCTCCTGCCCCCGCCGGACGGGATGCTGCTCGGTGCCGCGTCCAACGTCGCCTTCGAGCAGGACGAGGTACGGCTGTACCCCGGTGACGTGCTCGTTCTGCACACCGACGGCCTGATCCGACGCGGCGACCGGGGTGCGGGCCCGGAGGCGCTGCTCGCCCTCGCTCCTCGGTTCGCAGAGGCCCGTACGGCACAGGAGTGCGTCCGGAGCGTCGTCGAGGAGTTCGGCGGGACAGACCGCGTTGACGACGCGTGCGTGCTGGTCGCCCGTATCGGGGCATGAGGAAGCGCGGACGTGTCGGGGCGTGAGTGAGCGCGGAGTGGCGCTGCCGGGTCAGATCTGCGTGCCCTTGGCCTTCTTCTGGCTCGGCGGCATCGAGAGCTCGATCTGCTCGCGCAGATCCTGGATCCCCGCGTATCCGGCGAACTGACCGGTGAGCCGGTACATTTCGCGGAGCCGGTCCCAGGTGCGGTGCGAGGAGGTCTCCTCCATCGACACCAGCGCGAGCCGGGCGTACCGGTCGGCCTGTTCGGGGTCGTTGGCGATGAAGCAGGCCGAGGCCAGCGAGATGTAGTCGAAGATCTTCGACCGCTGGCGTTCCGTGCCCCTCAGCTCCAGCGCCTGCTTGGCATGGCGCTGGGCGATGACCGCGGCCCCCTGCTCGTGCTCGGCCAGCGTTCGGAAGGCCAGCGCCTGCATCCCGTGCAGATCCGCCTCGTCGAACATCTGCATCCAACTGGGCGGCGGCACATCGCTCTTGTCCGAGATGAAGAGCTCCTCGGCCTCGCCGAGGGTGCGCCGCATGGCCTGCCCGCGGCCCATCGAGGCCTGTGCCCAGGCCTCGATGGTGCGCAGCATCGCCTGTGTCCGGGGCAGGGTCTCGTCGCCGGAGCCGGACTTGGCGAGCTTCATCAGGTCGAGTGCGTCGTCGGGGCGGCCCAGGTGCACCATCTGGCGTGCCGCCCGGGAGAGCGCCTCTCCGGCGCGCGGCCGGTCGCCGCCCTCGCGAGCCGCGTGGGCCGCGATGACGAAGTACTTCTGGGCGGTGGGTTCGAGGCCGACGTCGTGGGACATCCAGCCCGCCAGGACGGCGAGGTTGGCGGCGACGCCCCACAGGCGGCGCTGAAGATGGTCGGGGTGGCGGTAGGCGAGCATGCCGCCCACCTCGTTGAGCTGGCCCACGACCGCCTTGCGCTGGAGTCCGCCGCCCCGGGAGGCGTCCCAGGCGCGGAACACCTCGACCGAATGCTCCAGGGCCTCGATCTCCTCGGAGCCGACCGGCGCCGCCTCGTACCGGTCGAAACCGGCGGGATCGGCGTGCAGGGGATCGTTGGCGCGTGGAGCGTCGGCCGCGGGAGCGGGGTCGCTGTGCAGCCAGTCGTACATGGGGCCGGCGATGGTTGAGCCGGCGGCGAGCGCGGCGCCCGCACCCACCAAGCCGCGTCGGTTGAGCATGAGGTCCATTCCCGTGAATTCGGTGAGGACCGCTGCCGTCCGTTCGGGCGCCCACGGCAATGCGTCGGGATGGTGTTCCGTCCCGGAGTCACGCCGCTTCCCCACACGCCCGCGTCGGCCGAACCCGAGGTCCTCGATGGTCACGACACGGCCGAGCCGCTCGGTGAACAGAGCCGCCAGCACTTCGGGCACGGGATCACGGGGGGATTCCCCCATGTCGATCCAGCGCCTGACGCGCGAGGTGTCGGTGGCCAGCTGCGGGTGGCCCATGGCCGCCGCCTGCCGGTTCACCATTCTCGCGAGTTCGCCCTTGGACCAGCCGGCCAGGCCGAACAGGTCAGAAAGGCGGGTGTTGGGTTCTCCGGTCACTTCAAGCCCCCAGGTTCTCGGCTGACTTGACACTAACCCCCTGTCAGATGCGCTGTGACTATTCGCCAGGGTTCGCCAGGGTCCGCCAGATGGTCTGCCACCCGCGCTCCGGTGTCAGGTAGGAAAGCGCCACCCCGCCCGGCAGCCCTAGGTACTCCCCAGGGTGCCGAACGGCCGTCGGCCGGGTTGGCGCACGTACCTTGTCGGCGCACGAAGGGATCTGTCTCGCCCATGTACACAGCATCGTCCTCCGTGTCCGCCCCGCCCCGTCCGCTCCGCCCGATGGGCGCGGGCGGCGGGCCCTATCTCGCTCCTCACGCCGGCGCACCGGTGCAGGGTCCGGGCCGGGCCCGACGGGCCGCGGGACCGGGCGCCGGACCGCTCAGTGGCAGGATCGACCTGTCCGGGCCCCAGGGCGCGCAGGTGCGGATGGCCATCGCCTCCGTGCAGCGCATCTGCCCCGAGTTCAACCCGGTCCAGGTACTGCGCCGCAGCGGCCGTTCGGTCCTGATCGTCGGAACGACCGGGCGGGCCACCGCCGTCGCGAAGTGTTTACTGGACCACTCACCGGCGTGGACCGAGCGGTTCCGGCACGAAATAGCGGCATACCGCGCGTTCGTCCGGCACCGCCCCCCGGTTCGGGTGCCCCGGCTGATCGCGGCGGACCCGGAGAACTGCACGCTGGTGATCGAGCGGATGCCCGGCCGGGTCGCCGCTCTCACCCGGCACCCGGCGGAGGCGCCACCGCGGGCCGACATCCGGGCCGCGCTCGGAGCGATCGCCCGGGTGAACGCCTGGCGGCCGCCGCCCGGACTGTTCGAGGTGCCGCTCGACTACGCGTCGCGGATCGCGCGCTACCACGAGCTCGGTCTGTTCACCGACCGTGACCTCGGCGACCTGCAGAAGCTGCTGCACGGTCTGGCCCACGCGGGCGGCAGGCAGGGCACGGGGCAGTTCTGCCACGGAGACGCCCTGCTCTCGAACATCCTGCTGTCGCCGACCGGGCCGGTGCTCGTCGACTGGGAGCACGCCGGCTGGTATCTCCCGGGGTACGACCTGGCGACGCTGTGGGCGGTGCTGGGTGACGCCCCGGTGGCGCGACGCCAGATCAGCCAGCTGGCCCAGGCCAGGGGGCCGGCCGCGCGGGACGCGTTCCTGGTGAACCTGATGCTGGTGCTGACCCGCGAGATCCGCAATTACGAGACGGCGGTCCAGCGCACCATGCGCGAGGCGCCCGGGGCGGGGGCCGACCGGCCCGGCGCACTCTCCTCGGGCGAGGAGCAGCGGCTGCTGCTGCGGAGGCTGCACGACGACTGCGCCATGGCGCGGCGGGCCGTGCGGGCCGCGGTGGGCACACGCTGAGACGGGAGGACGACGCGGGCGAACGGCCCGCCTGCCGAGAACCACAGTGATGAGACCACTGTGAAGAAGCGCGCTGCGGGACCGGTGCCGACACACCGGTCCCGCGGCGCGCTGTTGTGCGTTGCGAGGTCTGCCCGCCGCCTCCCGGCCGAGCTGACGCCGACCCTCCCGGGCCGAAGCCGCCGATGCTCCGCACGGCGGCCATGAGAGCCCCTTCCGTGCCGTGTCTCCCCGTGACCGGGCGTTGACCCTGTGCCGCCCCGGGGTCCCCCGCGGGTGAGGCCCGCCACGAGACCCACGTCACCTACGGCCTCCGGTAGTAGGCGCGAGCCCTCCCGTGCGGCGTAACGAACCGCCCAAATGGCTCATAAATTGGCATCTCACGATGAAGAGTAGTAAAGGCGGTCATTGCTTCCTATGTCGGTGCGCGCTAACCATGGATCCCGGCAAGCACCGAGTACGAGTCGACGTCGATCACCCATCGACGATCGCGGCCCGGACACCCGGTTCCCGCCGACGCGGCGCGAAGGCCGCGAAGCCCGTCCCCCATAGGAAGAGCTCACGCATGCCCCGCATCTCCACCCTGCGCATCACCCGCTCGCACAAGATCGCCACCGCCGTGCTCGTCGCGGCCGGTTCCGTCACCGCCATAGCCGCCACCGGCGCCCCGAGCGAAGCGCAGACCACGGCGACCCGGTCCTCCGTCTCCGTGGAGCCGGTCGCCGCCGCGGGCATCCCCACGGCGAAGGACGCGGCGGCCAAGAAGGCCGCCCAGGAGACCGCCGCCAAGGAAGCCGCCGCGAAGAAGGCCCTGGCCGCCCGCAAGGCGACCGCGGAGAAGGACGCCGAAGAGGCGCGCTCCGAGACCCAGGCCGCCAACCGCTCCACCGAGCGCAAGGCCGTCACGCCCAAGAAGTTCGCGAACAACCTCGACGGCTGGATCCGCGAGTCGCTCGACATCATGAAGAAGAAGAACATCCCCGGCTCCTACGAGGGGCTGCACCGCAACATCATGCGCGAGTCCAGCGGCAACCCGAACGCCGTCAACGACTGGGACATCAACGCGCGGAACGGCATTCCCTCCAAGGGTCTCCTCCAGGTGATCCAGCCCACCTTCGACGCCTACCACGTCAAGGGCACCCCGAAGAAGCTCACCGACCCGGTCGCCAACATCACCGCCGCCGCCAACTACGCCGCGGACCGGTACGGCTCGATCGACAACGTCGACTCCGCCTACTGAGCGACCGACTTCCGAACGACCGCCTTCCGAGCACGCACCAACGCCGCGATTATGTGACTAATCGCCGTCGTGCGTGCTCCGTATGGCCGAAGGGTAGTGCTGCGCGGACACCACCGGTCCGCGCGTTTTCCCGCGCGGAGGCTTCTGGAAAGGCCTGACGCACATGGCACAGCCCTTCTCACTGCCGGACTTCTATGTTCCGTATCCGGCGCGGCTCAACCCTCATGTGGAGGCGGCACGCACGCACACCCGGGCGTGGGCCCGCTCCATGGGGATGCTGGAGGGATCCGGCATCTGGGAGGAGAAGGACCTGGAGGCGCACGACTACGCCCTCCTGTGCGCCTACACGCACCCCGACTGCTCGGCCGAGGCGCTCTCCCTGGTCACCGACTGGTACGTGTGGGTCTTCTTCTTCGACGACCACTTCCTGGAACTGTTCAAGCGCACGCCCGACCGGGAGGGCGGCAAGCGGTATCTGGACCGTCTGCCCGCCTTCATGCCGATGGAGCGCGGCGCCCCGACGCCCAAGCCCTCGAACCCCGTCGAGGCGGGGCTCGCCGATCTGTGGGCGCGCACGGTGCCTTCGATGTCGGACGCCTGGCGGGCCCGGTTCGCGGAGGCGACGGAGAACCTCCTCAACGAGTCCCTGTGGGAGCTGGCCAACATCCACGAGGGCCGCATCGCGAACCCCGTCGAGTACATCGAGATGCGCCGCAAGGTGGGCGGCGCGCCCTGGTCCGCCGGTCTGGTGGAGTACGCGGCGAACGCCGAGGTGCCCGCGTCGGTCGCCGACGCCCGCCCGCTGCGGGTGCTGCGGGACGCGTTCTCCGACGGTGTGCATCTGCGCAACGACCTCTTCTCCTACCAGCGTGAGGTGGAGGACGAGGGGGAGAACAGCAACGGCGTACTGGTGATGGAGAAGTTCCTCGGGTGCTCCACGCAGGAGGCCGCCGAGGCGGTCAACGACCTGCTGACCTCACGGCTCCAGCAGTTCGAGAACACCGCCCTGACCGAACTCGGCCCGCTCTGCGCCGAGAAGGGCCTTGACCCGGCGCAGACCGCCGCCGTGCTGGCGTACGTCAAGGGGCTCCAGGACTGGCAGTCCGGCGGCCACGAATGGCATATGCGCTCCAGTCGCTACATGAACGGCGGCGGCGCGGGCGAGGCCGTCGTCGGCTTCGGCATGTCCGCCGCCTCCATCAGGTTCACGCTCCGCTCGGAGACCGCGCGTGCCCGGAGCCAGAGCCATGTGCCGTACCAGCACGTGGGCCCCTCGCTGCTGCCGGACTTCGACCTGCCGTTCGGGACGACGCTGAGCCCGCATCTGGAGGGGGCCCGGGTCCGGATCGTCGACTGGGCGCGGCGGATGGGCATCCTGGAGGCCCAGCCGGGCGTACCGGGTTCGCACATCTGGGACGAGGAGCGGCTCATCGCGATCGACCTGCCGCTGTGCGCGGCGGGGCTGGATCCGGACGCGACCCCGGACGAACTGGACCTGTCCTCGGGGTGGCTGGCCTGGGGGACGTACGGGGACGACTGGTTCCCGGTCGTGCACGGGCGGACCCGGGACCTGGCGGGGGCGCGGCTGGCCAACGAGCGGCTGTCGCTGTTCATGCCGCTGGACGGCGAGGGGACGCCGGAGCCGGTGAACGCCCTGGAGCGGAGCCTGGGCGACCTGTGGCGCAGGACGGCCGGTCCGATGGACCCGGGCGGGCGGCGCACCTTCCGGACCGCGATCGAGTCGATGACCGCGAGCTGGCTGTGGGAGCTGGCGAACCAGGCGCAGAACCGTATCCCCGACCCGGTGGACTACGTGGAGATGCGGCGGGCGACGTTCGGTTCGGACCTGACGATGAGCCTGTGCCGGCTCGGGCACGGCAGGAAGGTCCCGGACGAGGTCTACCGCAGCGGTCCGATGCGTTCCCTGGAGAACGCGGCGGCGGACTACGCGTGCCTGATGAACGACCTGTTCTCGTACCAGAAGGAGATCGAGTACGAGGGCGAGGTGCACAACGGCGTCCTGGTCGTGCAGAACTTCTTCGGCGTCGACTATCCGACAGGCGTGGCGATCGTGCACGACCTGATGAACTCGCGGCTGCGGCAGTTCCTGCATGTCGCCGAGGTCGAACTCCCGGTGCTGTACGACGACTTCGCCCTGGACGCCGAGGCGCGGGAGATCCTGGCGGGCTATGTGCGGGAGCTCGAGCACTGGATCGCGGGGATTCTGATCTGGCACCGGGGCTGCCGCCGCTACCGCGAGGAGGACCTGCGGCGCGGTCACGGCGCGCCCTGGCACCTCAGCGGCCCCACGGGCCTGGGTACGTCCGCGGCGCAGGTGACCCGGTTGGTGGCCCAACTGGCGGGCAGCCCGGTGTAGTTCGCGAGGCCGCGGCCCGCCGTCCGGAGGAACGCACGGCGGGCCGCGACCGGTGGCGGAACCGGCCGGGCGGGGGCTCAGAGCAGGACGTGCCGGAGCACGGCCTCGAACTCCGCCGCCGTCGGCGGGGTGTCGGTCAGCAGCCCCTGGAGCAGCAGGCCGTCGATCACGCCCTTGAGCACCCGCACCCGGACCGGGTCGTCGGTGTAGCGTCGGCCGTACGCGGCGACGGCCTCCAGCCAGTGCCGGGTGGGACCGCGCAACTCCGGGCGGCGGGCCGCGAGCAGGTACAGCTCGTACTCCGCGAGCAGCCGTCCGGGGCCTTCGACGACCTTCGCCATCAGCTCCGCCAACGCGGTGATGCCCTCGGGGCCGCCGTCGGCCTCCCCGGCCAGCCGGAGCATGCGCTGCGCGTCCTGCTCCATGCAGCGGGTGAGCGCGGCGACGAGCAGGTCGTCGATGCTCGTGAAGTGGTAGGCGGCGGCGGTGGCGGGCAGGCCCGCCTCGCGCGCGACCGCCCGGTGACTGACGCCGGCGACTCCTTCCCGGGCGACCACCTGGAGCGTGGCCTCGATGAGTTCCTCCTTCCGTCGCTCGCCTTTGAGCAGGCGTCCGTCGGTCTGCGGTGCGTGCACGGTGCCTCCGGGCGTCGTGGCGGGTGGGGCGGCGGGCTGGCTTCGGCTCCGGTCCGTCAGTGCGCGGACCTTCCGGGGGCCTCGACCTGTTCCTCGGTCGACTCCTCGGCGTCGCGGTCCGCACGCTCCTGGAGACTCCGCTCCAGCGGACGCCGGGCGTACGACGCCGTCAGCAGAGCGGCCGCGCCCGCGGCGACGGCGACGACGAAGCCACCGCCGGGACCGAAGCGGTCGACGACCGCTCCCGACACCGCGGCCCCGGACGCGACACCCACGCTGAGGCCGGTGATGGCCCAGGTCATGCCCTCGGTGAGTGCGGCGGGTGGCACCGTCCGCTCCACCAGCCCCATCACCACGATCATGGTAGGCGCGAAGAAGAGCCCCGGGAGGACGACGGCGGCGGCCAGCGTGACGAGGTCCCCGACGAGCAGCAGGGGGAGGGTCGTGAGCGCCGTCCCGGCGGTGCCGAGGACGAGCAGCCGGGGCAGCGGCGTCGTGAGCCTGAGGGTCCCGAAGACCAGACCGGCGACGGCGGAGCCGGCCGCGTAGACCGAGAGGACGATGCCGGCGCCGGCGGGCGAGCCCTGCTGCTCGGCGAAGGAGACGCTCACGACGTCGATGGTGCCGACGATGGCGCCGCCGGCCACGAGCGTGAGGGCCAGCAGGCGGAGCGCTCCGCCACGGATCGCCGAACCGCCTCGCGGGTGGCCGTGGGCCGCACGGGCCACCGGGGGCTCGGTGCGCTTCTGGGGGACGAACATGAGGACGCCGAGGATCAGCAGGACCCCGGCGACCAGCGGCCCGGCCTCGGGGAACAGCGCGGTGCACAGGGCCACCGAGAGCGCGGGGCCCACGACGAAGGTGAGCTCGTCGATGACCGATTCGAGCGAGTAGGCGCTGTGCAGCCGGTCGGAGCCCTTGAGGGCGTGCGTCCAGCGGGCGCGCACCATCGCCGCCATGTTGGGCATCGCGCCGGCCACCGCCGCGCAGCAGAACAGGGTCCAGGCGGGGGCGTCGTACCGGGCGCAGAGCAGCAGCGCGCCGAGCGCCATCACGCTCAGCCCGGCGACGGGCGGCAGCACCCGGCTCTGGCCCCGGCGGTCGACCGCCCGGGAGATCCGCGGACCGCAGAGGGCCATGGACAGGGTGAAGGTGGCGGAGACGGCTCCGGCGAGGCCGTAGTCACCGCGCATCTGGGACACCATCGCGATGATGCCGATGCCCGCCATGGACAGGGGCATGCGGGCGACGAACCCGGCGGCGGTGAAAGCCCTCGATCCGGGCGTCCTGAACAGGACGGCATAGGGGTTGGCCATGCGTGGACCTCCGGAAGGCGGACGTACGGGCGACCGTTCGCGGGGAACGACCGCCAGAATTGAACGGTCGCTACAATTTGAACAGTCGTTTCGTTTTTACTCTAGCCCTCCCCCGGGCCGCCTCCCGTCCAGGTCCGAAGAATGGCCGGATAGCCTCCCCGGACAACGGAAAAGGCCGCCCGGACGGATCCGGACGGCCTTGCGCAGGGACGTTTCAGCCCTGCTGGAACAGTTCTGCGGGCAGCGGCTTGAGCAGGGTGTACAGGTCGTCGGTGATCGGCCGGTCCCAGCTGGCGATGGTCACGAGGACGCCGTCGCTGCGGTCGAACTGGACGCAGGCGATACGGCTCTCGGAGAGCTTGACGCGGCGGACGATCAGCAGGTTGTCGCCCTGCATGACGGGGACGTCCTCGGAGCTGACGACCTCGATCGGCTCGTCGTTCTCCAGGGCGAGGAGCAGTTGGGCCACCTCGAAGGGGACC
The DNA here is from genome assembly GCF_002551245.1 of Streptomyces sp. rh34. GTDB lineage: Bacteria > Actinomycetota > Actinomycetes > Streptomycetales > Streptomycetaceae > Streptomyces. The sequence continues at coordinate 49,648 of NZ_NTGZ01000011.1, forward strand.
TGGCCCTCCTCGGTCTCGCGGGCGGGCGAGCCTTCCGGAAGATTGCCGATGATCATCGCCGGGCCCCGGCCGCCGTACAGGTCGTACCGGAGGAAGACGCCCTGACAGCTGCCGTCGGGGGCGGGGAGCAGACCGGCGCCGAGGTTGCCGGGCCAGTCCCCGGGATCCATGGCCAGGACGTCGAAGTCCGGGCCCGCGGGTGTTGCGGCGCTACGGCGGCGGAGGAAGGACATGCTGCCATGTTACGTGTCCCGGCTCACGTCGCGGAGCCGGGCCCGGGCCCCGCGGGACCGGGCCCGCCGCGCTCCCTCAGCCGGGCGGGGGCTCCGCTCCGACGAGCCACATGGCGAAGAACTGCGCCCCTCCGCCGTAGGCGTGTCCGAGCGCCCTGGTGGCCCCGTCGATCTGGTGGTCCCCGGCCCTCCCCCGCACCTGGAGGGCCGCCTCGGCGAAGCGGATCATGCCGGACGCGCCGATCGGATTGGTGGACAGCACACCGCCCGAGGGGTTGACGGGGAGGTCGCCGTCGAGTTCGGTGACGCCCGCCTCGGTGAGCTTCCAGCCCTCGCCCTCGTCGGCGAAGCCGAGGTTCTCCAGCCACATCGGCTCGTACCAGGAGAACGGCACGTACATCTCGACGGCGTCGATCTCCCGGCGCGGGTCGGTGATCCGGGCCTGCCGGTAGACGTCGGCCGCGCAGTCCTTGCCGGCCCGCGGGGAGACGAAGTCCTTGCCCGCGAACAGGGTCGGCTCGCTCCGCATCGCCCCGCCGTGCACCCAGGCCGGCGGGTGGGGCGAGCGGGCCCCGCCGTCGCGGTCGGTGAGGATCATGGCGCAGGCCCCGTCGGAGGAGGGGCAGGTCTCGGAATAGCGGATGGGGTCCCAGAGCATGGGGGCGGCCCGGACCTTCTCCAGGGTGATGTCGTGGTCGTGGAGGTGCGCGTAGGGGTTCTTCAGCGCGTTGCGGCGGTCCTTGTACGCGACGAGCGATCCGACCTCGTCGGGCGCCCCGGTGCGCCGCATGTAGGCCCGCACGTGCGGGGCGAAGAATCCGCCCGCGCCGGCCAGCAGCGGCTGCTGGAAGGGGACGGGCAGGGAGAGGCCCCACATGGCGTTGGACTCGGACTGCTTCTCGAAGGCGAGAGTGAGGACGGTGCGGTGCACACGGGCGGCGACGAGGTTGGCGGCGACCAGCGCGGTGGAGCCGCCGACCGAGCCCGCCGTGTGGACGCGGAGCATGGGCTTGCCGACGGCGCCGAGGGCGTCGGCGAGGTAGAGCTCCGGCATCATGACGCCCTCGAAGAAATCGGGCGCCTTGCCGATCACGACGGCGTCGATGTCGCCCCAGGTCAGCCCGGCGTCCTCCAGGGCCCGGACGGCGGCCTCGCGGACCAGTCCGGCGATGGACACGTCGTGCCGGGCGGCGACGTGCTTGGTCTGGCCGATGCCGACGACGGCGACGGGCTCCTTAGGCATGAGCGCTCTCCCCTTCCAGAACGGCGACCAGGTTCTGCTGCAGGCAGGGACCGGAGGTGGCGTGCGCGAGCGCCCGATCGGACTCGCCCCGGTGGACGCGGGCGGCGGCCTCGCCGATCCGGATCAGTCCGGCGGCCATCACGGGGTTGGCGGCGAGCGCACCGCCTGAGGGGTTGACGAGGACGTCGTCGCCGAGCCCGAGGGCCTTGCGCAGGACGACCTCCTGCGAGGTGAACGGCGCGTGCAACTCGGCTGTGTCGACGGGTCGTTCGAAGGCTCCGGCGCGCTCCGCGGCGAGCCGCGCGGAGGGCGAGTCGGTCAGGTCGCGGACGCCGAGGCCGTGCGCCTCGATGCGGTGGTCGATGCCCCGGATCCAGGCGGGCCGCGCGCACAGGGCGCGGGCGGTGTCCCCGGCGGCGAGGACCACGGCGGCCGCGCCGTCGCCGATGGGCGGGCAGTCGCCGGTGCGCAGGGGCCGCACGAGGTAGTCGCCGGCGGGGACGTCGCCGGTGAGCTGGGCGTGCGGGTTGCCGACGGCGGCGGTGCGGTTGCGGGCGGCGACCTCGGCGAGGGCGGGTTCGTCGGTGGCTCCCGCGTCGATGAGGGCCCGCGCCTGGAGGGCGGCGAGCGCGACGGAGTCCGGCCACAGCGGGGCGAGGTAGTAGGGGTCGAGCTGGCGGGTGAGGACGTCGCGGACCCGGCCGGGCGATGACTTTCCGTAGGAGTAGACGAGCGCGGTGTCCGCCTCGCCGGTCTGGATCTTCACCCAGGCCTCGTACAGCGCCCAGGCCCCGTCCATCTCGACATGGGACTCGGAGATGGGCGGGTGGGCGCCGACGCCGTCGAGCGCCATGGTGAAGGAGAACGCCCGCCCCGCGAGGTAGTCGGCGGAGCCGGAGCAGGTGAACCCGATCTCGTTCGCCTTGAGGCCGGTCGTGCCCAGGACCTCGTGGAGGACGGGCATCAGCAGCTCGACCTCGGAGAGTTCGTCGGTGCGCCGCCGGTGCGAGGTCTGGGCGAAGGCGACGATGGCCACGTCTCGCATCTACACCAGCTCCTTGTACGTGTCGTAGTCGGCGTCGGGCTCCCCGGTGGGCCGGTAGTGGTCGGGGTGGCGGGACCCCTGACCGGCACCGGTCCAGACGGGCTCGACGCGCAGTCCCATACGCACCTGGTCGTACGGGATTCCGGCGATGCGTCCGTGCAGGGCGAGGTCGGCGCCGTCGAGGGCGATGTGGGCGTAGACGTACGGGACTTCGATGTCGAGATTCTTCGCTTTGATGTTGACGACGCAGAAAGTGGTGACCGTGCCGCGCGGGCCGACCTCGACCTGTTCGGCGGTGGCGACCCCACAGGTGGGGCAGGCTCCGCGCGGCGGGACGTAGACCTTGCGGCAGGCGGGGCAGCGTTCGCCGACGGTGCGGTGGCTTTCGAGGGCGGTGAGGTAGGCGCTCTGGGCGCGGCCCGGGGTGTGGACGTAGTCGAGGCGGGCCGGGGTGACGATGTCGGTGACGGGGTCGACGAACTCCCCGGTGTGCGGAGCGGGTTCGGGGCTGCCGGGCTCGCCGTCGTACGGCTCGAAGCAAGCGATGTCGGTGATGGCTCCGGTGCGCGTCTCGGCCCAGCGGATGCGGACGCGCATCCCGGTGCGCACGGCGTCCGGGCCGGGCGCGTCGAGTGCGTGCAGGAGCGCGGTGCCGGCCCCGTCGAGGCGGACGAGCACCCAGGCGAAAGGGGTGCCGAGCGGCTGGTCGCGGCGCGGGTCCGGGTTCCAGGCCCAGGTGGTGACGGTGCCGGTGGGGGCGACCTCGACGAGGTCGCGGATCTCGTTCGCGGTGACGGGGTCGTACTCCACGGGCGGCACGAGCACCGTGCCGTCCTCCGTGCGGACGCCGAGGACGGTGCGTTCGCGCAGTCCGGTGAGGAAGGCGCTCTGGACGGGCCCGAGCGAGCGGGTGAAGGGGAATGCGACCACCAGCGGGGCGCTGAGGACGTCGGACATGGCTGTTGCCTCCTTGCTGAGAGGACTGGGGGCTGAGGAGCCGCGCGCCCAGCGCTCAGGCGCGCCGGTAGACGGGCGGGCGCCTCTCGGCGAAGGCGCGTGCGCCCTCCTTGGCGTCCTCGGTGGCGAACACGGGCCAGCCGCGCTTGAGTTCGGCGGCCAGCGCCTCGCTCTCGGCCAGCTCCGCGCCCTCGTAGACCGAGGCCTTGACGGCCTCGACGGCGAGCGGCCCGCACGCGTTGACCCGCTCGGCGACGACGAGGGCCTCCTCCAGTGCGGTTCCGTCGGGCACGACCCTGCCGATGAGCCCGATGGCGGCGGCCTCGTCGGCGGTGTACGGGCGCCCGGTGAGGAGCATTTCGAGGGCGTGGGTGCGGGGGATCTGACGGGGCAGCCGGACCGTGGAGCCGCCGATCGGGAAGAGGCCGCGGCGGACCTCGAAGAGCCCGAAGATGGCTCCCGCTCCGGCCACGCGGATGTCGGTGCCCTGGAGGATCTCGGTGCCGCCCGCGACACAGGGACCCTCCACGGCGGCGATCACCGGTTTGCGCGGGCGGTGGTGGCGCAGCATCGCCTTCCAGTGGAGGTCCGGGTCGGCCGTCATCCGCTCCCGGTACTCCTCCCCCTCCAATCCTCCGCCCGCCAGGGCCTTGAGGTCCATGCCAGCGCAGAACGCGCCGCCCGCGCCGGTCAGGACGACGGAGCGGACCGTATCGTCCGCGTCGGCCGCGAGCCAGCCGTCGTACAGGCCGACGAGCATCGGCAGCGATAACGCGTTCCTGGCCTGTGGTCTGTTCAAGGTGAGCACCAGCGTGGCGCCTTCGCGCCGCACGGTGAGGTGTTCCGTACCGCCCATGACCGACTCCTGTTCTCCAGACCTGGAACAGGTTGCAGGAGGAGGGGACGCAGTTCAATAGATTTCTGACAGCTCGTCAGATTGGTTCCGCGCCACCCCTTCCCACTTGTGCCGCCCGGCGCTCTAATGACGGCCGAGTCGCCAGTCACCCGGGGTCAGGAGGAACGGTGGAGTACAACCTTGCCGACCTGTTCGAGTCGGTCGTCGACGCGGTACCCGACCGCGAGGCGCTCCTGTACGTCGATCATCCCGGTACGGGCGCGGAGCGGCGGCTCACGTACGCGGAGCTGGACGCCGCCGCCAACCGGATCGCCCACCACCTGATCGACGCGGGGATCCGGCCGGGCGAGCACCTGGGGCTGCACCTCTACAACGGGGTCGAATACCTCCAGACGGTCCTGGGGGCCCTCAAGGCCCGGATCGTCCCGGTGAACGTCAACTACCGTTATGTCAAGGACGAGTTGGTCTACCTCTACCGGGACGCCGACCTGGCGGCGCTGGTCTTCGACAGCGAGTTCGACGAGCGGGTCGCGGCGGCCGCCCCGCAGGCCCCCGGCCTGCGCCATCTCGTCCGGGTGGGGCCCGACCCCGCCGCTCCCCCGGCCGTGCCGTTCGTGCCGTTCACCGAGGCGGAGGCGTTGGGCGAGGCCGGGCGCGGCTTCGCCCCCCGCTCCGCCGACGACCAGTTCATCATCTACACCGGCGGCACGACCGGGATGCCGAAGGGGGTGATGTGGCGTCAGGAGGACCTGTTCTTCTCGGGTCTGGGCGGCGGAGCACCGACCGGGGAGCCGGTGAAGGCGCCGCGGGAGCTGGCGGAGCGGGTCGCCGCGGGCGGCGACGGGATCACCTTCTTCCCCACCCCGCCGTTGATGCACGGGACCTCCACGCTGACCGCGTTCATCGGGTTCAACTTCGGCCAACGCGTCGTCGTGCACCGCAAGTTCGTGCCCGAGGAGGTACTGCGGACGATCGAGAGGGAGAAGGTCACCAGTGTGTCGTTGGTCGGCGACGCGATGCTGCGCCCGCTGATCGACTGTCTGAAGGGGCCGCTTCGCGGGACGGACTGCTCCTCGCTGTTCTCCGTCTCCAGCTCCGGAGCGATCATGTCGGACTCGGTGCGGGCGGAGTTCCAGGCGCTCGTGCCGACCGTGATGCTGCTGAACAACTTCGGCTCCTCGGAGTCCGGTTTCAACGGTACGGCCACCGCCGACGCGGGACCGGAGAGGGGCTTCCGGGTGCGGGTCAACACCCGTACGGCCGTGGTCGATCCGGTGACGTACGAGCCGGTGGCACCCGGGGAGCCGGGCCGTATCGCCCAGCGCGGGCATGTCCCGCTCGGCTACTACAACGACCCGGCCAAGACCGCCGACACCTTCTTCCGCAGGGGCGAGGAGCGGTGGGTGCTGCTGGGCGACATGGCGACCGTGGACGCGGACGGCATCGTCACCGTGCTCGGCCGGGGCTCCCAGTGCATCAACACCGGGGGCGAGAAGGTGTATCCGGAGGAGGTCGAGCAGGCGCTCAAGTCCCATCCGGACGTGTACGACGCGCTCGTCGCGGGCGTACCCGACGAACGCTGGGGCAACCGGGTCGCCGCCGTGGTCCAACTGCGGAAGGACGCGGAGGCGTTGACCCTGGAGGGGGTGCAGGCGCACTGCCGGACCCGGCTCGCCGGCTACAAGATCCCCCGCGCGCTGGTGCTCGCCGACCGGATCCAGCGCTCGCCGAGCGGCAAGGCGGACTACCGGTGGGCGAAGGCGGTGGCGGCGGGGGTCGAGCGGAGCTGACGGACCGCTCCGGGGCCCTCGGTACGGGGATACCGCTGCGGGGGAGCCGCCCCGGCACTGATCGTCAACGCCCCGTCGCCTATCGTCAAGGACAGAGCGGGAAGAGATCCGCAGACTGATGGGCGTCGGGATGCCCGGTGCCACGGGGGTGCGCCGTGCGCCCGACCCCACACCACCGCACCTTCCTGTTCGAACGGGGTTGTGAGCAAGGTCGGTTCGCCGCTGACACGGGATGATCCGGAGCGCAGCGCCGAGACACGGACCGTGTCCCCGGCCGCTCAGCGCACCGGCTCTGTCCGCTCCCGGAACCTGGCGTGCCGGTAGTCACTGGGTGACATGCCCTGGGCGGCTCTGAACACACGGCTGAAGTGGGCGGGCGCGCGGAAGCCGCACCGCGCGGCGATCGTCTGCACCGGTGTGTCGAGGAGGCGGGGGTCGGCGAGGTCCCGGCGGGCCCGTTCGAGGCGTCGGTTCCGGATGAGGGCGGCCACCGTGGTGCCCTCCTGCTGGAACAGCCGGTGCAGGTGCCGGGTCGATATGTGGTGCGCGGCGGCGACGGCCGCCGGGGTGAGCCGGGGGTCGTGGAAGTTGCCGCCGATGAAGGAGCGGATGGTCAGGACGAGGTTGCGGGTACGGGCCTCCGGTGACAGTGCCGTCTCCCGGTCGAGCCCACCGGCGAGCAGTCCGGCCGCCAGATCGAGCAGGACCCGGTGCAGCCGGGCCGCGTCGGCGGGACCGTAGACGTCCGCCGGGTCCACCAGATGGGTGACGAAGTGGGTGAGCAGCGCGCCGAAGCCGTGCCGGCCGGAGAGCCGCCGGCCCAGCACGTCGTCCAGGGGCACGCTCGCCGGAAGGGGCAACAGCGATCGGGGGAGGTCCACCCCCACCCCCACGATCGGCTCGTCGGCGGTCCGGACGTCACAGGGCCTGGACATGTCGAGGACATAGAGGTCGTGTGTTTCGACCGTACTGCGCAGCCCGCCCTGTTCGACGTGCAGGGCCCCGCTGCCGGGCCGGACCAGCGTCATGTGGAGCAGACCCGGGTCGGACTGTCTGATCAGCCGGGGCGTACGCCGGTAGCGGGACGCCTGCAGACGGACGGGCCACAGCAGGGTGTCCTCGACGCGCAGGAGCCGGTGGTCGGCCCAGAAGTCGTCGGCGTGCGGACTGGTGATCTCCATGGGCGCGATGACGTTGTTCACGCACTGCTGCCAGCCGGCGAACCGGTCGCTCCGCTGAAGGGCATCGGTCCGGAATACCGCTTCGGTCAGCACACGCCGCCCCTCTTTCGTTCCGCGCGGCCCCGTCCCGTACCGCCGCGCTCTTCAGGATCTTCCATCGGCGACGGCGCGACAACATCCGTCGCCGGTGGGCTTGGCCGCTCCCGGCCGGGTCAGGCCAGTCCGAACGACCGGATCGCCGATCAGCGGCTCCCCCTCCCCCACCAGGTGACAGGCGAGCGGGGTCGTGTCGTGCGCGGCGAAGATCCGCATGCTCCCCATCCGAACAGGAAGCGGTGAGCGAGCGCACCGGACTTCGCCGCGGGCTGATCCGCCGCGAACACCGCGCGCCTCTTGCCAGCACCCCCGGCCGCCTGCATTACTGCTCCCAGGAAGATCGACCGAATGATCGGTCGCCTCCCCCTCGCGGCCCGTTCGCCACCTGTCGGTCGCCTGTTTCGGAAGGAAGGGTCCTGATGACGGCCATGCTGGACGCGGCGGAACGGCTCGGCCGTGGCGAACTGGAGGCCCTGCAACTGAAGCGGCTCCGGTCCACGCTGCGCCACGCGTACGACGCCGTCCCCTTCTACCGGGACGCCTTCGACAGCGCGGGGCTGCGACCCGACGACTGCCGGACGCTCGCCGATCTGGCCCGGTTCCCGTTCACCGTGAAGGCTGATCTGCGGGACAACTACCCGTTCGGGATGTTCGCCGTGCCGGAACACGAGGTGCGCAGGATCCACGCCTCCAGCGGCACGACCGGACGTCAGACGGTCGTCGGGTACACCGAACGGGACCTGGACACCTGGGCGGACGTGGTGGCCCGTTCGATCCGGGCGGCGGGCGGGCGGCCCGGTCACAAGGTCCATGTGGCGTACGGGTACGGGCTGTTCACCGGCGGGCTCGGGGCGCACTACGGGGCGGAGCGGCTCGGCTGCACGGTGATCCCCGCGTCCGGGGGCATGACCGCGCGCCAGGTCCGGTTGATCCAGGACTTCCGGCCCGAGATCATCATGATCACGCCGTCGTACATGCTGACGCTGCTGGACGAGTTCGAGCGGCAGGGCGTCGATCCGCGTTCGACGTCCCTGAAGGTCGGGATCTTCGGCGCGGAGCCGTGGACCGAGGGGATGCGCCGGGAGATCGAGGACCGGTTCGCCATCGACGCGGTCGACATATACGGGCTCTCCGAGGTGATGGGCCCGGGGGTCGCGCAGGAGTGCGTGGAGACGAAGGACGGGCTGCACATCTGGGAGGACCACTTCTACCCGGAGGTCGTGGACCCGCTCACCGGTGAGGTGCTTCCCGACGGCGAGGAGGGGGAGCTGGTCTTCACCTCGCTGACCAAGGAGGCGATGCCCGTGATCCGTTACCGTACCCGGGACCTGACGCGGCTGCTGCCGGGGACGGCGCGGACGTTCCGCCGGATGGAGAAGGTCACCGGACGCAGCGACGACATGGTGATCCTGCGGGGGGTGAACCTCTTCCCCACCCAGATCGAGGAGATCGTCCTCCGTACGCCTGCCGTCGCTCCGCATTTCCAGCTGCGGCTGACCCGGCAGGGGCGGCTCGACGCGCTCACCGTCCGGGCGGAGGCGCGGACGGGCGCCACGGCGGCCGACCGGGAGAAGGCCGCCCTGGCCATCGCGGCGGCGGTGAAGGACGGTGTCGGGGTGTCGGTGGGGGTCGAGATCGTGGACCCGGAGTCGCTGGAACGTTCGGTGGGCAAGATCCGGCGGATCGTGGATCTGCGGGAATCCGGCACGGCCCCGGACGCGCCCTGAGGGGTCGCGTCATGTTGCCGCACCGGCGTCGTCGCGTGGAGGAGGACGGTAGGGAAGCCGCCGGTTCAGGCCAGCTCGTCCCGCAGTTGCCGCTTGAGGATCTTCCCGCTGGCGTTGCGCGGGAGCGACTCCACGAACACGACGCGCTTGGGCGCCTTGAAGGCGGTGAGCCTCTCGCGGGCGTGGGCGATGAGTTCACTCTCGCCCGCCTCGCCGCGCAGGACGACGACGGCGGTGACGGCCTCGATCCAGCGGTCGTCGGGAAGGCCGACGACGGCGGTCTCGGCGACGGCGGGGTGGGTGTAGAGGGCGTCCTCGACCTGGCGGGAGGCGACGAGGACGCCACCGGAGTTGATGACGTCCTTGACCCGGTCGACGACGGTGAGGTAGCCCTCGGCATCGCGGACGGCGAGGTCGCCGGAGTGGAACCAGCCGTCACGGAAGGCGTCCGCCGTCTCCTCGGGCTTGTCCCAGTAGCCGGAGCACAGTTGGGGCGAACGGTAGACGACCTCGCCGGGGGTGCCGTCGGGGACCTCCTCGCCCTTCTCGTCGACGACCCGGGCCTCCACGAAGAGGACCGGCCGGCCGCAGGACTCCATCCGGCCCTCGTGCTCGTCGGGGCCCAGCACGGTGGCCAGGGGGCCGATCTCGCTCTGGCCGAAGCAGTTGAAGAAGGCCAGGTGCGGGAGGTGTTCGCGCAGTCGCTCCAAGACGGGCACGGGCATGATCGAGGCCCCGTAGAACGCCTTGCGCAGTCCGGCGAGGTCGCGGGTGGCGAACTCCGGGTGGTTGGCGAGGCCGATCCAGACGGTGGGCGGGGCGAACAGGCTGTCGGCCAGGCCGGCTTCGACGAGGTCGAAGATCGTGGCGGCGTCCGGGGCGTCCAGGATGGTGTTCTCCGCGCCGACCGCCAGATACGGCAGCAGGAACACATGCATCTGGGCCGAGTGGTAGAGCGGCAGGGAGTGCACGGGCCGGTCGTTCGCGGCGAGGCCGAGCGCGGTGATCGCGCTGACGTACTCGTGGACCAGGGCCCCGTGCGTCATCATCGCGCCCTTGGGCAGCGCCGTGGTCCCGGAGGTGTACAGGAGCTGCACCAGGTCGTCGGAGGCGGGCGGGCGCCGCGGGGTGAACGCCCGTTCCGTCTCCAGGGCGTCGAGCAGCGAGCCGGGCGCGTCGCGCAGCGTCCGCACCGGAGGCCCGGCGGGGAGCCGCGCGGCGAGGTCCGGGTCGGTCAGCACGAGGGAGGAGCCGGACTGGTCGAGGAGGTAGGCCAGGTCGTCGCCGGTGAGGTTCTGGTTGACCGGTACGTGGACGAGACCGGCCCGTGCGCAGGCGAGGAAGCCGATCAGATACGCGTCGGAGTTGTGCGCGTAGGCGGCCACCCGGTCGCCGGGGGCGAGGGCGTGCTCCTCGGTGAGGACGGCGGCGGCCGTGGAGACGGCGGCGTCCAGGGAGCGGTAGGTCCAGGCCCGGCCGGCGTACCGCACGGCGGTCCGTTCGGGGGTGCGCCGGGCGCTGCGGGTGAGGACGCCGTCGACTGTGCTGCTGCGTACACCTGTCATGGCGTGATCCTGTGCGTCCGGGCCCCCGGGGGTCAAGAGGCTGGATACCGACCAGACGGTTGACAGTTCCCGGGGCTCCCTGGCTGAGTGGCGCGTGGCTGTCCGGACGGTCCGGTCAGGCCGCCGCGCCACCCGCACCGCTGGGAGGAACACCTTGACCTTACGTAAGCGTCTGAGACTGCTCGGGGTCGCCGGTCTCGCCCTGTTCACCGTGACGGCGTCGCTGCCGCCGGCCGCCGCGTCCGGTGCTCAGCAGTCGCGACACCCGTCCGGGGGCGGTCTCTCCGCCGTCATCCGGTACACGGAGTACGGCATTCCGCACATCGTGGCGAAGGACTACGCGGAGCTCGGCTTCGGCACCGGTTGGGCCCAGGCCGCCGACCAGGTGTGCACGCTGGCGGACGGCTTCCTCACGGTGCGCGGGGAGCGGTCGAGGTTCTTCGGCCCGGACGCCGCCACGGACCACTCCCTCTCCTCGGCGGCGACGAACCTCTCCAGTGACCTGTACTTCCGTGGCGTCCGGGACAGCGGCACGGTGGAGAAGCTGCTCAAGGAGCCCGCGCCCGCCGGTCCCAGCCGGGACGTCAAGGAGACGATGCGCGGGTTCGCCGCCGGGTACAACGCGTGGATCGCACAGAACCGGATCACCGACCCGGCCTGCCGGGGTGCGTCCTGGGTGCGCCCGGTGACGGCCCTGGACGTGGCGGCGCGCGGCTACGCGCTGGCGGTGCTCGGCGGCCAGGGGCGCGGCATCGACGGCATCACGG
>NZ_NTGZ01000110.1 GCF_002551245.1 Streptomyces sp. rh34
GCCCCGCCGCGCCGGGCGCCCGAGGCCCGGTCCTGGCCAGCAGGGCCCGGGCCAGGGACGGGTCGCCCGCCAGCCCCGCCTGCTCGGCCGCCGCGGCGAACCGGGCCGCCCGCAGCGCGGGTTCGGCGGAGAGCAGGGCGGCGCGGACCAGGGCGGCGGAGCGTTCGGCGTGCGGGAAGGGGGCGTCGGCGGCCGCTTCGAGCCGTGCGGCCAGCACGGCATCCGGTCCGGGCGCGGCGCAGGCCCGCTGGACGAGGGCGGCGAGCGGGACGGGCGGGGGCGCGGGAACCTGGGCCGCCGGGGACACGGGAGCCGGGACGGCCGGAGGGTGCGTAAGGGCGCTGCCCGGAGAGGCCGTCGTGGCCACCGCCGGTGCGCCGATGATGGCCGGGACGGCCGGAGGGGGCGTGGTGCCGGTCCCCGGAGAGGTCACCACGGCCACCGCCGGAGCGCCGTCCGTCCGTGCGGCCCGGGCCCGGTCGCCGGTCTCCGTCAGCAAAGTGGCGAGCAGTTCGTGGGCGGCGCGGCGGTGGGCCCAGGGGGCGTGGTGGAGCACGGCGCGGGCGACGAGGCGGTCGGCGAAGTGGACGCGGCTGCCCGCCCGTTGGAGGAGGCCGGCGGTGGCGGAGGAGCCGAACAGGGCCCGGTCCAGGAAGTCCCGGGGCAGTCCGCCGCGGGTGCCCGCGCGCAGCAGGAGCAGGGCGTCCGCCCCGGCGCCGTCCGGCTCGTGCTCCTGGGCCGCGGCGGCGAGCAGGAGCAGGGCCCGGGTCCGGTCCGGGAGGCCGTCGAGGCGTTCGGCGTGGGCGGCGAGCACCGCTTCGGCGCCGGGCAGGGGGAAGGGCAGTGGGGTGCGGCCGGCGAGCTGGTCCGGGGTGAGGCGGCCGGTGAGCCCGGCGAGCAGGCGGGGGTTTCCGGCCGCCTCGCGGAGAAGCTCGGCGCGCACGATCGGGTCGACCCCATCCGTACCGGGAGCCGTACCGGGGGCCATGCCGGGGGCCGCCCCGGAGGCCAGCCGGTCCAGGAGCGCCGATGCCGCGGCTTCCTCCAGGGGCCCGAGAGGGAGTGCGGGCAGCCCGGCGAAGGCCGCGCCGTCGACGGCCGAGAGGAGCACGGCGATCCGGCTGCCCGCACCCAGTCCCCGGGCCACGAAGGCGAGGGCGCTCCGGGACGCCGGGTCCCAGGTGTGCGCGTCGTCGACGCAGACCAGCAGGGGGCGCCCGGCGCCGAGTTCCCGCAGCCGGCCGGCCAGTGCGTCGGGGGTGATGACCGGGGGCGGGGCGGCGGGCGAAGGGGCGGCGGAGGCGTGGCCCGAGCCGAGCAGGGCGTGCAGCCCCCCGCAGGGCACGGAACGCATCGCGGGGTCGGCCGTGGCGTACAGCACGGGGCCCCGGGCGCGGTGTGCGTCGGCGGCGGCGCGCAGCAGCGCCGTACGGCCGAGACCGGGGGACGCGGCCAGCACGAGCGCACCTCCGTCACCCCGTCGCAGGTGAGCCAACAGGGTTTTCAGGGTGGCGAGTTCATCGTCCCGGCCGTACAGCCGGAGCGGACTGCGCACGGTCGTCGATGGGGTCACACCGGCACCGTACGTTCGTGTCGGCGAGGGTGGAAGCGCCGCGTCCGGGGCGCGGGCGGGGACGGCCCGGTGCGGTGCGCGCTCCCAGCCGGGGCCCTGCCGCGCTGTGCCGGAGCACAGCGCGGCAGGGCCCCTGGGCGCTGGGACTACGCGGTGTGCGGGCAGTTGCCCCGGTACTCCGCGATGGTCAGGCTCGGCTGCGGGAGCGGGCAGAGGAACTGCTCGTAGCGGGTGTCGTTGTCGATGAAGCGCTTCAGCCACGAAATGCTGTACTTCGCGATCGTGGTGTTGGACGTGTTGGGCGTGAAGTGCGAGGCTCCTCGCAGTTCCAGGTACGCCTTGTCCAGCGACGCGGGCAGCGACCGGTAGAACGGCTCGGAGTGCGTGGCGACGGAGGCGACGGTGTCCCCGTCCGCGCCGACGATCAGCGTGGGCGTGCGCAGTTCGGGCCACGTCTTGTCGGTGTTCCAGCCGGTCAGCGGGATCGCCGCCTTCAGCGAGGTGCGGCTCTTGGCGGCTTCCAGGCTGCCGCCGCCGCCCATGGAGTGGCCCATCACCCCGAGCCGGGAGGCGTCGACCCGCGTCCGCACCGAGCTGCGCTGGGTCAGGTAGTCCAGTGCGGCGAGGAGTTGGCGGCCCCGGCTGGCGGGCTGGTCGAGCGTGGTGTTGGTGTCGATGGTGAAGACCACGAAGCCCTGCGAGGCCAGCCGCGGTCCGAGCCAGGCGATGGAGGACTCGTAGGCGGTGAAGCCGGGCGAGATGACGACCGCGCCGAAGGTGCCGTCGGCGGTGGACGACGGGTAGTAGATGGTGCCGCCGCCGAACCCGCTCACGGCGAGCGAGGAGACGGAGGTCTGCGAGGTGGCGTAGGAGCCGCGGCTCGCCTCGATGGAGGCGTTGGTGGGGGCCGGGCCGCGCTCGTAGGGGTTGTCGGCGGCCTGGGCGCCCGGGACCAGGGCGGTCATCAGGAGACCGGCGGTGGCCGCGGCGGCGGTCAGCAGACCCGCGAGCGTACGGGGGCGGCTCGGGCGCGGGGGGACGGTGCCGGAGGGGAGGTGCTGCTGCACGGGGGGATCCTCTCGGTGGTGGCGGAACCTCACCACGCGAGGCCCACGAAGCCCGTCGTCCGGGGGCTCGGGGTGCGCCGCGTGGCCGCCGACGTCGTCCGTCGGCGCTCGCCACTCTCACGCCGCGTGCCGTGAACACGCATCGGCGGTATCACCGGCCTCGGATGGGCCGGTGATACCGCCGATTCCCGCTACGTGCTCAGCGGACCGGGTGTCCCGCTTCCCGCAGGGCGCCCTTGACCTCGGAGATCCGCAGGTCGCCGAAGTGGAAGACGGACGCGGCGAGCACCGCGTCGGCCCCCGCCTCGATCGCCGGGGCGAAGTCGGCGAGCCGGCCCGCGCCGCCGGAGGCGATGACGGGGACGGTGACGTGCTTCCGCACCGCCTCGATCATCTCGGTGTCGTAGCCGTCCTTCGTGCCGTCGGCGTCCATCGAGTTGAGCAGGATCTCGCCCGCGCCCAGCTCGGCGGCCCGGTGGGCCCACTCGACGGCGTCGATGCCGGTGCCCTTGCGGCCGCCGTGCGTGGTGACCTCGAACGTGCCCTCCGGGGTGCGGCGGGCGTCGACGGAGAGCACCAGGACCTGGCGTCCGAAGCGTTCGGCGATCTCGCGGATGAGGTCGGGGCGGGCGATGGCGGCGGTGTTGACGCCCACCTTGTCGGCCCCGGCGCGCAGCAGCTTGTCGACGTCGTCCGGGGTGCGGACGCCGCCGCCGACGGTGAGCGGGATGAAGACCTGCTCGGCGGTGCGGCGGACCACGTCGTACGTCGTCTCGCGGTCGCCGCTGGAGGCGGTGATGTCGAGGAACGTCAGCTCGTCGGCGCCCTCGGCGTCGTACAGCTTGGCCATCTCGACGGGGTCGCCCGCGTCGCGCAGATTCTGGAAGTTGACGCCCTTGACGACCCGGCCGTCGTCGACGTCCAGGCAGGGGATGACCCGTACGGCGAGGCTCACTCCGCGCCTCCCCGGTAGGCCTCGACCTCGACCTCGACGACCAGGCTCGGGTCCACGAAGCCGGACACGATGATCATGGAGGCGGCCGGGCGCACGGCGTCGAACAGCTCCTTGTGGGCGCGGCCGATGTCCTCCACGTCCCGGGCGTGCGTGAGGTACATGCGGGTGCGGACGACGTCCTCGCGGGTGAGGCCCACCTGCTCCAGCGCGGCGAACGCGACGTCGAAGGAGGTGATCGCCTGCTCGTACGGGGAGCCCGCGGAGATCTGGCCGTTGACCACGGAGGTGCAGCCGGCGACCAGGACGAGCCCGTTGGGGAGTTCGACGGCGCGCGAGTAGCCGAACTTCTCCTCCCAGGGCGCGCCGGTGGAGATCCGGCGTACGGCGGCAGCGGTGGTGGACTCAGCGGATTCGGTCATGCGGCGACCGCCTTGAGGGCTTCTTCCAGCGTGAACGCCTTCGCGTACAGCGCCTTGCCGACGATCGCGCCCTCGACGCCTTCGGGGACGAGGAGGGAGATGGCGCGGAGGTCGTCGAGGGAGGAGACGCCGCCGGAGGCGACGACCGGGCGGTCGGTGGCCGCGCAGACGTCCCGCAGCAGGCCCAGGTTGGGGCCCTGGAGGGTGCCGTCCTTGGCGATGTCGGTGACGACGTAGCGCGCGCAGCCCTCGGCGTCGAGGCGGGCGAGGGTCTCGTAGAGGTCGCCGCCGTCGCGGGTCCAGCCCCGGCCGCGCAGGGTGGTGCCGCGGACGTCGAGGCCGACGGCGATCTGGTCGCCGTGCTCGGCGATGACCTTGGCGACCCACTCGGGGGTCTCCAGGGCGGCGGTGCCGAGGTTGACCCGGCGGCAGCCGGTGGCGAGGGCGGCGGCGAGCGAGGCGTCGTCGCGGATGCCGCCGGACAGCTCGACCTTGATGTCCATGGCCCCGGCGACCTCCGCGATCAGGGCGCGGTTGTCGCCGGTGCCGAAGGCGGCGTCCAGGTCGACGAGGTGCAGCCACTCGGCGCCGGCGCGCTGCCAGGCGAGGGCGGCCTCCAGCGGGGAGCCGTAGGAGGTCTCGGAGCCGGACTCGCCGTGCACGAGGCGGACGGCCTGGCCGTCGCGGACGTCGACGGCGGGGAGCAGTTCAAGCTTCGGCATTACAGCGTCTCGATCCAGTTGGTCAGCAGCTGGGCGCCGGCGTCGCCGGACTTCTCGGGGTGGAACTGGGTGGCCCACAGCGCGCCGTTCTCCACGGCGGCCACGAACCGTTCGCCGTGCGTGGCCCAGGTGATCCTGGGGGCACGGATCTTGGCGTTGGTCACTTCGAGGGACCAGTCGTGCGCCGCGTAGGAGTGCACGAAGTAGTACCGCGCGTCGGCGTCCAGGCCCGCGAAGAGCCGGGAGTCCTCGGGGGCCTCGACGGTGTTCCACCCCATGTGCGGGACGACGTCGGCCTTCAGGGGGCCGACCGTGCCGGGCCATTCGTCCAGGCCCTCGGTCTCCACGCCGTGTTCGATGCCGCGCTCGAACAGGATCTGCATCCCGACGCAGATGCCCATGACGGGGCGGCCGCCGGAGAGCCGGCGGCCGACGATCCAGTCGCCGCGGGCCCTCTTCAGCCCGTCCATGCAGGCGGAGAACGCGCCGACGCCGGGGACGAGGAGCCCGTCGGCGTTCATCGCGCGGTCGTAGTCGCGGGTGATCTCGACGTCCGCGCCGACACGGGCGAGGGCCCGCTCGGCGGAGCGGACGTTGCCGAAGCCGTAGTCGAAGACGACGACCTTCTTCTTGCCAGTCGTTCGGTCAGTCACAGCGTGCCTCTCAGTCCCACAGTCCCTGGATCCGCAGGATGCCCGCCACCAGGCACATCACGGAGCCGATCGACAGCAGCACGATGACGCCCTTGGGCATCCCCTGCTTCGCGAAGGAGTAGACGCCGCCTGCCAGGAAGAGGCCGACGACGATCAGGATGGTGTTGAGGCCGGTCACAGGGCGCCCTTCGTGGAGGGCAGGATGCCGGCGGCGCGCGGGTCGTGCTCGGAGGCGTACCGCAGGGCGCGGGCGAGCGCCTTGAACTGGCACTCGACGATGTGGTGGGCGTTGCGCCCGTACGGCACGTGGACGTGCAGGGCGATCTGCGCCTGGGCGACGAAGGACTCCAGGATGTGCCGGGTCATCGTCGTGTCGTACTCGCCGATCATCGGCGCCATCTTCTCGGGCTCGGTGTGCACGAGGTAGGGGCGGCCGGAGAGGTCGACGGTGACCTGGGCGAGCGACTCGTCCAGCGGGACGGTGCAGTTGCCGAAGCGGTAGATGCCGACCTTGTCGCCGAGGGCCTGCTTGAAGGCGGCGCCGAGTGCGAGGGCGGTGTCCTCGATGGTGTGGTGGCTGTCGATGTGCAGGTCGCCCTCGGTCTTGACCGTGAGGTCGAAGAGGCCGTGGCGGCCGAGCTGGTCGAGCATGTGGTCGTAGAAGCCGACCCCGGTGGCGACATCGACCTTGCCGGTGCCGTCGAGGTTGATCTCGACGAGCACGGACGTTTCCTTCGTGGTGCGTTCCACGCGGCCTACGCGGGGGCTCATGCGTCGTGCTCCTTCTTCAGTTCGCGTACCGCATCGAGGAACGCGTCGTTCTCTGCCGGGGTTCCCGCGGAGACCCGCAGCCATCCCGGTACGCCGTTGTCCCGGACCAGGACGCCCCGGTCGAGGATCTGCTGCCAGACGGCGTGGCTGTCGTCGAAGCGGCCGAACTGGACGAAGTTGGCGTCCGAGTCGGTGACCTCGTAGCCGGTGGCGCGCAGCTCGGCCACCAGCCGGTCGCGCTCGCTCTTGAGCTGCGCGACGTATCCCAGCAGCGTATCGGTGTGCTCCAGGGCGGCGAGCGCGGTGGCCTGGGTGACGGAGGAGAGGTGGTACGGCAGCCGCACCAGCTGGACCGCGTCGACCACGGCGGGGTCGGCGGCGAGGTAGCCGAGGCGGAGTCCCGCCGCGCCGAACGCCTTGGACATGGTCCGGGAGAGGACCAGGTTGCGGCGGCCCTCGATCAGCGGGAGCAGCGAGGGGTGGTGGCTGAACTCGCCGTAGGCCTCGTCGACGACGACCATCGAGGGGCCCGCGGCCTGGGCGGCGTCGTACAGGGCGAGGACGGTGTCCGCGTCGACGGCGGTGCCGGTGGGGTTGTTGGGCGAGGTGATGAAGACGACCTCGGGCCGGTGCTCGGCGATGGCGGCGCGGGCGGCGTCCACGTCGATGGTGAAGTCCTCGTCGCGCGGCCCGGAGATCCAGCCGGTGCCGGTGCCCCTGGAGATCAGGGCGTGCATGGAGTACGAGGGTTCGAAGCCGATCGCGGTGCGTCCGGGTCCGCCGAAGGTCTGGAGCAGCTGCTGGAGGACCTCGTTGGAGCCGTTGGCGGCCCATACGTTGGCACTGCTCACCGGGTGTCCCGCCGTGCGGGACAGGTAGCGGGCCAGCTCGGTGCGGAGCTCGACGGCGTCCCGGTCGGGGTAGCGGTTGAGGCCGCGGGCGGCCTCGCGGACCCGCTCGGCGATCCGGTCGACCAGCGCCTCGGGGAGCGGGTACGGATTCTCGTTGGTGTTGAGGCGCACGGGGACGTCGAGCTGGGGTGCTCCGTACGGGGACTGTCCGCGCAGTTCGTCGCGGATGGGGAGCTCGTCCCAGGGGTTCACGGTCGCGCGGGTGGGGCTGCCGTTCTTGCGGGTGGTGCTGTCGTCGCTCACTGCTGCGGAACCTTCCAGCCGAACCTTGCCTTGAGGGCCGCGCCGTGGGCGGGGAGGTCCTCCGCCTCGGCGAGGGTCACGACGTGGTGGGTGACCTCGGCGAGCGCGTCGCGGCTGTAGTCGACGATGTGGATGCCGCGCAGGAAGGACTGCACGGAGAGGCCCGAGGAGTGGCAGGCGCAGCCGCCGGTGGGCAGGACGTGGTTGGAACCGGCGCAGTAGTCGCCGAGCGAGACGGGCGAGAAGGGACCGACGAAGATCGCTCCGGCGTTGCGGACCCGGTCGGCGACGGCGGCGGCGTCGGCGGTCTGGATCTCCAGGTGCTCGGCGCCGTACGCGTCGACGACCGTGAGGCCGTCCTCGATGGAGGAGACCAGGACGATCGCGGACTGGCGGCCCGCCAGGGCGGGCTCGATGCGGTCCTTGACGTGCTTGGAGGCGGCGACCTGGGGGGCCAGCTCGGCCTCGGTGGCGGCGGCCAGCTCCTCGGAGTCGGTGACCAGGACGGCGGCGGCCATGGGGTCGTGCTCGGCCTGGCTGATCAGGTCGGCGGCCACGTGCGCCGGGTCGGCGGTGGCGTCGGCGAGGATCGCGATCTCGGTGGGCCCGGCCTCGGCGTCAATGCCGATGCGGCCCTTGAGGAGGCGCTTGGCGGCGGCGACGTAGATGTTGCCGGGGCCGGTGACCAGGTTGACCGGGAGGCAGTCCTCGGTGCCGTACGCGAACATCGCGACGGCCTGCGAGCCGCCGGCGGCGTACACCTCGTCGACGCCGAGCAGGGCGCAGGCGGCGAGGATCGTGGGGTGCGGCAGCCCGCCGAAGTCCTTCTGCGGCGGGGAGGCGACGGCGACGCCCCGGACGCCCGCCTCCTGGGCCGGGACGACGTTCATCACGACGGAGGAGGGGTAGACCGAGCGGCCGCCGGGGACGTAGAGCCCGACGCGCTCGACGGGCACCCACTTCTCGGTGACGGTGCCGCCGGGGACGACCTGGGTGGTGTGCGTGGTGCGGCGCTGCTCGCGGTGGACGAGGCGGGCGCGGCGGATCGACTCCTCCAGGGCGGCGCGCACGGCCGGATCCAGCTCCCGAAGGGCACGGGAGAGCGCGTCGGCGGGCACCCGGACCGACTCGATCCGGACACCGTCCAGTTTCTCCCCCCAGTCGATCACTGCCGCGGAGCCACGATGGCGCACGTCCTCGCAGATGGGCCGCACCGTCTCCAGGGCGGCTTCCACGTCGAACTCGGCACGGGGCAGCAGGTCGCGCAGGGCGGCACCCTCGGGGAGGGCGTCACCGCGCAGATCGATTCGAGAGATCACACGGCAATTCTCTCAGACCGCTCGGAGCGGCCGGTCGCCCGTATCACTGGCTGATACCGATCGCTCGTACCACTGGCCGATACGCGTCTCGGCCATGTCCGGCTGTCACTGCTGACCGCTAGCTTTCGTGGCGTCACACAGAGGGAAGAACAGCACTACAGCATGTGTGCACGGAGGGAGCGGCCGTGACCGAGCCGCACGAAGGCGACATCCCGGACGGCCTCAGCGCAGCGGAGCTGGGCATGTGGCAGTCCTTCCGCAACGGGACCACCTACGACTTACGCAGCTACGACCCGACCCAGAACGATCCGTTCACCCCGCAGGTGTGGGGGCCCGAGCGGAGCGTCGGCGCGCGCACGGTGGCACGGCTGCTGCTGAGCGGTCCGCCGGCCCGGCCGGGCCGGGTGGCGGCGCTGAAGCTCCGGGGGGTGCGGATCACCGGAAAGCTGGATCTGGCGGGCGGCCGGGTGGCTCCGTACGTGGAGCTGACCGGCTGCCGCTTCGAGCAGGAGGTGGTGCTCCCCGAGTGCCACTTCACGACACTGCGGCTGGTGGGCTGCGCGCTGCCCCGGCTGGAGGCCGCACGACTGCACACGGAGGGTGATCTGCATCTGCCGCGCTGCCGGATCGACCGGGGGATCCGGCTGACCGACGCCCAGATCGGCACGGATCTGCTGATCAACCAGCTCAGCGTCGGCCCGGACCGGCACGGGCGGGCCGTCGTCGGGGACGGCATGGCGGTCGCCCAGGACCTCCAGGCCGAGATGATCGAGACGCTCGGCGAGCTGAGCCTGCGCGGGGCGAAGGTGGGTGGTTCGCTGAGCCTGCGCGGCAGCCGGCTGCGCGCCGCGGAGGACCGCCGCGCGCTGAACGCCCCGCAGCTGACGGTGGAGCGCACGCTCTACATGACCGAGGCGTGGGTGAGCGTCGACACGGGGAACCAGGGCACCACTCCCCCGTACGGCGTGGTCTACGCCCCGACGCCGGCGCGCGGCACCCGCTCGCAGGTCTTCGAGTGCCGGGGCGGGGTGCGGCTGGACGACGGGCGGTTCGGGGACGCGGTGGACCTGCACAAGGCCCGGTTCACCATGACCCGCCAGGAGGAGTTGTCGCTGCGCAGGATCGTGACGCCGGAGCTGCGGTTCAACGCGGAGCGCCCCGAGGAGGGCCGGGTCGTCCTGAACGGCGCGAAGGTGGTGACCCTGATCGACCTGTCGACGAGCTGGCCGGGCCCGGGCGGTCTGGCGATGGGCGGCTTCGTCTACGAGAACCTCGTCCCCTACGGCCACTTCCCGCTCTCCCGGCGGCTGGAGTGGGTGCTCGCCGCGACCCCGGAGTACGTCCCCGAGCCGTACGAGCGGCTGGCCACGGTGATGCGCAGTTGCGGCGAGGACGCGGACGCGCGCGAGGTGCTGCTGGCCAAGCAGCGCCGCCGCCGCGAGACGCTGCCGCCCGCCGCGAAGGCATGGGGCTATCTCCAGGACTGGACGGTCGCGTACGGCTACCGGCCGGGGCGGGCCGCGGTGTGGATGGCGGTGCTGTGGGCGGCGGGCACGGCGGCGTTCGCGCAGCACGTTCCGCCCTCCATCAAGGGCGAGGAGCATCCGCAGTGGAATCCCGCCCTGTACGCGCTGGATCTGCTGATCCCGGTGATCAACCTCGGACAGGACGGCTACTGGCGGATGGAGGACGCCTGGCAGTGGGCCGCGGCCGGTCTGGTGCTGGTGGGATGGGTTCTGGCCACCACCGTGGCAGCGGGGGCGTCGCGGATGCTGCGCAGGGGCTGACCTTGCAGGGGCCTTCGCGCGGCCGTGGGCGGTCGGGGCCGGGAATCCGGCCGCCCGCACCCGTGTGAGCGGAGGGACGCCCGAGCGTCACGGAGGGGTGCGATCAAGCCAACGAAGGACATTTCCTTTGCCCTTTCTTGACCCTGCCCGATACAACCCATTCACTCGGCACAGAAGCTTCACAGCACACCTCTGGCGCGGCCCTCACCAGCGCTTTTCAATGGTCTGCACCATGGCATTCCTTCGCGCTCTGCTCAGTACCGCGCGCATGATCCGGCACAGCCCTCCGCTGGCCGCCGGGCTGTCCGCGGATGACGCGGTGCTGCTCGACGCCCCCGACGAGCGGCTCTCTCCCGCGCTGGTCGCCGCTGCCCTGGGCGACTACGAACCGGCCGCCAAGCTGCTCGCCACCACCCGGGACCGCGCCGACTGGGAGAACCGGGACCGCTACCTCGGCCGGCTCGTCACCTTCGCCCGCGGCCGGGACGGCTGGCTCGTCGACTGGCTGGCCGCCGCCCCGCGCGACCCGGACGCAGCTCTGGTCAAGGCGGAGCTGTCGGTCCGCCGGGCCTGGGAGTCGCCCGCCCGCGCGGAACGGCTCCGCGAGGTCGGCCCGCTGATCACCGCCGCCGCCGAGGCGGACCCGCGCGACCCCGTGCCGTGGCGGCTCGCCCTGGACCACGCACGCGGCACCCACGCCACGCACACCGCCTTCGAAGCGTTGTGGGAGCAGGCCGTACGGCGCTCCGCGCACCACTACGGCTGCCATGTCGCGGCCCTGCGCTACCTCTCCGCCGCCTGGTACGGCTCGCACCGCGAGTGCTTCGACTTCGCCGAGCAGGCGGCCGAGGACGCGCTGCCCGACTCCCTGGTGCAGGCCCTGCCGATCCGGGCGGCCTTCACGCTGCTCCTGGACACCCAGGCGGCGGGCCGGACCACCTCCGTACTGGAGGAGCGGATCGACGCGGCGGCCGACCTGGCGATCAGGCTCTCCGCCGCCTACCGGCCCGGCGACCCGTGGCCGGCCGAGGTCCGCAATCTCCTCGCGTACGTCCTGCTCGCCCGGGGCCGCTGGGCGGAGGCGCTGCACCAGTTCGGCCTGATCGGCGTGCACGCGACGTCGTTCCCGTGGTCGTCGGTGTCCGAGGACGCGCTCGGCCGGTTCCTGGACGCGCGGGACGGCGCACGGCTCCAGGCGGCCTCCCTGACCCCCTTGCGCAACCGGGCCGACCACGGCCGCCCCCGGGGCCATTACGCTTGACCGTTGTGACCACCGCCCGCCTTCCCCTTTTCCCGCTCAACGCGGTGCTGTTCCCCGGCCTGGTGCTGCCGCTCAACGTCTTCGAAGAGCGATATCGCGCCATGATGCGGGAGCTGCTGAAGAGCGACGAGGACGAACCTCGCCGCTTCGTCGTGGTCGCGATCCGCGACGGCCGCGAGATCGCCCCGACGGCCACCGGCATGCCGGACACCGTCGCGGCGGCCCCTCCCCCCGAGCGCGCCCCGGCGGAGGGCTTCGGCCCCGACCCCATCCAGACCTTCCACCGGGTCGGCTGCGTCGCCGACGCTGCGACGGTCCGCGAGCGCGCCGACGGCAGCTTCGAGGTCCTGGCCACCGGTACCACCCGGGTCAGGCTGCTGTCCGTCGAGGCGAGCGGCCCGTATCTGACCGCCGAGGTCGAGGAGCTGGCCGACGAACCGCTCGGCGAGGACGAGGGCGACGAGGCGGGAGCGCTCGCCGAGGGCGTCCTGCGGGCCTTCCGCGCCTACCAGAAGCGGCTGGCCGGGGCGAGCGAACGGTCGCTGGCGACCGGCGCCGACCTCCCCGACGACCCGTCCGTGATCTCCTACCTGGTCGCGGCGGCCACGGTCCTGGATGTCCCGACCAAGCAGCGCCTGCTCCAGGCCCCGGACACCGCGACCCGGCTGCGCGAGGAGCTGACGCTGCTGCGCAAGGAGACCGCGGTCATCCGGCACCTGCCCTCGCTGCCCGCGACCGACCTGACCCGGGCCCCCACCCACCCCAACTGATCGAGGACCCCTCCCGGTGGCGAAGAAGTCGAAGAAGCAGCCGGGCGGCACCCCCGCCACGGTCGCCCTGACCGCGGCGGGCACCGCCTTCACGGTCCACGCCTACGACCACGACCCGGCCTCCCCGTCCTACGGGGAGGAAGCCGCCGAGGCCCTGGGCGTCTCCCCCGACCGGGTCTTCAAGACCCTGGTGGCGGATGTGGACGGCGCTCTGACGGTCGCGGTGGTCCCGGTGGCCGGTTCCCTGGACCTCAAGGCCCTGGCCTCCGCGGTGGGCGGCAAACGCGCCACGATGGCGGACCCGGCCGCCGCGGAGCGCACCACGGGCTACGTACGCGGCGGCATCTCCCCCCTGGGCCAGCGCAAGCGCCTGCGCACGGTGCTGGACGCGTCGGCGCGCGCCCACGCCACGATCTGCGTGTCGGCGGGCCGGCGCGGTCTGGAGGTCGAGCTGGCGGCGACGGACCTGGCGGAGCTGACGGGGGCGGTGTTCGCGGAGATCGCGCGGAACGCCTGAGCGCCCTTTCGGGGGCAGCGCCCCGGGTTCGGGAAGGGGACGAGCCCGTCGCAGGCGGCCCTAGACCGGCCCGCCCCCCGGACCCGACGCCGAAGACCCCGGCCCCCCGTAATACTCCGCGTACCCCGACCAGCCCGGCTCCACGTCCCGCGGCCCGAACGCCGCGGTGAGCAGCAGATGGACCCCCGTCGCCGCGAACGGCCACGCCAGCACCGCCACCCACACCGAGTGCAGCTCCAGCGGAGCGTCGAACGTCACGCCCTGCCCGGCCTCCCGGGCCCGCCCCACCACGTCGGAGGACGGCCCGAGCCAGATGCCGACCCGCCATGCCACCAGCGAGGCGAGCAGCGCGCCCAGCGCCAGCCCCACGACCACGAGGACGCCCCCGCGGCGCAGCCGCCAGAAGACCGCGGCGGCCGACAGCGCGCCGAAACCGATGGCCAGCAGGACGAACGTTCCGTCCGCCCCGATCGCCTCCTCGCCCTCGCTGTTCCCGAGGAAGACCGCCGTGTCGTCGGAGACCAGCGGAACGCGCGGCGCGAGCCACAGCCACAACAGCCCGAGGGCGATGCCCGCGAGCGCGACCAGGACGACGACGACGGCGGCCTGACGAAGCTCTGTGGCCGTGTCCGGGTCGGCCGGATCGCCCACCGGGGGCGCGAGATAGGAGCCCGAGGGCGGGGCCTGCCACGGATCGTGGGGGCCGGGCTGGTCGGGCGGCGTCAGAGGTGCGGTCACCGTGCCATCGTGCCAGGCCACCCTGTGAGGCGCCTCACCGGATGCCGCACCCGGCCGCACCCTGCCCGCGGCCCCGGCGGACCCGGGGCCGCTACCGTACGGCGGCCCGCCGGTACGCCCACGTCGCCACGGCCAGGGAGAGAACCCCCACCGCCGCGCAGATCGCGAGGAAGAAGGCGATGAGCCCCCAGTCCGGGCGGGCGTCGAAGGACCGGGCGAGCGCCTCGACCCCGTACGTCGAGGGCAGCAGGTCGCGCGCCCACCCCACCGGCTCCGGCAGCCGGTCCGCAGGCAGCACCCCGAGCAGCAGGGCGGCGGACATGCCCAGCTGGCCCAGCAGGGTCGCCAGCTCCGGGCGCGGGGCGAGCAGCCCGAGGGCCGCGCCGAGACCGGCCAGGGCGGCGCCGGAGAGCGGGACGACGGCCACCAGGACCCATAGATGGGTCATCGGCAGCTGGAACAGCACGCTTCCGGTGATCGCGGTGAAGACCGTGCCGGGCACGGTGAACGAGGCATAGGCGGCGGCCGCGCCGAGCACCACCGCGGCGGGCGGCACGGGCAGGGTGGCGTAGTGGTCGAGTCCGCCGCCCGCCCGCAGCTGCCCGAAGTACTGGGCGAGCAGGTTGAGCGCCACGAACGCGACGACCAGGACGCTGGATCCCGCGACCACCGCGCGGGCCTCCGCGCCGCCGTCCACGACACCCCGCATCAGGACCATGATCCCGACGGACTGGAAGGTCGCCACGAAGAGCAGCGGGATCCGGGCGACCCGCGCCCGGGAGAGCTGGGCGCGGTAGACGGCGGCCAGCGAGGGCAGCAGCCGGGCGCGCGGCGCGAGGGGCGCGGAGACGGTGCGGACGGGGCCCGTGCCGGAGGGGCCGGCCGCGTGCCGGACACGCGGCGGCGCGGTCCTGGCCGGAATGATGCTCGTCACCTGCGGCCGCTCCCCTGAGACACGTCCAACATGTCCAACACGTCCAAACCGTCCGGCCTGCCGCGTACTTCCGCCACGTCCGCGGCGTTCACGTTCCCCACGCCTTCCACACCTCTCACGCCTTGACCAGCCCTTTGGTCGCATTGGCCGCGTCTCCCCCGAGCGCGAGATAGACATCCTCCAGGCTGGGCGTGGCCAGGGTGAAATCGTCGAGCGCGGCGAAGGCCGCACCGCCCGTCACCGCGGCGACCGCGGCCCGCGCCTCGTCCGGCCCCAGCCGCAGCACCCAGCGCCGCCCGGACTCCTGGGCGGACGGCCGCAGCGCCGCCACCTCCGGGACGTCCAGCGGGGCCCGTTCGCGCCACACCAGCTCGACGCGCACCTCCCCGGCGACCTTCTCCTTGAGCCCGGCGGGGGTGTCGCAGGCGATGACCCGGCCGCGTTCGAGGACGGCGACCCGGTCGAGAACCGTCTCGGCCTCGATCACGTTGTGGGTGACCAGCAGGACCGTGGCCCCGCGCTCCGCCCGGCGGCGGTCGACGGCGGCCCAGACGGCGCGGCGGGCGACCGGGTCCATTCCGGTGGTCGGTTCGTCGAGGACGAGAACGGGCCGGTCGCCGACCAGGGTGGCGGCGAAGCAGGCGAGCCGCCGCTGACCGCCGGAGAGCCTCTTCAGGGGCCGCCCGGCGATCGCGGTGAGTCCCAGCTCCTCCAGGACCGCGTCGCGCTCGGCGCGCGCTTCCCGGGCGGCGAGACCGCGCAGCCGTCCGGTGGTCTCGGCGGCGAGCGAGACGGTCAGTTCGTCGAGGGCGGTGGATTCCTGCCCGAGGTAGCCGATCAGCCGGGAGGCCCGTTCGGGGTGGCGTACGAGGTCGTGGCCGAGCACTTCGACGCTGCCGGAGTCGGGCCGCATCAGCCCGGTGAGCTGACGGACCAGCGTGGACTTGCCGGCGCCGTTGGGGCCGAGCAGTCCGAAGATCTCGCCGCGCTCCACGTCCAGACCGATGTTGTCGGTGGCGCGGACCTCGGGCGTCGCGGGCGCGCCCCGGCGGCCCCGGACGGCGGGATAGGTCTTGACCAGATCACGCACCGCGCACACGGTGCCGGTGTCCCTCTGCGCCTGCGCTGTGCCCGTACTCACGAGGTACGAGGGTACGGGGTCACATGCCCCGGTTCGCGTCCGGGGCCACCCCGCGTCGCCCCGCGAGGGAGCGACTACTCCCCCGCCGGTACGTGCTCGGCGGCGGCCCGCACGTCGATCTCCCGCCAGAAGCCGGCCCGGATCGCGTAACGGTCGTGCTCGTCGATCTGGTCGTCCTTGTGGGCCAGGAGCCCGAAGCGGGCCGCGTACCGCAGCAGCTCGCCGTCGATCCGGTGCGGGATGCGCGGGTACATGGTGGAGAGTTTCTGCAGGTGGACGGTTTCCGGCAGGCGCTCCATCCAGCGGCGGGCGAACACCTGGCCCACTTCGAAGGGGTCGCCGCCGACGGTCGTGATGTCCTCCTCCCGGTCCGCCCAGCGCTGTTCGGCGCTGGTGACCTGGGCGAGGGTCGGCAGGGACGCGGTCTCCGCCGGCTCGCCGAGGGGGCCGCCGCGCTCCACCCAGCCCTTGTCGGAGGACCAGCGCAGCGTGGCGTTCGCGGGCTGGGGCGGGTGCTGGCGGTCCGGGTGGGTGGCGTGGGCGCGCAGCGCGGCCAGGTCCTTGGGGGTGGGGACGGTCTTGTGGCCGGGGGCGGACGGGGTGGAGGACGAGGTGGCGGCGGCGTTCTCGGCGGGGGCGGCGGCGCCGTCCCGGGCCGCTGCGGCCTGGGCCTCGGAGGCGCGTTCGGCGGAGGCGGCGAGGGCTGCCTCCGGCAGCGGCGCGGAGAGGATCGCGGCGATCTCGGGGCGGGGTACGGGCGGCGGGGCGCAGGTGCCGCCGAGGTCCTTGGCGCGTACGGCCTTGGTGATCCAGGCCCGGTCGAGGACCCGACGCTCGTCGGCCTCGGCGACGAGGTCCTCGGACTGGTTGTAGTCGCCGTCGGCGGCCTGCACGGCCCAGAGGTGGACGGCGACCCCGTGTTCCTTGGCGGACATCAGACCGGGCAGCAGATCGCCGTCCCCGGTCACCAGGACCACGTCCGAGCAGGCCCGGTTCCTGGCCAGTTCGGTCAGCTCGGCGTGCATGGCGGCGTCGACGCCCTTCTGCGCCCAGCGTCCGTCGCTGCGGGTCAGGGCACCGAGCCGGACGGTCACGCGGGGCATCACGCGGAGCCGGCGGTGCTCGGGCTGGGGTACCCGGTCGGGGGCGCCGTCGAACCAGTAGATGCGCAGCAGGGGTTGTTGGGTATCGGCCTCGGCGCGCTCGCGCAGCCCCTGGATGAGGGCCGCGTGGTCGACGGTGATGCGGGAACGGGCGGGCTCTCCGGCCAGCAGACTCGCGGCTGCACCCAGCAAGTAGCCGGCGTCCACCAGGACGACGCAACGGTCCACGCGTTCCACCCTCTTCCGAATTCGGGAACGGTTCAGCGGCCCGCTCCTCGATGACCGGGTCCGCCTACCCAGGGTTTCCTTCGAGTCTGCCCGACCGCGAAGGGGTTCACGGCCGGAACTGGATCATCGGCGTGGCGGATCCGGAAAGGAAGAGGGAGGGAGAGGGAGGAGGGAAGGGACGAAGACGCGGAAAGGCCGGGCGAAGGCGGCGGAACGGGACCTCACCGCGGAAACCACTACGCACGGTAATGATCCAACATGCGGCGTTTGCGGCGCTATGTGAGTCTGACAGCGGTCCTGGCCCCCCAGGATTCCCCACAGGAGGCACTCACCATGGCCAAGAACAAGAACCGCAAGCAGGGCAGCCAGCACGACCGCGCGTCCGCGTCGGAGCGGAGCGCGGAGCAGGCCAAGTCGACGGCGTACGAATCGCAGAACCAGCCGCAGGCGCAGGCCCAGGGCAGCCCGTCCGACGTGGCGCGCAAGCATCAGCGACGCTTCGGCCACAACTGACCCGTCGGCCGCGTGCGGTAGAGACAGGCGTTGGTGGAGACAGGCGCTGCAGGCGGAGGGGCGTCCCGCGTGTGCGGGACGCCCCTCCTGCCGTTCCCGTCGCCGACGGCGCCTGTTCAGCCGGCCAGGCAGGCCGGGCCGAGCAGCACCTTCAGGTCGCCGAAGAGGGCCGAATCGGCCTTGACGCGGTGCCGGTCGAGCCGGAGCACCGTGGTCTTGCGGGGGCCCTGGAGCCTGATGCGTACCTCGGTGTCGCCCCGGTGGTGGCTGAGCACCTCGCCGAGCCGGGTGACCATGGGCGGGGTGATCTTCACGGTGGGGATGGTGAGGACGACGGGCGCGTTGGTCCCGGCGTTGGAGATGTCGGGGACCTGCATCTCCATGGCGACCAGCCGGGGCACGTCCTCGCGCTTGTCGAGGCGCCCCTTCACGAAGACGACGGTGTCCTCGACGAGCTGGGTGGAGACCAGCTGGTAGGTGGCGGGGAAGAACATGCACTCGATGGAGCCCGCCAGGTCCTCCACGGTGGCGATGGCCCAGGCGTTGCCCTGCTTGGTCATCTTGCGCTGGAGCCCGGAGATGATGCCGCCGACGGTGACGATGGCGCCGTCGCCGTAGTCCCCGCTCATGAGCTGGGAGATCGAGGAGTCGGCCTTGTCGGACAGCACGTGCTCCAGGCCGAACAGCGGGTGGTCGGAGACGTACAGGCCGAGCATCTCCCGTTCCTGGGCGAGCAGGTAGGCCTTCTCCCATTCGACGTCGGAGAACTCCACGTCGAGCCCGAAGCCCGGCTCGTCGCTCTCCTCCTCGCCCATGCCGCCGAAGAGGTCGAACTGCCCCTCGGCCTCCTTGCGCTTGACCTGCACCACGTTGTCGATCATCGGCTCGTGGTGGGCGACGAGGCCCTTGCGGGTGTGGCCCATCTCGTCGAACGCGCCGGCCTTGATGAGCGATTCCACGGTGCGCTTGTTGCAGACGACCGCCTCGACCTTGTCCAGGAAGTCGGGGAAGGTGCTGTACTTCCCCTTCGCCTTGCGGGACCGGATGATCGAGTCGACGACGTTCTGGCCGACGTTGCGGATGGCGGTCAGGCCGAAGAGGATCACGTCGTCGCCCTGGGCGGCGAAGTTGGACAGCGACTCGTTGACGTTGGGCGGGAGCACCTTGATGCCCATGCGGCGGCACTCGTTGAGGTAGACCGCGGACTTGTCCTTGTCGTCCTTGACCGAGGTCAGCAGCGCGGCCATGTACTCGGCCGGGTAGTTCGCCTTGAGGTAGGCGGTCCAGTAGGTGACCAGGCCGTACGCCGAGGAGTGCGCCTTGTTGAACGCGTAGCCGGCGAACGGCACCAGGACGTCCCACAGCGCCTTGATCGCCGCGTCGGAGAAGCCCTTCTCCTTGGCGCCCTTCTCGAAGAGGACGAAGTTCTTCGCCAGCTCCTCGGGCTTCTTCTTGCCCATCACGCGGCGCAGGATGTCGGCCTCGCCGAGCGAGTACCCGGCGACGATCTGGGCGGCCTTCTGGACCTGCTCCTGATAGACGATCAGGCCGTAGGTGAGGCCGAGGACCTCCTTGAGGGGCTCCTCCAGCTCCGGGTGGATCGGGGTGATCTCCTGGCGGCCGTTCTTGCGCTCCGCGTAGTTCGTGTGCGAGTTCATGCCCATCGGGCCCGGCCGGTAGAGGGCCGAGACGGCGGAGATGTCCTCGAAGTTGTCGGGCTGCATCTGGCGCAGCAGGGAGCGCATGGGCCCGCCGTCGAACTGGAAGACGCCGAGCGTGTCGCCGCGGCAGAGCAGTTCGTACGTCTTGGGGTCGTCCAGCGGGAGGGAGAGCATCTCCAGGTCGATGCCCTTGTTGGACTTCACCATCTTGATGGCGTCGTCCATGATCGTCAGGTTGCGCAGGCCGAGGAAGTCCATCTTCAGCAGGCCGAGCGACTCGCACTGCGGGTAGTCCCACTGCGTGATGGTGACGCCGTCGGTGTGTCGCGTCCAGAGCGGCGCGTGGTCGACGATCGGCTCGCTGGACATGATGACGCCGGCGGCGTGCACGCCCATCTGCCGGACCAGGCCCTCGACGCCCTTGGCGGTGTCGATGACCTTCTTGACGTCCGGTTCGCTCTCGTACATCCCCCGGATCTCGCCCGCCTCGCTGTAGCGCGGGTGCTTGGGGTCGGTGATGCCGTTGAGGTCGATGCCCTTGCCGAGGACGTCGGCGGGCATGGCCTTGGTGAGCCGGTCGCCCATCGCGTACGGGTAGCCCAGCACGCGGGCGGAGTCCTTGATGGCGTTCTTGGCCTTGATCTTGCCGTAGGTGCCGATCATGGCGACCTTGTCGGCGCCGTACTTCTCGGTCACGTACCGGATCACCTCGACGCGCCGGCGCTCGTCGAAGTCGATGTCGACGTCGGGCATGGAGACGCGCTCGGGGTTGAGGAACCGCTCGAAGATCAGCCCGTGCTCGATGGGGTCGAGGTCGGTGATACCCATCGCGTACGCCACGATCGAACCGGCGGCGGAGCCTCGGCCGGGGCCGACCGCGATGCCGTTGTTCTTGGCCCACATGATGAAGTCGGCGACGACCAGGAAGTACCCCGGGAACCCCATCTGGATGATGATGTCCATCTCGTACTCGACCTGCTTCTGCCGGTCGTCGGGGACACCGTTCGGGAAGCGGCGGGCCATGCCGACCCGGACCTCCTCCTGGAACCAGGTGATCTCCGTGAAGCCGTCCGGGATCTCGAACTTCGGCATGAGGTTCTTCGCCTCGAACATGCCGGTGGTGTCGATCTGCTGGGCGACCAGGAGCGTGTTGGCGCAGCCCTGCTGCCAGGCGTCGGAGGAGTCGACGGCGTACATCTCGTCCGTCGTCTTGAGGTAGTAGCCCGTGCCGTCGAAGCGGAAGCGGTCGGGGTCCGAGAGGTTCTTGCCGGTCTGGATGCAGAGCAGGGCGTCGTGGGCGGTGGCCTCGTGGGCGTACGTGTAGTGGGAGTCGTTCGTCACGAGCGGCGGGATGTCGAGCTTCTTGCCGATCTCCAGCAGCCCGTCGCGGACCCGGCGCTCGATCTCGATGCCGTGGTCCATCAGCTCCAGGAAGTACTTGTCCGCCCCGAAGATGTCCTTGTAGTCGGAGGCCGCCTGGACCGCCTCGTCGAACTGGCCGAGCCGCAGCCGGGTCTGCACCTCGCCCGAGGGGCAGCCGGTGGAGGCGATGAGGCCCTCGGACCACTGGGAGATGGTCTCCTTGTCCATCCGGGGCCACTTCTGGAGCCAGCCCTCGGCGTACGCGTCGGAGGAGAGCCGGAAGAGGTTGTGCAGTCCGGTCTTGTTGGACGCCCAGATCGTCTTGTGGGTGTACCCACCGGATCCGGACACATCGTCACGCTTCTGGTGCGGCTGTCCCCACTGCACCTTGCGCTTGTGTTTACGCGACTCCGGGGCGACATACGCCTCGATGCCGATGATCGGCGTGACGCCCGCCTTGGTCGCCGAGTGGAAGAAGTCGTAGGCCCCGTGGAGGTTGCCGTGGTCGGTCATCGCGATGTGCGACATGCCCATCTCGTTGCAGGCCTCGAACATGTCCTTGAGCCGCGCCGCACCGTCCAGCAGCGAGTACTGGGTGTGAACGTGCAGGTGCGTGAAGGGCGGCTTGGTCACGGCGTCGGGCCTCCGGGATGTCGGGCGATGACGGACGGGGGGACAGCGTGGAAGTCTACGACGTGACGGAGTCGAACGACGGGCACTCCCGGCTCCCGCCGAGCGTTGGAGAGGGCGGAACACCTGTCCGTTTTGTCATGCACTCAGTCATGACTCGGTCACGTGGGCCCACGGTTCGGCCAGACACGGCAGCTACAGCAGGAGGCAGCAAGAAATGTCGGAAACGCAGACCGGCGCAGCGCAGCGCGGGGAGCAGATTCTCGCCGTTTTCGACACCGCCTTCGGGGAGCTGCTGGCCGCCGACCCGGCCGCCTTCCGGGTCAAGTTCCGCAAGATGGCGGGCTCGGCCTTCGCCTTCTACCGGGGCACGGCCTGCCTGTTCTACGGCGACCTGGAGCGGGAGCGGCACGGCGGCCCGTTCCTGGACGAGCGCACCGGCCGGGTGTGGATCCACGGCGATCTCCACGCGGAGAACTTCGGCACCTACATGGACGCCAACGGCCGCCTCGTCTTCAACGTCAACGACTTCGACGAGGCGTACGTGGGCCCCTTCACCTGGGACCTGAAGCGCTTCGCCGCCTCCGTGGCGCTGATCGGCTACGCGAAGGCGCTGGCCGACGAGCAGATCAGCGAGCTGGTGACGATCTTCGCCGTCTCCTACCGCGAGCGCGTCCACGCGCTGGCGACGGGCGCGAAGAACGACGAGGTGCCGCCGTTCACGCTGGACACCGCGGACGGCCCGCTGCTGGGCGCGCTGCGCGCCGCCCGGTCGCGCACGCGTTTCTCGCTGCTGGACTCGATGACGGTGATCCGCGACTTCGAGCGCCGGTTCGCGGACGGCGGCGGGTCGATCGACCTGGACGCCGCGACGCGCTACAAGGTGCTGGCCGCGTTCGACGGCTATCTGGAGACGCTGCCGGAGTCGAGCCTGACCCGTCCCGACTCCTACCGGGTCAAGGACGTGGTGGGCCGCCGGGGCATCGGTATCGGGTCCGCCGGGCTGCCCTCGTACAACATCCTTCTGGAGGGCAACAGCGACGCCCTGGAGAACGATGTGGTGATCTACCTCAAGCAGGCGCAGACCCCGGCGGTCTCCCGGCACATCACGGACGCCGCCGTGCGGGAGTACTTCCAGCACGAGGGTCACCGCACGGTGATCTCGCAGCGCGCGCTGCAGGCGCACGCGGACCCGTGGCTGGGCTGGACCGAGCTGGACGGCTCGGGTCAGCTGGTCGCCGAGGTCTCGCCGTACGCGGTCGACCTGGACTGGTCCGACATCGACGAGGCGGACGAGATCGCGGCGGTCGTCGCGGATCTGGGCCGGGCGACGGCCACGATGCACGCGGCCGCCGACGACGAGAGCGGGCACTCGCTGGTGCCGTTCTCCACCGAGCGGGCGATCGACGCGGCCATCGCGGCCGACGAGGAGAGCTTCGCGCCGATGCTGGTCGACTTCGCCCACAGCTACGGGGCGAGGGCCCGCGCGGACCACCAGATCTTCGTGGACCTCTTCCGCAACGGCCGGATCCCCGGGCTGTAGGGCCCCGGGCCCGGAGAGCCCCGGGCGGGGACTCTCAGCCTCTTTTAAGGTCCGCTTACCTCGGCGCATGACACACTTTCCGGCGATGGACATCTCAGGGACGCAGCTCAGGGTCGCGCGCGCGGCGGTCTTCACCGCGCTCGCCATCACCCTGTCCACGGCGTCCCACGTGCTGCTCTCCCGGGTCCCGCTGCCGCTGACCGCCGTCGCGCTGCTCGCCGCCGCGGTCTTCGCCGTGGCGTACGCGCTGGCCGGCCGGGAGCGCGGCTTCGGGGCCATCGCGGGCCTGCTGGTCCCGCTGGAGCTGGCCGCCGACACGCTCTTCACCACGGGCCAGCACCTCTGTTACGGGGCGGCCGGCGGCCCGGTCGCGGGCACCCTGCGCGCGGTGGGCTTCGACGTCCTCTGCGGCGGCGAGGTAGGGGCGGGCGGGGCCCGGATCGCGGGCGTCGGCGCGGTGGGCACCCCGCTGGCC
>NZ_NTGZ01000111.1 GCF_002551245.1 Streptomyces sp. rh34
GCCTCGATCCGGCTGCCGCTCAGGCGTACGTCGACGGCGCGGCCGTCGGCGAGGCGGGCGCCGCCGAGGACGAGGGCGGGGTGGTCGGCGGTGGTGGCTGCGTCGGCGCTGTCGGGCGCGTTGTCGCCGGGCCGCCGTGGCTGGCTGTCAGGCATCGCGCTCCTGGGAGGGGTGCGAGGTCACACGGAGTGACCACACCCTAGGGGCGTGCGGGGGCGGCGTCCGGGAGGAGCGGAATAGTCGTACCGGTGCGCCCGCGCCGACCGCCGGCCGGGCCCGTTCCGGAGCCGGGAGCGGCCTGGATCAAGGCCTGATCAGGGGGTGTGGGCGGCCCCGGACGGAGGGCCGGAGAGGGCGGCACAAACGGATTTGGGCAACCGGCGGGGGACCGTGTAATGTCTTCATCGCTCGCCCCAATAGCTCAGTCGGTAGAGCGTCTCCATGGTAAGGAGAAGGTCTGCGGTTCGATTCCGCATTGGGGCTCTGGTGACCGGGAAACCCCGCTTCGGCGGGGTGACTCATCATCAAAGCGGTGTAGCTCAGTCGGTAGAGCAAGCGGCTCATAATCGCTGTGTCACCGGTTCAAGTCCGGTCACCGCTACTAACGGTAGCCGATTGCTGGGTCGGTCCTTCGATCGGCTACCCTTTTATGCGTTCATCCGTCCACCGTCCGTCCAAGGAGCACTCACGTGGCTGCCACCGACGTCCGCCCGAAGATCACGCTGGCCTGCGTGGAGTGCAAGGAGCGGAACTACATCACCAAGAAGAACCGGCGTAACAACCCGGACCGTCTTGAGATGAAGAAGCACTGCCCGCGCTGCAACTCGCACACCGCGCACCGCGAAACGCGCTGAATCAGGCTCGTACACGAGGCCGTCCCCTCCTGGGGGCGGCCTCGTGTCGTTGTAGGGGGTCGTTCCCGCACAGGGGCGTGCCCTTATTCGTCTTTCACCAGGTTTCTCAGGAGGTAGCGAGCCCATGGCGCTCGACCAGTCCTTCGTGGGGCGGACCTATCCGCCCACTCCGGCGTACGAGGTCGGCCGGGAGAAGATCCGCGAGTTCGCCGAGGCGGTGGGTGACACCCATCCGGCGTACGTCGACGCGGAGGCCGCCCGTGCCCTCGGTCACGCCGATGTGATCGCGCCGCCCACGTTCGTCTTCTCGATCACCTACCGGGCCGCCGGAGAGGTGGTGCAGGACCCGCAGCTGGGCCTGGACTACAGCCGGGTCGTCCACGGCGACCAGAAGTTCAGTTACGTGCGTCCGGTGCGGGCGGGGGACCGGCTGACGGTCACGTCCACGATCGAGGCCATCAAGTCCCTCGCGGGCAACGACATTGTGGACATCCGCGGGGATGTGCGCGACGAGGCCGGCGAGCTGGTGGTCACGGCGCTCACGAAGCTGGTGGCGCGCGCCGCCGAGGAGGCGTGATGACGGCGAAGATCTCTTACGGGTCGGTCGAGGTCGGCACGGAGCTGCCCGCACAGTCGTTCCCGGTGACGCGGGCCACGCTCGTGCAGTACGCCGGTGCGTCGGGCGACTTCAACCCCATCCACTGGAACGAGAGGTTCGCGCGCGAGGTCGGGCTGCCGGACGTGATCGCGCACGGCATGTTCACGATGGCCGAGGCGATCCGCGTGGTCACGGACTGGGCCGGCGACCCGGGCGCGGTCGTCGACTACGGGGTGCGTTTCACGAAGCCGGTCGTCGTGCCCAACGACGACAAGGGCGCGCTGATCGAGGTCAGCGGCAAGGTCGCGGCGAAGCTGGACGACAACCTGGTCCGGGTCGACCTGGTCGCCCTGTGCGACGGCAAGAAGGTGCTGGGGATGTCCCGGGCCGTGGTCCGGCTCGCCTGAGACGTACCGGCGCGGCAGTTGAGAGGTGAGGGGCGTTCCTCCTGCGGAGGGGCGCCCCTCCGCTGTGCTCGTCGAGCCAGGGGTGAGCTACACCGCCCAGCTCCCCGCCCTGATCATCGGCGGAGTCGGCATGGCCATGTACTTCGCGCCCGCCGCCAGCCTCGTGCTCTCCAGCGTCCGCTGGCCGTCTGAGCCCGCCCACGGCGTGTCCGGCGGATCCCTGACCGGCCCGCCGGACGCACCCCGGCCCCTGCGTACGGTCCGTGGCCCCGCACGAGCGGCGGGTCGCGGACCGTACTCTTGTCCCCGTGCAGGAACTCCACGACGCGCCCCTCGCCCCCCTGACCACCTTCCGGCTCGGCGGCCCCGCCGCCCGGCTGCTGACCGCCACGACCGACGCCGAGGTGATCGCCGCCGTGCGCGAGGCCGACACGAGCGGCACCCCGCTGCTGGTGATCGGCGGCGGTTCCAACCTGGTCATCGGGGACAAGGGCTTCGACGGCACCGCCCTGCGGATCGCCACGAAGGGATTCGCGCTCTCGGGGACCTCCCTGGAGCTGGCGGCCGGCGAGGTGTGGACCGACGCCGTCGCCCGGACCGTCGAGGCGGGCCTCGCGGGCATCGAGTGCCTGGCCGGCATTCCCGGATCCGCGGGCGCGACCCCCATCCAGAACGTCGGCGCGTACGGACAGGAGGTGTCCACCACCATCACGGAGGTCGTCGCCTACGACCGGCGCACCGAGGAGACGGTGACGATTCCGAACGCGGAGTGCGCGTTCTCGTACCGCCACAGTCGCTTCAAGGCCGAACCCGACCGCTTCGTGGTGCTGCGCGTCCGATTCGAGCTGGAAGAGGCGGCCGGGCTTTCCGCGCCCCTGAAGTACCCCGAAACGGCCAGGGCCATGGGCGTCGAGCAGGGCGACCGCGTCCCGCTGCCGGCCGCCCGCGAGACCGTGCTGCGGCTGCGCGCGGGCAAGGGCATGGTGCTGGACCCGGAGGACCACGACACCTGGTCGGCGGGGTCCTTCTTCACCAACCCGATCCTCGAACCGGCCGCGTTCCAGGACTTCCTCACCCGGGTCGGCGAGCACCTCGGCCCGGACGTGACACCCCCGGCCTTCCCCGCCGGGGACGGACGCACCAAGACCTCGGCGGCCTGGCTGATCGACCGGGCCGGATTCACCAAGGGCTACGGCAGCGGCCCCGCCCGGATCTCCACCAAGCACACCCTCGCCCTCACCAACCGGGGCACGGCCACCACCGAGGACCTCCTCGCCCTGGCCCGCGAGGTCGTCGCCGGGGTGCACGCGGCCTTCGGCGTCACCCTGGTCAACGAGCCCGTGACGGTCGGCGTCGGCCTGTAGGAGCCGCCGGCCTTGAGGAGACCTCGGCCCGGGGACGACGTACGCGGTCAGTACGCGATGCCCACGCCCTGCCGCACGGTCGCCGGGTCGTCGATCAACGCGAGCATCGCGTGGGCCACATCGGCCCGGGAGACGGACCGGCTGCTGCGCGGCGTGCCGCCCACGACCTGCCGGTAGACCCCCGTAAGCGGCCCGTCCGTCAGCTTCGGCGGCCGCACCGCGGTCCAGTCCGTCGCACTGCGGGCCAGCGCCGCCTCCATCCCGGCGAGATCGGCGTACAGCTCCGCCAGGACCGCCCCGATCGCCCTGCGCATCAGCCGGTCGACCAGGGGATCGCCCTCCGGCTCCGGCCCCACGGGCACCGCGCTCACCACCAACAGCCGCCGGACGCCCTCGGCCTCCATCGCCGTCAGGATCTGCCCGGTCAGCCGTTCGGCGACGCCGTTCGCCTTCCGGCCGCGCGAGCCCAGCCCCGAGAGCACTGCGTCCCGCCCCGCCACCGCCGCCCGCACCGCAGCCGGATCGTCCAGCCGGACGACGGCGTGCGGCGCCGCGCGTTCCAGCGGCTCCGGGAGCCGGTCCGGGTCGCGGACCACGACCGTCACCTCGTGGCCCGCCGCGAGTGCCTGCCCCACGGCCTCCCGACCGACGCCGCCGGTCGCTCCG
This sequence comes from Streptomyces sp. rh34, assembly GCF_002551245.1. Classification (GTDB taxonomy): domain Bacteria; phylum Actinomycetota; class Actinomycetes; order Streptomycetales; family Streptomycetaceae; genus Streptomyces. Next base: position 3,890 of record NZ_NTGZ01000111.1, read on the forward strand.
AACACGGTGATCCTCATCGTGCGCCCCCTGGTGGGTGAGTATTCACTAACCTCTAGAGTGGGTGGTCCCCGCCCGGACGTCAAGATCTCCGGGTCACGGCCCGTTGGAGCACGCATGGACCAGAAGCCCGCCCGCGTCCGGATCCTCGACGCGGCACACGAGCTGATGCTCTCCATCGGCCTCGCCAGGACCACCACCAAGGAGATCGCCAAGGCGGCAGGCTGCTCGGAGGCCGCGCTCTACAAGTACTTCTCCGGCAAGGAGGAGCTGTTCGTCACCGTTCTCGCGGAGCGGCTGCCCCGGCTCGGGAACCTCCTCGGAGACCTGCGCGCGGGCGAGGGCAGCGTGGAGGGCAACCTCACCGACATCGCCCGCGTGGCCGCCCTGTTCTACGAGCAGACCTTCCCCATGGCCGCGTCCCTGTACGCCGAACCCCAGCTCAAGCGCCGTCACGAGCAGGGCATGGAAGAGCTGGAAGCCGGGCCCCATCTGCCGATCCGGCAACTCGACGCCTACCTGCGCGCCGAACAGGGCGCGGGCCGGGTCCGTGCCGACGCGGACACCTACGCGGCCGCCTCCCTGCTGTTGGGCGCCTGCGCCCAACGGGCCTTCGCCTACGCCGCGCTCCCCGGCGGCACGCCCCCGCAGCCCCTGGACGAATTCGCCGCCTCCCTGGCCCGCACTCTGCTGGGCGGGATCAGCTAGCCAGCCAGTCGTCGATCCCGGAGAGCAGCTTCTCCCGTACGTCCACGGGAGCCGCCGACCCACGGACCGACTGGCGGGCCAGCTCGGCCAGCTCCTCGTCGGTGAAGCCGTGGTGGCGGCGCACCAGCTCGTACTGGGCGGCCAGCCGTGAACCGAACAGCAGCGGGTCGTCCGCCCCCAGCGCCATCGGCACGCCCGCGTCGAACAGCGTGCGCAGGGGAACGTCGGCGGGCTTCTCGTAGACGCCGAGCGCCACGTTGGACGACGGGCAGACCTCGCAGGTGACCCCGCGCTCGGCGAGCTTGCGCAGCAGCCGGGGATCCTCGGCGGCCCGGACGCCGTGGCCGATCCGCGAGGCGTCCAGGTCGTCCAGGCAGTCGCGGACGCTGGAGGGGCCCGCGAGCTCCCCGCCGTGCGGGGCCGCCAGCAGGCCGCCCTCCCGCGCGATGGCGAAGGCCCGGTCGAAGTCGCGGGCCATACCGCGCCGCTCGTCGTTGGAGAGCCCGAAGCCGACGACGCCCCGGTCCGCGTACCGCACGGCGAGCCGGGCCAGGGTGCGCGCGTCCAGCGGGTGCTTCATCCGGTTGGCGGCGATCACCACGCGCATCCCGAGTCCGGTGTCCCGGGCGGCGCTGTCCACGGCGTCGAGGATGATCTCGATGGCCGGGATCAGCCCGCCGAGCAGCGGGGCGTACGAGGTGGGGTCGACCTGGATCTCCAGCCAGCCGGAGCCGTCCGCGACGTCCTCCTGGGCGCTCTCGCGCACCAGGCGGTGAATGTCCTCCGGGGACCGCAGACACGACCGGGCGATGTCGTAGAGCCGCTGGAAACGGAACCAGCCGCGCTCGTCGGTCGCCCGCAGTCTGGGCGGCTCGCCACCGGTCAGTGCGTCGGGGAGGTGGACCCCGTACTTGTCGGCGAGTTCGAGCAGGGTGGTTGGCCGCATCGACCCGGTGAAGTGCAGGTGCAGGTGGGCCTTGGGCAACAGACGTACATCACGCTCCATTGGAAGATCCTGCCGCACGGGCGGGCCGGAGCGGTAGCCGCTTTCCCTATCAGGGGTGCCGCTCGAACAAAAGCGCCCCCGGCCGGTGGAGGATTCCAGCGGCCGGGGGCGCCTTTCGTTCGAGCGGTTGAGCGACCGGTCAGGCCTTGGCCTCGCCCAGCAGCTTCTGGATCCGCGAGACGCCCTCGATCAGGTCGTCGTCGCCCAGGGCGTAGGAAAGGCGCAGGTAGCCCGGGGTGCCGAAGGCCTCGCCCGGGACGACGGCGACCTCGGCCTCGTCCAGGATGAGTGCGGCCAGCTCGACGGTGGTGGCCGGACGCTTGCCGCGGATCTCCTTGCCGAGGAGGTCCTTCACCGCCGGGTAGGCGTAGAAGGCGCCCTCGGGCTCCGGGCAGAACACGCCGTTGATCTCGTTGAGCATCCGCACGACGATCCCGCGGCGGCGGTCGAAGGCGGTGCGCATCTCGGCGACGGCGTCCAGCGGGCCGGAGACGGCCGCGAGCGCGGCGACCTGGGCGACGTTGGAGACGTTGGAGGTGGCGTGCGACTGGAGGTTGGTCGCGGCCTTCACCACGTCACGCGGGCCGATGATCCAGCCCACCCGCCAGCCGGTCATCGCGTACGTCTTGGCGACGCCGTTGACGACGATGCACTTGTCGCGCAGTTCGGGGACGATCGCCGGGAGCGAGGTGAAGGTGGCGTCACCGTAGACGAGGTGCTCGTAGATCTCGTCGGTGAGCACCCACAGGCCGTGCTCGACGGCCCAGCGGCCGATGGCCTCGGCGTCGGCCTCGCTGTAGACGGCGCCGGTCGGGTTCGACGGCGAGACGAACAGGACGACCTTGGTCTTCTCGGTGCGCGCGGCCTCCAGCTGCTCGACGGAGACCCGGTAGCCGGTGGTCTCGTCGGCCACGACCTCGACCGGGACACCGCCGGCGAGCCGGATCGACTCGGGGTAGGTGGTCCAGTACGGGGCGGGGACGATGACCTCGTCGCCCGGGTCGAGGATCGCGGCGAAGGCCTCGTAGATGGCCTGCTTGCCGCCGTTGGTCACCAGGATCTGGCTGGCGTCGACCTCGTAGCCGGAGTCACGCAGCGTCTTCTCTGCGATGGCGGCCTTGAGCTCGGGGAGCCCGCCTGCGGGGGTGTAGCGGTGGTACTTCGGGTTGCGGCAGGCCTCGACCGCGGCGTCGACGATGTAGTCGGGCGTCGGGAAGTCGGGCTCGCCGGCCCCGAAGCCGATCACCGGACGCCCGGCGGCCTTGAGGGCCTTGGCCTTGGCGTCGACGGCGAGGGTCGCGGACTCGGAGATCGCACCGATGCGGGCGGAAACCCGGCGCTCGGACGGTGAAGTTGCAGCGCTCATGGCCCCATGCTCCCAGACCGCGAAAGCCGTCGGCACAGGGGTTTCAGGGACCGGACATGACCCGGACAGCACGCGGACAGGAGCGGTCGGGAGTTGTCTGTTCGACGCGGCGGCCCTGAACACGTACACTCACCTGTCGTTGGCCTTCACCAGCCGCACCGTTCCTGCACCCGGTCACCGGGAAAGATGCGGTAGGTTGGTGGAAACCACAAAGGGTCGTAGCTCAATTGGTAGAGCACTGGTCTCCAAAACCAGCGGTTGGGGGTTCAAGTCCCTCCGGCCCTGCTACACACTCCTTCGCCAGGATGTGTGCGCATGTACGTACTTCATTGCACAGCCGTGCGGCTCCACCGGGCGCGGCACGGCCACGACCCGGAATCAGGTGAGTAGCGTGACGGACGCCGTGGGCTCCATCGACATGCCTGATGCTGAGGATGAAGCTCCCGAGTCGAAGAAGAAGACTCGGAAGGGCGGCAAGCGCGGCAAGAAGGGCCCTCTGGGTCGCCTCGCGCTGTTCTACCGCCAAATCGTCGCCGAACTCCGTAAGGTTGTCTGGCCGACCCGTAGCCAGCTGACGACCTACACCTCCGTGGTGATTGTGTTCGTCGTCGTCATGATCGGTCTTGTTACCGTTCTCGACATGGGCTTCGCCCGGGTCGTCAAGTACGTCTTCGGCTGATCCCGCGGAAGGCGTCCGATCCGGCGCCCCTTTCGCACGTTCCACCCTTTGTATCCAGGAAGAAGCAGCCATCGTGTCTGACCCGAACCTGAACGACGCCGTCGAGCCCGAGGCTGGCGCCTTCGAGTCCGCCAAGGACGAGCTCGACATCGTTGAGGCTGCTGACTCCGTGGACCCGGACCAGGCCGAGGCCGCAGACCTCGCCGCGGGCGAGCCCGCCGAGCAGGCCGCCGTGAACGTCGAGGCGGAGAAGTCCGACGAGGACGCGGCCGCCGAGGCGGTCGAGCCCGTCGAGGACGACGCCGCTGAGGACAAGGCCGTCGAGGCCGACGACGAGAGCGCCGACGAGGAAGAGGCCGAGCCGGCCGCCCCCGTCGACCCCGTCGCCGCCCTGCGCGACGAGCTCCGCACTCTCCCCGGCGAGTGGTACGTCATCCACACGTACGCCGGTTACGAGAAGCGCGTGAAGGCCAACCTGGAGCAGCGAGCCGTCTCGCTGAACGTGGAGGAGTTCATCTATCAGGCCGAGGTGCCTGAAGAGGAAATCGTCCAGATCAAGAACGGCGAGCGCAAGAACGTCCGGCAGAACAAGCTCCCCGGCTACGTGCTGGTGCGCATGGACCTGACGAACGAGTCCTGGGGCGTCGTGCGGAACACGCCCGGCGTCACCGGCTTCGTGGGCAACGCCTACGACCCGTACCCGCTGACCCTGGACGAGATCGTCAAGATGCTCGCTCCGGAGGCCGAGGAGAAGGCCGCCCGCGAGGCCGCCGAGGCCGAGGGCAAGCCGGCTCCGTCCCGCAAGGTCGAGGTCCAGGTGCTGGACTTCGAGGTCGGCGACTCGGTCACCGTCACGGACGGCCCGTTCGCCACGCTGCAGGCCACGATCAACGAGATCAACGCCGACTCGAAGAAGGTCAAGGGCCTCGTCGAGATCTTCGGCCGCGAGACCCCGGTCGAGCTCAGCTTCGACCAGATCCAGAAGAACTAGCGCTCACCGCCGGTTTCTGGACCCATGCCTACCCAGCAGGTCAGAGGGGCTTCGCAGCCGCTCTGACCTGCTGGGTTTTTGGTCGCACAGCTATACCCGTTATCGTTGTGCGGTATGCCTCCGTCCGGATGACCGGAATCGGCGGCGAAACACTCTCATAGGACCCGGAGAGAGCAATGCCTCCCAAGAAGAAGAAGGTCACGGGGCTTATCAAGCTCCAGATCAACGCCGGTGCGGCGAACCCGGCCCCGCCGGTCGGCCCCGCGCTCGGTCAGCACGGCGTCAACATCATGGAGTTCTGCAAGGCCTACAACGCCGCGACCGAGTCGCAGCGTGGCATGGTCGTGCCGGTGGAGATCACGGTCTACGAGGACCGCTCCTTCACCTTCATCACGAAGACTCCGCCGGCCGCCAAGCTGATCCTCAAGGCCGCGGGTGTGGACAAGGGCTCCGGCGAGCCGCACAAGACCAAGGTTGCCAAGCTGACGGCCGCCCAGGTCCGCGAGATCGCCACGACGAAGCTCCCCGACCTGAACGCCAATGACCTCGACGCCGCGTCGAAGATCATTGCCGGCACCGCCCGTTCCATGGGCATCACGGTCGAAGGCTGATTCAGCCCCGTAACCCCCAGTGGTAGGACCAAGCGCTGGTCCGCACCACGACTCCACACTCTGAAACCACAGGAGTAGAAGTGAAGCGCAGCAAGAACCTCCGCGCTGCGGACGCCAAGATCGACCGGGAGCGCAACTACGCCCCGCTCGAGGCCGTCCGTCTCGCCAAGGAAACGTCCACCACGAAGTTCGACGGCACCGTCGAGGTCGCCTTTGCCCTGGGTGTCGACCCGCGCAAGGCCGACCAGATGGTCCGTGGCACCGTGAACCTCCCGCACGGCACCGGCAAGACCGCCCGGGTCCTGGTCTTCGCGACCGGTGACCGTGCTGCGGCCGCGGAAGCCGCCGGAGCCGACATCGTCGGCGCCGACGAGCTCATCGACGAGGTGGCGAAGGGCCGTCTGGACTTCGACGCCGTCGTCGCGACCCCGGACCTCATGGGCAAGGTCGGCCGCCTCGGCCGCGTGCTCGGTCCGCGTGGTCTGATGCCGAACCCGAAGACCGGCACCGTCACCCCCGATGTCGTGAAGGCTGTCAACGACATCAAGGGCGGCAAGATCGAGTTCCGCGTCGACAAGCACTCGAACCTGCACTTCATCATCGGCAAGACCTCGTTCGACGAGACGAAGCTGGTGGAGAACTACGCAGCGGCGCTGGACGAGATCCTCCGTCTGAAGCCGTCCGCCGCCAAGGGCCGCTACATCAAGAAGGCCACGCTGGCCACCACGATGGGCCCCGGCATCCCGCTGGACGCCAACCGCACCCGCAACCTCCTCGTCGAGGAGGACCCGGCCGCCGTCTGAGCTTCCATGCTCACCCGGTAGCCGCGTCGTACGCGTGCACTGTGTGAACGGGCCCCGCAACCTTTCGAGGTGCGGGGCCCGTCCTCGTATCCGTAAGGACCCATGTCTGTCAGTGCCCTGTGCCACTGTTGTGCGGGGGACGACGGACGATACGAGGGGTGGACCCGTAATGAGGACGAGCACGGCACGACGCATGGGCACGGCTCTGGCCGCCGCGGCGGCACTGACGTCGATAGCGGCCTGCAGTGGATCCGACGGCTCCGACGGCTCCAAGGGCGCCGACGGCGGCAAGGACAAGGCGGGCGCCGTCTCCAAGGTGAGCCCCGTGGCCGCGCTGAAGCAGGTGCGACAGAAGACCGGAGGCGCCCAGTCGGCGAAGGTCGAGGGCACCACGGAGATAGGCAGCGTCATGTCCATGAAGCAGTCCGGGGCCATCGGCTGGGCCGACGGACTCTCGGGCGAGCTGGCCATCACGTACACCGGCGGCACCATGGGCGACGCCCTGAAGCAGGCCGGCGGCGACGGAACGGTCACTGCGCGCTACTTCAAGGACGAGTACTACGCCAACATGGGCGACGCCATGGCGGCCAACACCGGCGGGAAGCACTGGATCCGCTATTCCTACCAGGACCTCGCCGAGCTGGGCGGCGCCTCCGGCGACGTCATGAAGGACCAGATCCAGAACAGCACGCCCGAGCAGGGCGTGAAGGCGCTCCTGGCCTCCGGTGACGTGAAGAAGGTCGGCCAGGAGGACGTCCGCGGGGTTCCCGCGACGCATTACTCCGGCACGGTCGACGTGGCCGACCTGACCGCGAAGAACAGCAACCTGGACGCGAAGCAGCTGGCCGCGTTCAAGGAGCAGCTCGCCCTGGCCGGGGTGACCACCCAGACCGTCGACATCTGGGTCGACAAGAACGACCTGCTGGTGAAGAAGACCGAGCGCGGCGAGATGAAGACCGGCGCGTTCAACTCGACGCTCTTCTACAGCGACTACGGCACCGAGGTCCCCTCCGAGAAGCCGTCGGCCTCGGACACCGTGGACTTCAAGGAGATGCTGAAGCAGCCGGGCGCTACCCCGGGCGGCACCTCCTGACACCTCCCGCAAGGGACGAACGGGGACGGATTTGCTCGTCCCGCGTCCGGTCGCGTAGTCTCACCAAGAAGCCAAAGACCGCTGGTCGTCACTGTGCCTCGTCAGAGGGACGGTGACCGAAGGTTCCGCTAGACCGGACGACCTGCGCAGGTGACTGTGGAACGCTCCCGGACTCTGTTCGGTCGAGCCGCGCCCTGGCACTTGTGCTGGGGCGTTTCGTCTTTCCCGGCCCCTTCTGAGCGGTCCTCATCACCCGGAAGGAGGCCGACGCTCATGGCAAGGCCCGACAAGGCTGCCGCGGTAGCCGAGCTGACGGACCAGTTCCGCAGCTCGAACGCCGCCGTGCTGACCGAGTACCGGGGTCTCACCGTGGCACAGCTCAAGGAGCTGCGCCGTTCGCTCGGTGAGAACGCCCAGTACGCCGTGGTGAAGAACACGCTGACCAAGATTGCGGCCAACGAGGCCGGGATCGACACGCTGGACGACCTGTTCTCGGGTCCGACGGCGGTTGCCTTCGTCACCGGTGACCCGGTGGAGTCGGCGAAGGGTCTTCGTGACTTCGCCAAGGACAACCCCAACCTCATCATCAAGGGCGGTGTCCTTGACGGTAAGGCGCTGTCCGCCGATGAGTTCAAGAAGCTCGCGGACCTCGAGTCCCGCGAGGTTCTGCTCTCCAAGCTGGCCGGTGCCTTCAAGGGTAAGCAGACTCAGGCTGCGCAGCTCTTCCAGGCACTGCCGTCGAAGTTCGTCCGCACCGCGGAAGCGCTTCGCGTCAAGAAGGAAGAGCAGGGCGGTGCCGGTACTCCGGCTCCCGCCGAGGCCGCCGAGTAATTTCGCTCAGCGGTCCAGCGGGCTCCACGTACGCCCGCCGACATATACATCCGGCACCTGCCGAATAGTGGAAGGACGCCTATCATGGCGAAGCTGTCCCAGGACGACCTGCTCGCGCAGTTCGAAGGCATGACCCTCATCGAGCTCTCCGAGTTCGTCAAGGCCTTCGAGGAGAAGTTCGACGTCACCGCCGCCGCGGCCGTCGCCGTCGCCGGCCCCGCCGCGGGCGGCGCCCCGGCCGAGGCCGAGGCCGAGCAGGACGAGTTCGACGTCATCCTCACCGGTGCCGGCGAGAAGAAGATCCAGGTCATCAAGGTCGTGCGTGAGCTGACCTCGCTGGGTCTCAAGGAGGCCAAGGACCTCGTCGACGGCACCCCGAAGCCGGTCCTCGAGAAGGTCGCCAAGGAGGCCGCCGAGAAGGCTGCCGAGTCCCTCAAGGCCGCCGGCGCTTCCGTCGAGGTCAAGTGACTTCGAGAGTCTCCTGACTCTCCCGAGGCCGTCCTCGCCGTAAGGCGATGACATCTCCTCACCGAAGGGCGATCACCCATCCGGGTGGTCGCCCTTCGGCGTGCCCGTGGAGGGTGCCTTGCTCTTCCGCCGACGGCGAGTAGGGTGATCTTCGCCGTGCGCCTCTCGCGGGCCCCTCAGGGGCGCCCTGCGGGCATCCCGGGGGTGGTCGGCCAAGGCCCCTGGAGGTCCGATCGGATCGGTGGGCCTTGACGAACCGGACGCGGCGCGCAATTCTCAGGACGCGTCATCACTTCGATCCGTATCCGAGGCATGGATCGAGAGTGAAGAGGGCAGTAAAGAAGAGCGCACCCCGCGCGAGGGCTAGGGCTAGACATAGGTGTTGAGAACAGCTGTTGAGAGCAACGTGGGTCTCTGAGAACCCCGACTGGACATCAGTGTGCCGCTTGGCTACACTGACCCTTTGCGCTGCCTGTTAGCTGCCTCCTGCCCGTCACCAGAGGCATGCCCACGCTGAAGCACCGATGGCCGACCCCCTCCGACCTGGTCGTATTGCGACCGATTCGGAACGGTCTGTCTATGTGTCCAGGGTGGGACCGGTACGCGCGTAGTGAGTCCGAGCCCTCGGAAGGACCCCCTCTTGGCCGCCTCGCGCAACGCCTCGACCGCGAATACGAACAACGGTGCCAGCACCGCCCCGCTGCGCATCTCCTTTGCAAAGATCAAGGAGCCCCTCGAGGTTCCGAACCTCCTCGCGCTGCAGACCGAGAGCTTTGACTGGCTCTTGGGCAACGCCGCCTGGAAGGCTCGCGTCGAGGCTGCTCTGGACAGTGGACAAGACGTCCCCACCAAGTCCGGCCTGGAGGAGATCTTCGAGGAGATCTCACCGATCGAGGACTTCTCCGGGTCGATGTCGCTTACGTTCCGCGACCACCGCTTCGAGCCCCCGAAGAACTCGATCGACGAGTGCAAGGAGCGCGACTTCACGTTCGCCGCGCCGCTCTTCGTCACGGCCGAGTTCACCAACAACGAGACCGGCGAGATCAAGTCCCAGACGGTCTTCATGGGCGACTTCCCGCTCATGACCAACAAGGGCACCTTCGTCATCAACGGCACCGAGCGTGTCGTCGTGTCGCAGCTGGTCCGCTCGCCGGGTGTCTACTTCGACTCCTCCATCGACAAGACGTCCGACAAGGACATCTTCTCCGCCAAGATCATCCCGTCCCGGGGTGCCTGGCTGGAGATGGAGATCGACAAGCGCGACATGGTCGGTGTCCGCATCGACCGCAAGCGCAAGCAGTCCGTCACCGTCCTCCTCAAGGCTCTCGGCTGGAGCACCGAGCAGATCCTGGAGGAGTTCGGCGAGTACGAGTCGATGCGCGCCACCCTGGAGAAGGACCACACCCAGGGCCAGGACGACGCACTGCTCGACATCTACCGCAAGCTGCGCCCGGGCGAGCCGCCGACGCGCGAGGCCGCTCAGACGCTGCTCGAGAACCTCTACTTCAACCCGAAGCGCTACGACCTCGCGAAGGTCGGCCGCTACAAGGTGAACAAGAAGCTCGGCGCCGATGAGCCGCTGGACGCCGGGGTGCTCACCACCGACGACGTCATCGCGACCATCAAGTACCTGGTCAAGCTGCACGCCGGTGAGACCGAGACGACCGGTGAGTCGGGTCGCGAGATCGTCGTCGAGACCGACGACATCGACCACTTCGGCAACCGTCGTCTGCGTAACGTCGGCGAGCTCATCCAGAACCAGGTCCGTACGGGCCTGGCGCGGATGGAGCGCGTCGTGCGTGAGCGCATGACCACCCAGGACGTCGAGGCGATCACGCCGCAGACCCTGATCAACATCCGGCCGGTCGTTGCCTCCATCAAGGAGTTCTTCGGCACCAGCCAGCTGTCGCAGTTCATGGACCAGAACAACCCGCTGTCGGGTCTCACCCACAAGCGCCGCCTGTCGGCTCTTGGCCCGGGTGGTCTCTCCCGTGAGCGGGCCGGCTTCGAGGTCCGCGACGTGCACCCGTCCCACTACGGACGCATGTGCCCGATCGAGACCCCCGAAGGCCCGAACATCGGTCTGATCGGTTCGCTCGCCTCGTACGGCCGCGTCAACGCGTTCGGCTTCATCGAGACGCCGTACCGCAAGGTCGTCGACGGCCAGGTCACCGACGACGTCGACTACATCACGGCCGACGAGGAGGACCGCTTCGTCATCGCCCAGGCGAACGCGACCCTCTCCGAGGAGCTGCGCTTCACCGAGCCCCGCGTCCTGGTCCGCCGCCGTGGCGGAGAGGTCGACTACGTGCCCGGCACGGACGTCGACTACATGGACGTCTCGCCGCGCCAGATGGTGTCCGTCGCCACCGCGATGATCCCCTTCCTGGAGCACGACGACGCCAACCGTGCCCTCATGGGCGCGAACATGATGCGGCAGGCGGTGCCGCTCATCAAGTCGGAGGCCCCGCTCGTCGGCACCGGCATGGAGTACCGCTGCGCCACCGACGCCGGTGACGTCCTCAAGGCGGAGAAGGACGGTGTGGTCCAGGAGGTCTCCGCGGACTACATCACCGTCACGAACGACGACGGCACGTACACCACGTACCGCATCGCCAAGTTCATGCGCTCCAACCAGGGCACCTCGGTCAACCAGAAGGTCGTCGTCGCCGAGGGCGACCGGATCGTGGCCGACCAGGTGCTCGCCGACGGACCGGCCACCGAGAACGGTGAGATGGCCCTCGGCAAGAACCTGCTCGTGGCGTTCATGCCGTGGGAGGGTCACAACTACGAGGACGCGATCATCCTGTCGCAGCGCCTCGTGCAGGACGACGTCCTCTCCTCGATCCACATCGAGGAGCACGAGGTCGACGCCCGTGACACCAAGCTCGGCCCGGAGGAGATCACCCGGGACATCCCGAACGTCTCCGAAGAGGTCCTCGCCGACCTCGACGAGCGCGGCATCATCCGGATCGGTGCCGAGGTCGTCGCCGGCGACATCCTCGTCGGCAAGGTCACGCCCAAGGGCGAGACCGAGCTGACCCCCGAGGAGCGTCTGCTCCGCGCGATCTTCGGTGAGAAGGCGCGCGAGGTGCGCGACACTTCGCTGAAGGTGCCGCACGGTGAGATCGGCAAGGTCATCGGCGTCCGCGTCTTCGACCGCGAAGAGGGCGACGAGCTGCCGCCGGGCGTGAACCAGCTGGTCCGCGTCTACGTCGCGCAGAAGCGCAAGATCACCGATGGTGACAAGCTCGCCGGCCGTCACGGCAACAAGGGCGTCATCTCCAAGATCCTGCCGATCGAGGACATGCCGTTCCTGGAGGACGGCACCCCGGTCGACATCATCCTCAACCCGCTGGGTGTCCCGTCCCGAATGAACCCGGGACAGGTCCTGGAGATCCACCTCGGCTGGCTCGCCAGCCGCGGCTGGGACGTCTCCGGCCTCGGTGACGAGTGGGCCCAGCGCCTGCAGGCCATCGGCGCCGACCAGGTCGCCCCCGGCACCAACGTCGCCACGCCCGTCTTCGACGGTGCGCGCGAGGACGAGATCACCGGCCTCTTCCAGGCCACGATCCCCAACCGCGACGGCGACCGCCTGGTCCAGCCCTCCGGCAAGGCCCAGCTCTACGACGGCCGCTCCGGCGAGCCGTTCCCGGACCCGGTCTCGGTCGGGTTCATGTACATCCTCAAGCTGCACCACCTGGTCGACGACAAGCTGCACGCGCGCTCGACCGGCCCGTACTCCATGATCACCCAGCAGCCGCTGGGTGGTAAGGCACAGTTCGGTGGTCAGCGCTTCGGTGAGATGGAGGTGTGGGCCCTTGAGGCTTACGGCGCCGCATACGCCCTCCAGGAGCTCCTGACGATCAAGTCCGACGACGTGACCGGCCGCGTGAAGGTCTACGAGGCCATCGTCAAGGGCGAGAACATCCCCGAGCCCGGCATTCCCGAGTCCTTCAAGGTGCTCATCAAGGAAATGCAGTCGCTCTGCCTCAACGTGGAGGTGCTGTCCTCGGACGGCATGTCCATCGAGATGCGCGACACGGACGAGGACGTCTTCCGCGCGGCGGAGGAACTCGGTATCGACCTGTCCCGGCGCGAGCCGAGCAGCGTCGAAGAGGTCTGACGGGCCGGCCGGCCGCCTCGTCCCGAGGCGGCCGGCCCTCCCCGGACCCGTTCAGACCATTGATTTTGACGAGACCCCGAAAGAGGGATTGACGACAAGTGCTCGACGTCAACTTCTTCGACGAGCTGCGGATCGGCCTTGCCACCGCGGACGACATCCGGACCTGGTCGCACGGCGAAGTGAAGAAGCCGGAGACCATCAACTACCGCACGCTCAAGCCCGAGAAGGACGGACTCTTCTGCGAGAAGATCTTCGGTCCGACCCGGGACTGGGAGTGCTACTGCGGCAAGTACAAGCGTGTCCGCTTCAAGGGCATCATCTGTGAGCGCTGCGGCGTCGAGGTCACTCGCGCCAAGGTGCGTCGTGAGCGGATGGGCCACATCGAGCTTGCCGCTCCCGTCACCCACATCTGGTACTTCAAGGGCGTTCCCTCGCGCCTCGGGTACCTGCTGGACCTCGCGCCGAAGGACCTGGAAAAGGTCATCTACTTCGCCGCGTACATGATCACGTTCGTGGACGAGGAGCGTCGTACCCGCGACCTGCCGTCCCTGGAGGCCCACGTCTCCGTCGAGCGCCAGCAGACCGAGAACCGCCGCGACTCCGACCTGGAGGCCCGAGCCAAGAAGCTCGAGACCGACCTGGCCGAGCTGGAGGCCGAGGGCGCCAAGGCGGACGTGCGCCGCAAGGTGCGCGAAGGCGCCGAGCGTGAGATGAAGCAGCTGCGCGACCGTGCGCAGCGCGAGATCGACCGCCTCGACGAGGTGTGGAGCCGCTTCAAGAACCTCAAGGTCCAGGACCTGGAGGGCGACGAGCTGCTCTACCGCGAGCTGCGTGACCGCTTCGGCACGTACTTCGACGGCTGCATGGGCGCCGCGGCGCTCCAGAAGCGCCTGGAGTCCTTCGACCTCGATGAGGAGGCCGAGCGCCTCCGCGAGATCATCCGCACCGGCAAGGGCCAGAAGAAGACCCGTGCGCTCAAGCGCCTCAAGGTCGTCTCGGCGTTCCTGCAGACCAGCAACAAGCCCAAGGGCATGGTGCTCGACTGCGTGCCGGTCATCCCGCCGGACCTGCGTCCGATGGTGCAGCTGGACGGTGGCCGCTTCGCGACCTCCGACCTGAACGACCTGTACCGCCGTGTGATCAACCGCAACAACCGCCTCAAGCGTCTCCTTGACCTCGGCGCCCCCGAGATCATCGTGAACAACGAGAAGCGGATGCTGCAGGAGGCCGTCGACGCACTGTTCGACAACGGCCGCCGCGGTCGCCCGGTCACCGGTCCCGGCAACCGGCCCCTGAAGTCCCTGAGCGACATGCTCAAGGGCAAGCAGGGCCGTTTCCGTCAGAACCTCCTCGGCAAGCGTGTGGACTACTCCGCGCGTTCCGTGATCGTCGTCGGTCCGCAGCTCAAGCTGCACCAGTGCGGTCTGCCGAAGGCGATGGCGCTGGAGCTCTTCAAGCCGTTCGTGATGAAGCGCCTGGTGGACCTGAACCACGCGCAGAACATCAAGTCGGCCAAGCGCATGGTCGAGCGTGGCCGCACCGTCGTGTACGACGTCCTCGAAGAGGTCATCGCCGAGCACCCGGTGCTGCTGAACCGTGCGCCCACCCTGCACCGCCTGGGCATCCAGGCCTTCGAGCCGCAGCTGGTCGAGGGCAAGGCCATCCAGATCCACCCGCTCGTCTGCACCGCGTTCAACGCGGACTTCGACGGTGACCAGATGGCCGTGCACCTGCCGCTCTCCGCGGAGGCGCAGGCCGAGGCCCGCATCCTGATGCTGTCCTCGAACAACATCCTGAAGCCGGCCGACGGCCGTCCCGTCACCATGCCGACCCAGGACATGGTGCTGGGCCTCTTCTTCCTCACCACGGACGAAGAGGGCCGCAACGTCAAGGGCACGGACCGCGCGTTCGGCTCCACGGCCGAGGCCACCATGGCCTTCGACGCCCGCGAGCTGTCGCTCCAGGCGAAGGTCGACATCCGCTTCCCGGTCGGCACCATGCCGCCGCGTGGCTGGGTGCCGCCGGTCGCCGAGGAGGGTGAGCCGGAGTACCAGCCCGGCGACACCTTCCGGCTGCGGACCAGCCTGGGCCGCGCGCTCTTCAACGAGCTGCTGCCCGAGGACTACCCGTTCGTCGACTACTCGGTGGGCAAGAAGCAGCTCTCCGAGATCGTCAACGACCTGGCCGAGCGCTACCCCAAGGTCATCGTGGCGGCGACGCTCGACAACCTGAAGGCGGCGGGCTTCCACTGGGCGACCCGGTCGGGCGTCACCGTGGCCGTCTCCGACATCGTCGTGCCCGAGGCCAAGAAGGCCATCGTCAAGGGCTACGAGGAGCAGGACGAGAAGGTCCAGAAGCAGTACGAGCGCGGTCTGATCACCAAGGACGAGCGCACGCAGGAGCTCATCGCGATCTGGACCAAGGCGACCAACGAGGTTGCCGAGGCGATGAACGCGAACTTCCCGAAGACGAACCCCATCTTCATGATGGTCGACTCGGGTGCCCGAGGAAACATGATGCAGATGCGTCAGATCGCGGGTATGCGTGGTCTGGTGTCGAACGCCAAGAACGAGACGATCCCTCGTCCCATCAAGGCGTCCTTCCGCGAGGGCCTCACCGTTCTGGAGTACTTCATCTCCACGCACGGTGCCCGTAAGGGTCTGGCGGACACCGCCCTGCGTACCGCCGACTCGGGTTACCTGACCCGTCGTCTGGTGGACGTCTCGCAGGACGTGATCATTCGCGAGGAGGACTGCGGCACCGACCGCGGCCTCAAGCTGAAGATCGCGGTCAAGGGCGCCGACGGCGTGCTCCGCAAGACGGAGGACGTCGAGACCTCGGTCTACGCCCGCATGCTCGCCGAGGACGTCGTGGTGGACGGCAAGGTCATCGCGCCTGCCAACGTCGACCTCGGTGACGTCCTGATCGACGCCCTGGTGGGCGCCGGCGTCGAGGAGGTCAAGACCCGCTCGGTCCTGACCTGTGAGTCCGCGGTCGGCACCTGTGCCTTCTGCTACGGACGCTCGCTCGCCACCGGCAAGCTGGTCGACATCGGTGAGGCGGTCGGCATCATCGCCGCCCAGTCCATCGGTGAGCCCGGCACCCAGCTGACGATGCGTACCTTCCACACCGGTGGTGTGGCCGGTGACGACATCACCCAGGGTCTGCCCCGAGTCGTCGAGCTCTTCGAAGCCCGTACGCCCAAGGGTGTCGCCCCGATCTCCGAGGCCAAGGGCCGCGTGCGGATCGAGGAGACCGAGAAGACCAAGAAGCTCGTCGTCACCCCGGACGACGGCAGCGACGAGACGGCGTTCCCGATCTCGAAGCGTGCCCGTCTGCTCGTGGGCGAGGGCGACCCGGTCGAGGTGGGCCAGAAGCTCACCGTCGGTGCGACCAACCCGCACGACGTGCTGCGCATCCTCGGCCAGCGTGCGGTCCAGGTCCACCTGGTCGGCGAAGTCCAGAAGGTCTACAACTCGCAGGGCGTGTCGATCCACGACAAGCACATCGAGATCATCATCCGGCAGATGCTCCGCCGCGTGACGATCATCGAGTCCGGCGACGCGGAGCTGCTTCCGGGCGAGCTGGTCGAGCGGTCGAAGTTCGAGACCGAGAACCGTCGTGTGGTCACCGAGGGCGGTCACCCCGCCTCCGGCCGTCCGCAGCTGATGGGTATCACCAAGGCCTCGCTCGCCACCGAGTCGTGGCTGTCGGCGGCGTCCTTCCAGGAGACGACCAGGGTCCTCACCGACGCGGCGATCAACGCCAAGTCGGACTCCCTGATCGGCCTCAAGGAGAACGTCATCATCGGTAAGCTCATCCCGGCCGGTACGGGTCTGTCCCGCTACCGCAACATCCGGGTCGAGCCGACCGAGGAGGCCAAGGCCGCGATGTACTCGGCCGTCGGTTACGACGACATCGACTACTCGCCGTTCGGCACCGGCTCCGGCCAGGCCGTCCCGCTGGAGGACTACGACTACGGTCCGTACAACCAGTAGAAGTGAGTGAGAAGGGCGCCCACCCCGGCGAGTACCGCGTACGGGGTGGGCGCCCTTCTGCGTGCCGGGGAGCCGGGGACGGCCCGGGGCGGGGCCGTCCCGGCGCGGTCACCTCACGGTCTCCCACAGGATCACGGCGGCACCGACGGCCGCGGTGAGCGCGCCGATGCTCGCCAGCGGCCAGCGGGACCGCTCCAGCGTGTCGAGGCGCACCTCGTGGTCCGCCAGCTGCTTGTCGGTCTGGTCGCTGCGCTGCACCAGCAGCGCCAGCTGGCCGTCGGCGCGGGCGAAGCCGGCCTCCAGCGTGCCGCGCAGCCGCTCCAGCTCCAGGGCGACGGCGACCGGGTTGTTCGGGTCAGTCTCGTTCATGGGCGACTCCTGGCGGTCGGGCCTCGGGCAGCTCGGCGCGCAGCCATGCCGGAAGCAGCCTCTGCACTCCGGGCACGGCCATCACCCGGGTCACCGCCCCCGCGACGGCCAGGGCCCCGGCGACCCGGGGCAGGGTCGCGGACAGGCCGGCCGCGTCGACAAGCGCGGGCAGGAGCAGGGCAAGGGAGAGGGACGTCTGCACGAGGGTGCGGACGGTACGCCGGGCGGCGTCGGACACGGCAGGCTCCTCATGACGTACGGGGGACTTTCAGGGCGTTCCAGGAGGTGCGGCCGGGAATGCCGTCGGCGTCGCCGCCCCGGAAACCGAGCTTGCGCTGCCAGGCGGCGTACGAGCGGCGGTCCGCGTCGCTCCAGCGAGGGCCGGGCCCGACCGCGTACGACGAGCAGCCCTCGGCGACGAGCCGACGGCCCATGGCGGTGATCACGGGGGAGCTGGTGCGGGCGCTGAAGAAGGAAGTGCCGGGAAACGGCTGGTGGCGGGGGGCGGGAGAGCCGCCGCCGGGCCGGCCCGTGGGGGCGCCGTCCGCCGGGGCGGCCAGCCGGGTGGCGACCCGGTCGCGCATCGACGGCATGGTGAATCCGCGCGGGTCGACCTTCCAGTCGGACCACTCCAGGTGGCCGATGACGCTGCGGGCACTCCAGCCGTGGGCGCGGCAGACGGCCGCGGAGACGCGTTCGACCGCGTCGAGCTGGGCGGCCGGCCAGGGGTCCTTCCCGTCACCGAGGTTGACGCACTCGAACCCGTAGAAGCGGGCGTTGCCGTCGACGGAGCCGGCGCTGCCGTCGTGCTCGCGGGGCGCCGGGGGGCGGTCCCCGTAGTCCTCCGCGATCACCCGTCGCAGAACGGCCGGGTCGCCGCCCCCGGCGTGGTTTGCGCGGCCGTGGCCGACCAGATGGACGGTGCCGGCCTTGTCGATGACGCCGTGGCAGAGGGGACCGGGCAGGGTGGCGTGGCCGCGGTGGCAGAGCTTCACCGAGGCGGCGGTGCCGGTGCTGACGGTGTGGTGGACCATCACGCCGTTCACGGGGCCCCAGGCGCCCTTGTGGTCGCGGTTGTGGGTACGCCAGCCCGGGTACTCGACGACGGTGACGCCCTCGGCGCGCAGCGCGGCGAGCAGTCGGCCGGCGCTCAGGGGAGTGGCCATGGGTGGGTTTCCTTTCGGTGCGGAACGGGCGAGGGGCCCGCACCGGACGGTGCGGGCCCCTCGCGGGAAGGTGCGCGGTCAGGGGGCCAGGGCCGCCCAGATGGCGTTGGAGTCGGCCACCACGTCGCCGGGGGAGAAGGACGTGGGCAACGAGGTCCGGCCGGTGGTGCTGAGCCGGCCGTGGCGGACGAACTTGCCGGGCATCCTGGCGCTGCCGCCCGGCGCCACACCCACGCTGGCGCCGCGCAGGAAGCCGGGTCCGCTGTTGGTCGGATTCGGTCCGTTGACGACGAGCCCCACCCAGTAGTTTCCGGCCGCCGCCTCGTACGGGACGGTGAGCGGGCAGACGACGGTCTCGCCCTCGGTCTGGGGGATGGCGTCCTTGAGGGTGGCGGTCAACCCGACCCGGGCTCCGGCGCCCGTGTAGAGACCGGCGTACGAGGAGGTGCTCAGGGTGGCACCGGCGTACCCCGCGACGTAGAACACGACGTTGCGTACCGTCGTGGGTGCGTGCAGGGGAATGCCGATGAGGTACAGCCAGCCGTTGATGCAGTACTGCACGGAGTGCGACGAGCCGGCCGCCGGGTCGAAGGCCCAGCCGCTGAACCCCATCGACGAGGGGGTCCAGGCGCCGGAGGCCGCGACCGCGTCGACGTAGCCGCGCCGGGTGAGCTGGTCGGCGGTGACCGGAGCCGCGACGGTCGCGGGCGGGGTGGTGAAGGTCTTGACCCCGTCGACGGTCTGGTCACCCGTCAGCAGCACGGCCTGGCCGTCCGGCACGGCCGAGACGTCCGCCGCGCCGAGGGCGACCTCGCCGACGAGGCCGTTGACCGAGGTGACGGGCGCGCCGCCGAGCGCCAGGTAGCGGGCGTCGCCCGCCGCCTGGGTCAGGGCCCCCAGGTCGTTCGCGGTCAGCAGGACCTCGCCGGTCTGCCCGTTCACGGAGGCGACGGCGCCGCCGCCCGCCGGGAGCTGGGCGGACGGGACCAGCCCGTCGGCGCCGAGGGTGGCCACCCCGCCCGGCGCGCCCGCCGCGCCGGCCGCGAGCGCCGAGACTGTCTCTTATACACATCTCTGATG
>NZ_NTGZ01000112.1 GCF_002551245.1 Streptomyces sp. rh34
AGATGTGTATAAGAGACAGGGGGTAGGGCCCGCTACGAAGCCCCGGGCGCCCCTGCCGCGGTGGCAGCGAGCCGCCCGCGCCGGCCGTCCGGGTCACGCCCGGCCTCCACGGCGGCCGCCGCGTCGTCGGCGAGGTCGACACCGAGGTCCGCAGCCCGGCGCTCGGCCCGGCGGGCCCAGGCGGCGGCCTGTTGGCAGTCGGGGCATTCGGTCTCCCCGGCCATGGACCGGAAGACGTGTTCGGTCCCGGGTCCGGCGCAGGTGACGAGGGGTGCGACGTACCGGGGAACGGCAGGCGGAGGCGGGGGCGGCGGGTCCGAGGGCGGGCGCACCTGCTCGACCTCGTGTACGGAGACGGCGGCTTCGGGGGGCATCCTCTGCCCACGGCACACCGGACGCCGTCCTGCGGCAGGAGGACAACACACTTCCAAGGCCCCGCAGCACCATTCTTCGCCCACCCCTCCTACTCCGCCCCCGACTCCACCTGCGTCAGCGCCTCCGTGATCATGCAGGTCGCGAAGTTCTGGTCGTCCGTCATGCGGTTGATGTGTTCGGCGAGCAGGAACGCCGTCGCCTCCAGCGGGGTCCGTTCTGCTTCCGTCCAGTCGCCGTACTGCTTGCGCCAGAGGGTGGGGCTCAGGCCGGTGGCGGCCGCAATGGCCAGGCCCGCCATCGTGGGTACGGCCTCGGGCGGGACGCTCCTCGGCAGCATCTTCAGGGAGGTGACGAGAGTCGGGACCACGTATTCGACGACATCCTTCTCGTGCGCCTCGTGGGCCTCCCGGAGCCACTTCATGTACAGGTAGATGAGCGTGCATGTTCCGTCCCGCACATCGTCGATGCCCTCCGGGCCGCGCGACGAGAGCAGTTGCTGGATCAGCTGCTCCTGTTCGGGGTCGGTCCCGCTCCTGCCCGCGTGGACGGTCCTGAGCCGTGAGTCGATCAGCATGAGCGCCGCGCCCACATCGCCGGCGGGAGCGTGTCGAGGTTCGAAGGGCGACACGGCAGAAGTCCTTTTCGGGGAGGCTGCGGGTGGGCAGCGCGCGGTGTCCGGGTGCGCTCCGTACCTCTGCGCACTCGGACGACTACGCAAACGACTCTCCACGATCCCCGGCGGCCCCGCCCCGCACTTCGTGAATTCGGCCCGCCCCCGCCGTCACTTCCGCCAGAACAGGTGATGCGTCATGCCGCTCGGGCTCGGGACGACGTCCACGTGGTAACGGTCGCGCAGGTCGTCCGGTGAGTCCCACAGGCGCAGGCCGGTCCCCAGCTTCACCGGGGCGACCGCCACGTGCAGGGTGTCGACCAGGCCGGCGTCGAGGAACTCACGGATCGTGGTCACTCCGCCGCCGAGTCGCACGTCCTTGCCGCCCGCCGCCTCCCGTGCCCGGTCGAGGACCGTCGCCGGGTCGCCGTCGACGAAGTGGAACGTGGTGTCCGACAGGGTGAGCGACGGGCGCTTGTGGTGGGTCATCACGAACACCGGTGTGTGGAACGGGGGTTCCTCGCCCCACCAGCCCTGCCACTCGTGGTTCTCCCAAGGGCCGCGCTGGGGGCCGAACTTGTTGCGGCCCATGATCTCGGCGCCGATGTTGTGCGCGAAGTCCCGCGTGAGGTAGTCGTCCAGGCCCCGGCTCCCGCCCGGCTCCGTGCGGTTCGGCCAGCTCGCCGTCGCCCCGGCCCAGGAGAAGAGCCGCTCGGGGTCGACGTGACCGAACGGCCGCTCCAGCGACTGCTCCTCACCGGCGGCGATACCGTCGCTCGACACGGTGAAGTTCTGGACTTTCAGCAGCTGGGTCACGCGTTCCTCCTGCTTCTGTGCGGTCAACGACGGTGGTGGGACTTCCCGGGCAGGGAAAACTCATCGGTCGAGGGGCAGGGATCACCTCCTCTCACCCCATCACACCGCACACGCTTCAGCGATCCAGGGAGTCCTCGTGAGCGATCAGTCCGGCCGCCAGGCCCGTAAGCCGTTCCTGTACGTCGTCGTCTGCGCGGCCGGGGTCGCCCGTGACATCGACCGGCTGTTCGTCGCGGCGCGGGACGCCGGGTGGGAGGTGGGCGTCGTCGCCACCCCGCAAGGGCTCGGGTTCCTCGACGTGGCGGCCGTCGAGGAACGGACCGGATACCCGGTCCGCTCCGCCTGGCGCTCACCCGGAGACCCGCGCCCGCTGCCGGACCCGGATGCCATCGCCGTCGCGCCCGCCACGTTCAACACCATCAACAAGTGGGCGGCCGGGATCTCGGACACCCTGGCGCTCGGCATCCTCTGCGAGGCGTACGGGCTCGGCGTCCCCACCGCCGTCCTCCCCGCCGTGAACTCCGCCCTCGCCGCGCACCCGGCGTACGTCGAGAGCCTGCGGCGGCTGCGCGGCATGGGCGTCCTCGTCAGCACCCGCACCCCGCACACGCCCACGTCCGGTGACGCGGCCCCCTTCCCGTGGGAGGACGCCCTGGAGCTGCTGGCGCCCGTGCTCTCCGCGCGGACCTGAGCGCGCAGGAAAGTATTTTCCTGCGTGGAAAATGAATGCCATCATGAAAGCCCTCAGGCACCCGCACCCCTGGAAGGCCCCCCGCATGCCCATGTCCTCTTCGCCGTCACCCACACCGTCGCGGGAGAACGCGGCCGAGCGCCCCGACGCCTCGGCGGAGTACGCGGCCGGTGCACTGCGCGACGTACGGCTGGCGCAGGAGCGCGCCGGGCTCCGGGCGGGCACGACGCCTGCCTGGTACGGACCGGCCGCAGCGGCCGCCCTGGTGGGGCCGAGCGTGGTGCGGGCCTGGAGCGACGGCCGGGGCGGGGCCGCGACGGTCGTCGCGCTGCTCGTGTCGGTGCTCGGGCTCGGCGTCGTCGTCGCGCTCGCGCGGGCCGCCCGGCGGGGGGCCGGCGTCCTGGTGGGGCGATCCTGGTCCTCACGATGGGGGCGGAGCCGGGTCGCACTGCCCGTCGTCTTCGCGGCCGGAGCGATCGCGGGGGCCGCCTGCTGGGCGGCCGGGGCGAGCCAAGCCGCCCTCCAGATCGGTGCGTTCGGCGTGTGGGGGCTCGGAGTGTGGGGCGCTTGCCTCGTGCGTAACGCGTCCATCCAGCGGGCCCTACGGGAGCTCGCGTGAGGGGCGGGGCCGACCGGGACGACAGCCCCGCCCCGTGCGACGGGCCCGCCCTGGACAACAGCCCTCCGCGCGGTGACAGCGCCGCCCCGGACGAGAGACCCGCACAGAGCGACAGCTCCGCCCCGGACGAGGCCCCCGCGCTGGACGGTGTCATCCACCATCCGACCCGGCTGACCCTCGTCGCCTTCCTCTCCGCCTGCGACGAGGCCGAGTTCGCCGCCGTGCGCGACGGTTGCCGGATCTCCGACTCGGCCCTCAGCAAGAACGCCTCCGCGCTGGAGGCCGCGGGCTACCTCCACGTACGCAAGGGACACGTCGGCAAGCGGCCCCGGACCTGGCTGTCCCTCACCGCCGCCGGGCGACAGGCTCTGGACCGGCACCTCGCGGCGCTCCAGGACCTGGTGGCCGCGGCCCGCCACGCGGCGGGCTCGGTCGGCCCGTAGCACCCCCGCACCCGAACACCCACGGGCGATTTCCGGCCAGAGCAGTGAGGCCGCCGCTGGCGGGAACGCATGAGGGTGCCTGGTCACACCGCCCCGTACGGCTGGCAGCCGGAGCCCCCTGACGGATTTTCGCCGCCCGATAAGGTAATGGCCGGATAAAGAGGTCACCAAGTGCGCGCGCACCGCCGCACGTCTCGGGAGGAAGCCATGGGAACCCGCCGCACGTCACTGCCCGGAGTGGGTGCTCAGTACGACTTCACCACCGAGACGGGCCAGCACATCTCGGTCGTCGTCCACCACGACGGCCGCCGGTTCATCGGGTTCTACGAACAGGACGACCCTGATGCGTGCCGACTCTCCGTCCCCCTGACGACGTCCGAGGCCACCGCGCTCGCGCACCTCATCGACGCGGCGCCCATCGACGCCGTACGGACCAAGGGCATCGACCTCGTCACCGAGCACATCCCGCTCGGGACCCGCTCCCCGTACGGCGGGCGGCTGCTGGGGGAGACGCGGGCACGGACACGGACCGGGGCGTCCATCGTGGCGGTGCTGCGCACCCACAGCGCGCACCCGTCGCCGGAACCGGATTTTCGACTGGCCATCGGGGACACACTCGTCGCCGTCGGTACGCGTGAGGGCGTCGACGCGCTCTCCGAGATCATTGCGGAGGGCTGACCGTGCATGACACGACCGCGTTGCTGGTGGAGCTGGGAGCCGTCATCCTCGGGCTGGGGCTCGTGGGACGGATCGCCGGGCGGATAGGCCTCTCCCCGATCCCGCTCTACCTCCTCGCCGGGCTGGCGTTCGGGCACGGAGGGCTGATTCCGCTCAAGGCCAGCGAAGAGTTCACCATGGTGGGCGCCGAGATCGGCGTCATCCTGCTGCTTCTCCTGCTGGGGCTCGAATACAGCGCGTCCGAGCTGGTCACGAGCCTCAAGACGCAGTATCCGTCCGGCGTCGTGGACTTCGTGCTCAACGCGACGCCCGGCGCCGTCGCCGCCCTGATCCTCGGCTGGGGGCCCGCGGGCGCCGTCGCGCTCGCCGGTGTCACCTGGATCTCGTCGTCCGGGGTGATCGCGAAGGTCATGACCGATCTCGGCCGGCTCGGCAACCGCGAGACCCCGGTCGTCCTCGGCGTCCTCGTCATGGAGGACCTGGCGATGGCGGTGTACCTGCCGCTGCTCACCGCCATGCTCGCGGGGGTCAGCCTGGCCGGCGGCAGCCTCGCGCTCGTGATCGCGCTCGGGGCCGTCGGACTCGTCCTCTACCTGGCGCTCCGCCACGGCCGCCTGATCAGCCGCGCGGTCTCCTCCGACAACCCGGAGATGCTGCTCCTGGTCGTCCTCGGCCTCACCGTCCTGGTCGCCGGTGTCGCCCAGCAGCTCCAGGTGTCCGCGGCCGTCGGCGCGTTCCTCGTCGGCATCGCGCTCTCCGGCGAGGTCGCCGAGGGCGCCCGCAAGCTGCTCACCCCGCTGCGGGACCTGTTCGCCGCCGTGTTCTTCGTCTTCTTCGGGCTCTCCACGAACCCGGCCGACATCCCTCCGGTGCTGCTGCCCGCGGCCCTGCTGGCCATCGTCACCACCCTCACCAAGATCGCCACCGGCTGGTACGCCGCCCGGCGCGCCGGCATCGGCTCGCGCGGCCGCTGGCGGGCGGGCGGCACCCTCGTGGCGCGCGGCGAGTTCTCCATCGTCATCGCCGGTCTGGCCGTGGCCACCGAGCCGCGCATCGGCCCCGTCGCCACCGCGTACGTCCTGATCCTCGTCATCATCGGCCCGCTCACCGCCCGGTGGACGCAGCCCGTCGTGGCGAGGATCGAGGCCCGCCGCGGCGGCGGCAAGGGCACGGGCACGGGCACGGGCGGCATGGAGAAGGAGCCCGTCGCGAAGTCCGCTCCCGAGCGCCGGCTGCTGTCGCAGGACGACCTCACCCCCGAACCGGCGGGCGAGACGCGCGAGTAGCCGCCGCCCGCCCCACCGCTGCCGCCCCTACCGCTCGCGGCCTCTGCCGAAGCCCCCGGACACCCACGTCGTGTGTCCGGGGGCTTCGTCGTGGGAGGTGCCCCCACCATCGACATCTACACGACTGTAGAGTTACACCGGTTCCGGGTTCGCACCGCAACGTAGGGAGACGTCATGGCTCTGTGGGATCGCATCAAGGAATCCGCGTCGTCGATGCAGACGCAGTTGGAGGCGAAGAAGCACGACTTGAAGTCGGGGTCGTTCCGGGACGCGAGCATGGCCATGTGCGCTCTCGTTGCCGCCGCCGACGGTTCCATCGACCCGTCGGAGCGCCAGCGCGTCGCGACGCTCATCTCGACCAACGACGTCCTGCGGAACTTCCCCGCGGACGACCTTCAGCGCCGCTTCAACGCCTACGTCGACCAGCTCACCACCGACTTCGCGTTCGGCAAGGTCAGCGTGGTCCAGGAAATCGCCAAGGCGAAGAAGAAGCCGGCCGAGGCCCGTGCCGTCATCCAGATCGGCATCGTCATCGGCGGCGCCGACGGCGACTTCGACGCGTCCGAGCAGGCCGTCGTGCGGGAGGCGTGCTTCGCGCTCGACCTGCCGCCGCACGAGTTCGACCTGTAGGGAGCATCCACCAGGACCGCCGGTGCGGTCGCGCGGTCCGGCCGACCACCGGTCCGCGTCCCCGTCCCCACCGGCAGGCCGGGGGTACGTCACCCCCTGAGCGCGCCCCCGGCCACCCTTCCCTCCCGCCGCTCCGGCAGGCGGCCGTCACAGCTCCTTGGCCGGCCAGTCCAGCAGCCGGGCCCCGATGACCGCCGTCTGCAGGCTGTAGCGGTGCACCGGGTCCGAAGGGTCCGATCCGGTCAACTGGTGGATGCGCTCCAGGCGGTACGTCAGCGCCCGTACGCTCAGCGCCAGCCGGCGCGCGGTCTCGGCGGCGACACAGCCCGCGTCGAAGTAGACCGCCAGCGTGTTCAGCAGCGGCTCCGCGCCGCCCCTCGCCTTCTGGAGCGGGCCCAGCGCGCTGCGCACCAGGTCGGCCATCGCCTGCTGGTCCCGGGTCAGCACCGGATAGACCATGAGGTCCGAGGCGTACAGGACGGGGTCGTCCATCCCCATCCGGTCCGCCAGGTCGAGGGCTTGGAGCGCCTCGTCGTACGAGTGGACCACCCCGCCGGGGCCCTTGTGCGGGCGGCCGACCGCGACCTGGCCGCCGTCCGTCGCCGCGTGCGCCTGCTTGGCGAAGTAACGCAGGACGTCCGGCTGGCTGCCCGGCGCGATGCAGACGATCCGGCCGTCCTTCGTCGTCAGCAGGATCTTGCGGCCGCTGAACCGCGCCAGCAGCGCCGCCTCCACACTGCGCGGCACCACGTCCGTCTCCGTGTACGCCTCCGGGCCCGACGCCACCGCCACCGCGTGCGCCCGGGAAAGCCGCAGGCCGAAGCGGGTCGCCCGCTCCGCGAGCCGCACCAGATCGCTGCGCCCGTAGAGCAGGTCGTCGATGAACTCCCGGCGCGCCGCCTCCTCCCGCCGCACGGTGAGCCGCTGGGCACGCTCGAAACCCTCGGCGAACGCGTCGACCGCCTGCTCCACCGCGGCCAGGACGGCGTCGGCCGCGGCAGGGGAGTTTCCGGCAGCGGCACGTGGCCAGGCCTCACGGGTCTGCGCCAGATGCATCGTCACCAGAGCGCGCAGCTGATGGCCCGCGTCCGCCGCCGCACGGCCCAGCGCACGGCGCGTCTCCAGCTCGTCACGCGTCAGGCGACGGCCAGTGAGGGCGACTTCGCCCAGAATGTGGGCGTAATCGCCCAGCATTTCCTCGGGAATCGTCAGCTCGGCCACGCATTCTCCTTCAGCCCTGCAACAGTCCGGTCATTTCCCCAACGCACACCGGGCGGTGCCGGTGCCCGGCATTAGCGAAGCGTGAAGATTGCCGGGATCCGGCAATGCGATGTGCGGGCCCAGGATGTCACGATCAGGTCAGCAACAACACGGGGGAAGCACACGGGGGAAGCACGGGGGAGCACGGGGAACGGGGGACGGAGACCTCTCCCGGGCCCCGGGTTCCGCACCGTCCACGGGGGATCGGGGGCGGTGCGGAACCCGGGTTCCGACGGGAGGAGTCCCGAGGGGGACGACCCGGCCGCTGCGGCGCGTTCCGACAGCGCCGCAAGGGCCGGGCCCCGTCGCCCGACCGCCGACCGGCCGCTCACCGCCCCCGTAACGGATCACACGGACGCGCACCGCCTCAGGGCCCGTGCGCAGAACCGCAGGGGGCGGGACCGATGGACGAATTCCTGAGCGCGGCACTCGCGTTCCCCGCCGTCATCTTCGGCGCCGCGCTGGTGGTCGTCGTCTGCTTCTGGCTGCTGGTGCTCGCCGGGGCCGCCGGCCACGACTCCTTCGACGGGGACCTCGACACCGACCCGGCCGGTCTCGGCGGTGTCCCGGTCTCCGTCTCCGTCTCCCTGCTGGTCCTCTTCGCCTGGTTCGGCAGCCTGACCGGCACGGTCCTGCTGCGCCGCGGCGAGACCGGCGGCGCCACCCGCGCCGTCCTCTCCGTCGCCGTCCTCGCCGGGGCGCTGGTCCTCGCCTGGGCGGCCGTCCGCCTCCTCGTCCGCCGTTTCCGCCGGTACTTCCCGGCGGAACCTCCGCCATCGCGGCTGGACTTCGTCGGGAACCTCTGCACGATCCGCACCGGCTCCGTCACCGCGACGTTCGGCCAGGCCGAGGTCGTGTCGCCCGACGGTTCGACGGCCATCGTGCAGGTCCGCACGGCCGAGCCGTTCCCGTCCGCCTCCCGGCTCTCCGGGCCGGCCGCCGAGGAAGCGCCGCTCGTCCTGGGCGGCTCCGGACTCCTCTACGCGTACGACGAGGACGGCGAGTTCTTCTGGGTCTCGCCCTACGACGCGGCGCTCGATCCGGGTCCGACCACCAGACCGCGCGAGCTGCCGGGCGGGGCGAACGGCTGACCCGGACGGGCCACCGGACCACCGGACACCCGGATTTCCGGCCTCCGGGAACCGCCGCCGCCGACCGGCCACCCGGCCGTCACCGTGACGACCGGCCACCCCTACTTCGCTTGTGCCACTTCCGTACCGACAAGCCGCCAAGGACTCTTCAATGGATGCCATCTCCTTGGGCATCGGCGTGCTCATCGCCGTTGTCCTGCTCATCGTCATCGCCATCGCCTTCGTCGTCACCCGGCTGTTCCGCAAGGTCGAGCAGGGCAAGGCGCTGATCATCTCCAAGACCAAGAAGGTCGACGTCACCTTCACCGGGGCCGTCGTCCTGCCCGTGCTCCACAAGGCCGAGACGATGGACATCTCGGTGAAGACGATCGAGATCCGCCGCGCCGGGCGCGAGGGCCTGATCTGCCAGGACAACATCCGCGCCGACATCCAGATCACCTTCTTCGTCCGGGTCAACAAGACCGTCGAGGACGTCATCAAGGTCGCGCAGTCCATCGGTACGGGCCGGGCCAGCGACAAGGTCGCCATCCAGGAGTTCTTCGCCGCGAAGTTCTCCGAGGCGCTCAAGACCGTCGGCAAGCAGCTCGACTTCGTCGACCTGTACACCAAGCGCGAGGAGTTCCGGGACCGGATCATCCAGGTCATCGGCACCGACCTGAACGGCTACCACCTCGACGACGCCGCGATCGACTTCCTGGAGCAGACCCCGATGGCCCAGCTCGACGGGGCCAACATCCTGGACGCCCAGGGCATCCGGAAGATCACCGAACTGACCGCGATCGAGCACGTGCGCACCAACGAGTTCCAGCGCACCGAGCAGAAGGAGATCACGCGGCAGGACGTCGACGCCCGCGAGACGATCCTGGAGCTGGAGCGCCGGCAGGCCGAGGCGGAGATCAAGCAGCGCCGCGAGGTGGAGGTCCTGCGGGCGCGCGAGGAGGCGGCCACCGCCCGGGTGCAGGAGGAGGAGCGGCTCGGTTCGCAGAGCGCGTTCATCAAGACCGAGGAGCAGCTCGGCATCCAGCGCGAGAACCAGGCGCGGGAGATCGCCGTCGCGCAGAAGAACCGTGAGCGCGTCATCGCCGTCGAGAGCGAGCGCATCGAGAAGGACCGGATGCTGGAGGTCATCGGGCGCGAGCGCGAGACCGAGCTGAACCGGATCGCCGCCACGAAGGAGGTCGAGGCCGAGCGCCGCGAGGTCGCCGACGTCATCCGGGAGCGGATCGCGGTGGACCGCACGGTCGCGGAGCAGGAGGAGTCGATCCTCACCCTGCGCGCCGTCGAGGACGCCGAGCGTTCCCGCAGGTCGGTCATCATCGCGGCCGAGGCGGAGGCCCAGGAGAAGCTGGTCAAGGACATCAAGGCGGCCGAGGCGGCGGAGGCGGCGTCCACGCACCTGGCGGCCGAGCAGCTCACGCTCGCCGAGGCCCGGCTCAAGACCGCGGACCTCGACGCGCAGGCCAAGCTGCGGCTCGCCGAGGGCATCCAGGCCGAGACGGCCGCTCCCGGGCTCGCCGCCGTACAGGTGCGGGACGCGGAGGCCGAGGTCATCGAGAAGGCCGGTCTCGCGGAGGCCGAGGCGACGGAGGCACGGCTCAAGGCCGAGGCGGAGGGCGCGCGGCTCAAGGCGCTCGCCACGGCGGAGGGCACCGCGGCCCAGGCGACCGCCGACGCGGCGGTCATCGGCGAGAAGCTGAAGGCGGAGGCCGCGGGGCTGACGGAGAAGGCGGCCGCGATGGCGGCGCTGGACGAGGCCTCGCGCGGGCACGAGGAGTACCGGCTGCGGCTGGAGGCGGAGAAGGAGATCCGGCTGGCCGGCCTCGAAGTGCAGCGGCAGGTCGCCGAGGCGCAGGCGACGGTCCTGGCGACGGGCCTGGAGAACGCCGACATCGACATCGTCGGCGGCGACTCCGTCTTCTTCGACCGGATCGTCTCGTCGATCTCGCTCGGCAAGGCGGTGGACGGGTTCGTGGAGAACTCGGGGACCGCGCAGGCGTTGGCCGGGCCGTGGCTGGACGGGTCGTCCTCGTTCACGGACGACCTCACACGGGTGCTGGGTTCGGTCTCCACGGGGGATGTGCAGAACCTGACGGTGTCGGCGCTGCTGATGCGGCTGATGGGGCCGGGGTCGTCGGGGGCGGCGTCCGGGCAGGTGCAGCAGCTGCTGGCGGCGGCGAAGGAGCTGGGTCTCGCGGATCTGCCGGTGTCGTCGCTGACCGGTGCGAAGGTTGCTCCCGCGGGTGGGGCGGTGTCCCGGAACGGGGCGGAGGCCGCGCCGGTCGGGTAGCGCGCTACCGGTCGGCCCGGCGCCTGCCCGGCGGGTGCGGGCGCCCACCCGGCGGGGTCCGGCGCGTGCTCAGCCCGTCCGCCGTTTGAGGACGGAACCCTCGGCCGGGAGGGGCGGACGGTCTGGGTGTGCGTCCCACGGGGGCGGGCGCACCAGGACCTGCCTGCCCCGCACGCCAGGAGGCCGGCCCACCGGCCGCAGGGTCCGTCCTCGAACGCCGGACGGGCTGGGTGGTGCCGGACCGGCCCGGTAACGCCAGGTCGGCCGGGTAGTGCCGGGCCGGCTGAAGACGATGGAACACGTAGGGAGCCGTACGCATGGACAGCGACACCACCGCCACCTCCACCGCGCCGCAGGACACGCAGAGCGGCGCGGGCGATGTGGACGCCGGCGCCTACGAGGTGCTGCGGCGCCGGCTCTCGGCACAGGCCGGGGAGCTGGTGCGACGGGCCGAGGCCCTCAACGTGCGGCGGACCGAGGAGTTCGGGTCGACCGGGCTGCGGCTGCTGGCCACCGAGCAGGTGCGCACCGAGCGGGCCTCCGTGCCGCGTGACCTCGTCGCGGTGGGAGGGCAGTTGCTCTTCGGTTTCGAGCGCGGGCCGGGCGCGCGCGGCGAGGCCGGCGTCGAGGACGTCCTCCTCGTACGGGACTCCGCGCCGGAGGACGGCGCTCCCGGAGCGGAGAGCACCCTCCTCGGCGGTGAGGACTTCCGGCGCGAGTTCTCCTCGCTCCACCGCTACTTCCGCGACGCCCGCCTGCTGCGGCTGCGCCGCGTCGACGGCAGGCTCCTCGCCGTCTTCCGGACCGGGGAGAACGCCGAGGACATCCGGGTGCTGCGCTGGGCGCTCGGGCCGGACGGGTCCCCGGGGGCGTTCCTCGACGCGCAGGGCGAGCGCGACCACGTCTTCCCGCCCTCCCACGACTTCGCGTGGACCGTGGCGGGGCGGGAGTCGCACATCCCGGGGCGGCACCCGCACATCGCCGTCGGCAAGGGCGGCGGGCTCTACGTCGACACGCTGGGCGGCACCCTCACCGTCAAGGTCGCCGACGACACCGAGTCCCCGGACGGGATCTACGAGGAGCCCGTCGACGAGCCGTTGCAGTCGCTGGCCGACGCCGACGTCGAGTACGCGGAGGTCGGGCCGCTGGTGCTGCTGCGTGTACGTCCGTACAAGGAGGACGCCTGGCGGCACCTGGTCTTCAACTCGCTGCTCGCCACCGTCCAACGGCTCGACGGCATCGGCCCGTCCTGCCACCGGCTCCCCGAGGACCAGGGGATCATCTTCCCCGGCGGCTACTACCTCACCACCGGCACCGCGAAGACCTTCGACACGGCAGAGGAGCTGGCCGAGCCGGTCTTCGAGGGCGCGGTCCGCTCGCCCAACGGGGAGGACGTGCTCTACGTCTTCCGCTCGCGCGACGGGCTGCGCAGCCTCCTCCTCCCCTACAACCTGATCCGCCAGGAGGTCGCCACCCCGCTCACCGGGCGGGGGCACGCGCTGCTGGACGACGGGACGCTGATCCTGCTCCGGGACACCCCGGACGGCCCCGCGCGCGTGCACCCCTTGCAGCGCTGGCAGACGCCGTACGTCTCCGACACCTACGCCGCCGCCCGCCCCGTCGGGACCGGCCCGCTCGCCCGGACCGGCAACGCCGACCTGGTGCGCGGGATCTCCGACTGTCTCGCCCTCGCCCACGGCGTACGGGACATGACGCCGACGACCGCCGTGTACGGGCGGCTCGCCGCCGACTGCGCCCGCGCCCAGGACCGCTACCACTGGCTGGCCGACCCCGAACTGGGCTGTCTCGCCGAGCCGTTGGGGCAGCTTCGGGCCACCGCGCAGCAGGTGCTGGCCGAGTTCACCGCCGTACAGGAGCTGACCCGGCGGGCCGCCGACGCGCTGGAGGAGACCGCCGCCCGCATCACCGCGCTGGTGCGCCGGGTACGCGGCGAGGTTCCCGGGTCCGCGTCCGCGTGGGTCGAGCGGCTGACCGAACTGCGGCAGGTCCACGGCCACTTGGCGACGGTCGGCGACATGCGGTACGCCGACGTCGAGCGCATCGCGGAGCTGTCGGCCCGGACCGAGGACGACATCGCCTCGGCGGCTCAGCGGGCCGTCTCCTTCCTCGCCCGCGAGGACGCGTTCGACGGCTACCACGAGGACATCGCGGGGCTGGTCGAGGACGCCGGTTCGCTGGGGACCGTCCGGGACGCCTCCGCCGTCACCGACCGGCTGTCCGCGATGACGGAGGGGCTGGCCACCGTCACGGACGTGGTCGCCGGCCTGGAGATCGGCGACGCCACCGTGCGTACCTCGATCCTGGAGCGGATCGCCGAGGTGCTGGGCGGGGCGAACCGGGCCCGCGCCACGCTCGACGCGCGCCGCCGGGAGCTGCTGTCGAAGGAGGGGCGGGCCGAGTTCGCCGCCGAGTTCGCGCTGCTCGGGCAGGCCGTCACGGGCGCGCTGGCCGCCGCCGGCACCCCGGAGACGTGCGACGACCAACTGGCGCGGCTGCTGCTCCAGCTGGAGAACCTGGAGTCGCGGTTCGCGGAGTTCGACGACTTCCTCGCCGAGCTGGCCGAGCGCCGCACCGAGGTGTACGAGGCGTTCTCGGCGCGCAAGCAGACCCTCCAGGACGAACGGGCGCGGCGCGCGGAGCGGCTGGCCGGGTCGGCGGGCCGGGTGCTGGAGACCGTCGCCCGGCGGGTGGCCTCACTGGAGGACCTCGACGCCGTCCACACCTACTTCGCCTCCGACCCGATGGTCGCCAAGGTCCGCCGCACGGCCGAGGAGCTGCGCGAACTGGGCGATCCCGTACGGGCGGAGGAGCTGGACGGGCGGCTGAAGGCGGCCCGCCAGGAGGCGGGCCGCGCCCTGCGCGACCGCACCGAGCTGTACGCGGACGGCGGATCCGTGATCAGGCTGGGCCGCCACCGGTTCGCCGTGAACACCCAGCCGTTCGACCTGACGCTCGTGCCCGCCGGGGACAGCCTCGCCTTCGCGCTGACCGGCACGGACTACCGGGCCCCGGTCACCGACCCGGCGTTCGCGGCGGCCCGGCCGTACTGGGAGCAGCTGCTCCCCTCCGAGAACGCCTCCGTCTACCGTGCCGAGCACCTCGCCGCCCGCCTCCTCGACGAGCACGGGGCGAGCCGCCTCACCGCGCTCAGCGGGCCCGAACTGGCCCGTCTGGTGCGGGAGTCGGCCGCCGAGGCGTACGACGAGGGGTACACCCGGGGCGTCCACGACGAGGACGCCACCGCGATCCTGGCCGCCCTGCTGCGCCTGCACGCGGGCGCGGGGCTACTGCGCCACGAGCCCGCCGTCCGGGCGGCGGCCCAGCTCTTCTGGGCGTACGGCGCCGACGAGACACTGCGCACCTCCTGGACCAGGCGCGCGGTCTCCCTGGCGCGGGCCCGGGACACCTTCGGGCTGGCCCCGGCCATCGGCGCCCTCCAGGAGGAGTGGGCGGCGGCGATCGGCTCCCCGTCCCCGTCCGCGCCGGGTCACGCCGTCGCCGCGTACCTCTTCGAGGAGCTGACCACCGGGCCCGCCGGATTCGTCGTGGGCTCCTCGGTCCGCGCCTTCCTGGACGCCTTCCACCGGGCAGCCGGCCCCGACGCGTACGGCGACGATCTCGCGGCCCTCGGCGACGACCCGGCAGCCCGGCAGCAGCTCGTGGAGGGCTGGCTCGCCCCGTACGCCGAGACCACCGGGGCCGGCCTCGGCGGCGGCGACCTGGCGGAGGCCGTGGCGGTGGAGCTCTGCCCGGAGCTGGAGCGGTACGCCTGCGACGCGCCGCTCACCGAGCACCTGGAGGGCCTCCTCGGCGACCACCCGCGCATCGCGGACGGCGGGGCCCTCACCGTACGGATCGACGAACTCCTCGCCCGTACATCGGAGTTCCGTACCCGCACCGTGCCCGGCTTCCGCGCCTACCAGCGGCTGCGCACCTCCCTGGTGACCGCCGAGCGCGGGCGGCTGCGGCTGGACGACCACCGGCCCCGCGTGATGTCGGCGTTCGTCCGCAACCGGCTGCTCGACGAGGTGTATCTGCCGCTGATCGGCGACAGCCTGGCCAAGCAGCTCGGCACCGCCGACGCCGACCGGCGCACCGATTCGCAGGGGCTGCTGCTGCTCGTCTCGCCGCCCGGCTACGGCAAGACGACGCTGATGGAGTACGTCGCGGACCGGCTCGGCATGGTCCTCGTCAAGATCAGCGGGCCCAACCTGGGCCACGACGTGACCTCCCTCGACCCGGACCGGGCCCCGAGCGCCACCGCCCGGCAGGAGATCGAGAAGATCAACTTCGCGTTGGAGGCGGGCAACAACACGCTCCTCTACCTCGACGACATCCAGCACACCTCGCCCGAACTGCTCCAGAAGTTCATCCCGCTGTGCGACGCCACCCGGCGTATCGAGGGCGTGCGGGACGGCGAGCCGCGCAGCTACGACCTGCGCGGCAAGCGGTTCGCGGTGTGCATGGCGGGCAACCCGTACACCGAGTCCGGCGAGCAGTTCCGGATCCCCGACATGCTCGCCAACCGGGCCGACGTCTGGAACCTCGGCGAGGTCCTCAGCGGCCGGGACGACGTCTTCGCGCTGAGTTTCGTGGAGAACGCCCTGACCGCCAACCCGGTCCTCGCCCCGCTGGCCGCCCGGTCCCGGGACGACCTGGCACTGCTGGTGCGGCTGGCGGGCGGCAGCGACCCGGCAGCCCGCGCGGAGCACCTGGACCACCCGTACAGCGCCGCCGAGTTGGACCGCGTCCTGGCCGTGCTGCGCCATCTGCTCACCGCCCGGGACACCGTGCTCGCGGTGAACGCGGCGTACATCGCCTCGGCCGCGCGGACGGACGCCACGCGCACCGAGCCGCCGTTCCGGCTCCAGGGCTCCTACCGCAACATGAACAAGATCGCCGAGCGGATCGTGCCCGTCATGAACGACGAGGAGCTGTCCGCCGTCGTCGACGACCACTACGCGGGCGAGGCCCAGACACTCACCACGGGGGCCGAGGCCAACCTCCTCAAGCTGGCCGCCCTGCGCGGGACGCTCACCGCCGAACAGGCCGAGCGGTGGGCGGCGATCACCGCGTCCTACGTCCGTACGCAGGCGCTCGGCGGCCCGGACGGCGACCCGATGACCCGGGCCGTGGCCGCGCTCGGTCTGCTCGCGGACCGGATCGCGGCGGTCGAGACGGCGATCCAGCGCGCGGCGGACCCCCGCCACCTGCTGACCGGCCCGGCGCACCCACCGGCCCCACAGGGCTCGGGCGGGCCCGACGGCCGGACGCTTCCGCACCATCATGCGAAGATCACCAGCACTCCGCACTGACCGGGAGGACCGATCCGGAAGGGATCACGGCATGCTGGGTTTCGTGCCTCCACTTCCTCAGCAGCCGGGACGCCCGCCGTCGGCCGGCCACATGATCGTCTGCGGTGACGACGCCCTGGCGCGCCGGCTCGCCGTGGAGCTGCGCTACGTCTACGGGGAGCGGGTCACCCTGCTCCTGCCCCCGGGCCGGGACGCGCACAGCCCCGAGACGCCGCTGACCCAACGGGGGCGGGCGGCGGCCCTGTTCGGCCGGATGTCGGCGGCGATGAACCGCGCGGGCAACGGCAACGGAACAGCCGGGGGCGGCACCAGCGGCAGCGGCGACCTCGACACCAACGCCGGAGTCGAGGCCGTCCGCATCATGGAGGCGCCCGAACCCTCCGACGACGTACTGGAGGAGGCGGGCGTCGACCGGGCCGCCGCCCTCGCGCTCGTCTACGACGACGACGAGCGCAACATCCGCGCCGCCCTGACCGCCCGCCGCCTCAACCCCCGTCTGCGGCTGGTCATCCGGCTCTACAACCGCAAGCTCGGGCTCCACCTGGAGGAGCTGCTCGACCAGGCGGCGGCCGTCGCCATGCCCGGCATCGACCCGGCGCTGCTGGACGCCTCCACCACCGTCCTGTCCGACGCCGACACCGCCGCCCCGGCCCTCGCCGCCACCGCGCTCACCGGCAGCAGCAAGGTCATCCAGGCGGAGGGCCTGCTCCTGCGCGCCGCCGAACGCCCCCCGCCCCGCCCCGGCGAGGCGGCCGACCCCGGCCTGTGCACCCTCGCCCTGCTCTCCTCCACCACCAACGACCCGGCGGGCGCCGAGGGTTCGGACAGCAGTGGCGACGAGGCCCCCCAACTGCTGCCCGGCGAGAGCGCCGTCGCCGCCGCGACCGGCCGGGGCACGGTGGTCCTCGAAACGGTCAGCCGGGCCGACCCGGACCGTCCGGCCACCCGCATGGGCGGCAGGGGCGCCCCGCTCTCGCAGGTCTTCTCCCGCAGGCTCCGCTGGTCTGCCCTCGGCGTCGCGGCCTCCGTGGTCGCCCTGGTGATCGCCTCGGTCGTGACCACCAAGGACAGCGTGGTGCACTCCACCTATCTGACCCTGCTCGACCTGCTGGCGATGGGCGACCCGGCCGAGGGCGGAGGGGACGCCCGGCAGATCATCCAGCTCCTCTCCGGCGTCGCCGGCCTCCTCCTGCTCCCCCTGCTGGTCGCCGCCGTCCTGGAGGCGTTCGGCACCCTGCGCACCGCGTCCTCGCTGCGCCGCCCACCGCGCGGTCTGTCGGGGCACGTGGTGCTGCTGGGGCTCGGAAAGATCGGTACGCGGGTCCTCGTACGGCTCCGCGAGCTCGACATCCCCGTGGTCGTCGTCGAGGAGGACCCCGAGGCGCGGGGCATCCCGCTGGCCCGCTCGATGCACGTGCCGACCGTGATCGGCGACGTCACCCAGGAAGGCGTACTGGAAGCGGCCAAGATCCGCCGTGCCCGCGCCCTCCTCGCCCTCACCAGCATCGACACCACGAACCTGGAGGCGGCGCTGTACGCCCGCTCGGTGAAGCCCGACCTGAGGGTGGCGCTGCGGCTGTACGACGACGAGTTCGCCACCGCCGTCTACCGCACCCTGCGCACCGCGCACCCCGGGGCCCTGACCCGCTCCCGCTCCGTCTCCCACCTGGCCGCCCCGGCCTTCGCCGGCGCCATGATGGGCCGCCAGATCCTCGGCGCGATCCCGGTCGAACGCAAGGTCATGCTGTTCGCGGCCCTGGAGGTCGCGGGGCACCCGCAGTTGGAGGGCCGCACGGTCGAGCAGGCGTTCCGGGCGGGGGCCTGGCGGGTCCTGGCGATCGACGCCACCCCGCCCGGCGACCGCACCCCCGACCTCGCCGCCCCGCTGCCGTTCGACCCGGCGGGCGACGTGGCACCGCCGCCCTCCGGCCTGGTCTGGGACCTGCACCCCGGCTACGTCCTGCGCGCCCAGGACCGGGTGGTGATCGCCGCCACCCGCCGGGGCCTCGCGGAGCTGCTGCGGCGGCAGCGGTCGGTGGTGCCCAGGCAGTAGCGCCCGGGCGGGGCGCCCGGGCGGGGCGCCCGGGCGGGGCGCCCGGGCGGGCGGCTACCGGAAGGTGCCCATCGCCTCCCGCACCTCCCCCAGGGTCCGTTCCGCGACCGCGTTCGCCCGTTCGTTGCCCTCCCGCAGCACGGAACGTACGTACGTCAGGTCCGCCGCGTACTCCGCCCGGCGGGCGCGCACGGGGGCGAGGTGGGCGTTGACCGCCTCGGTCACCGTCCGCTTGAGCGCGGCCGAACCGCCGTCACCGATCTCCGCCGCGACCTCGTGCGGGTCCCGCTCCAGGCAGAGGGCGGCCAGCAGGACGAGCGAGGAGACGCCGGGCCGGTGCTCGGGGTCGTAGGTGATGTGCCGGTCGGCGTCCGTCGTCGCCCCCTTGATCAGGCGGGCCGTCTCGTCGGCGGTGGCGCCGAGGGGAACGGAGTTCCCGCGGCTCTTGCTCATCTTGCCGCCGTCGGTCCCGAGCAGCAGGGGCGCTGCGGAGAGCAGGGCGGCCGGTTCCGGGAAGACCTGCCCGTACCGCTCGTTGAAGCGGCGGGCGATCGTCCGGGTGAGTTCGACGTGCGGCAGCTGGTCCTGGCCGACGGGGACCACGTCGCCCTTGCAGAAGAGGATGTCGGCGGCCTGGTGCGCCGGGTACGTGTACATCAGCCCGCTGACCGCGGACTGCCGCGAGTGCGCGATCTCGTCCTTGACCGTGGGATTGCGGCCCAGTTCCGCGACGGAGACGAGGCTCAGAAAGGGCAGCAGGAGCTGGTTGAGCGCGGGGACGGCACTGTGGGTGAAGACGGTGCTCCGCGCCGGGTCGATACCGAGGGCCAGATAGTCGAGGAGCAGCCCGTCCGTGTACTCCTGGAGCCGGTCGGCGGTGTCCCGGTCGGTGAGCACCTGGTAGTCGGCGATCAGGACGAACACGTCCACGCCGAGGTCCTGGAGGCGGACCCGGTTGCGCAGGGTGCCGAAGTAGTGCCCGAGGTGCAGGCGGCCGGTGGGGCGGTCCCCGGTGAGGACCCGGAAGCGGCCGGGGTCCCGGTTCAGCTGCTGCTCCAGCTCGGCACTGCGGCGCTCGGCGGGAGTGAGGACGGGGGCGGAGGCGGGGACGGCTGTGGTCATGGTGGGTGTCTCTCCTCGCGTGGGTGGATGCGTGGAGGACGGCCCCGCCGGTGAGCGCCGTTGCGCTCCGTCTCCGTGTCCGCGCCGTACGAGGGCAGCGAAAAGGGCCGTCCATGTCGAACGGCCCTGGTTCCGTGCAGATGCTGTGGCCGCTCCTAGGAGGAGCGCCACCAGTTTCGGCACGGGACGGAGGTCATGCGCCGAGTGTAGCGGCCACGGGCCCGGCGCGGAGGAGGTCCGTGTTCCTACGGGCCCACGGAGAACCCACGGCGAGCCCACGGAGAGGAGGAGCCGGATCGTGCGCCCCGGAAGGGCGCCGGGCTGCGTGGAATAGGACGGTGGAGGGCCTCGTTGTAGGGTGTAGTTCAACGTTCAACCAAATCTCGGCCGAGGCTTCCGTACTCCGGAACCCGGAATCCTGACCTCCGGCCGGCACTCAGGAAGGCGGACGCCATGCAGTTCGGGATCTTCACCGTCGGGGACGTCACGACCGACCCGACCACCGGCCGGACCCCCACCGAGAACGAGCGCATCAAGGCGACCCTGGCCATCGCGCAGAAGGCCGAGGAGGTCGGCCTGGACGTCTTCGCGACCGGTGAGCACCACAACCCGCCGTTCGTCCCGTCCTCCCCGACGACCACCCTCGGCTACATCGCCGCCCGCACCGAGAACCTGATCCTGTCCACCTCCACCACGCTGATCACCACCAACGACCCGGTGAAGATCGCCGAGGACTACGCCACCCTCCAGCACCTCGCGGACGGCCGCGTCGACCTGATGATGGGCCGGGGCAACACCGGGCCGGTCTACCCGTGGTTCGGCAAGGACATCCGCCAGGGCATCCCGATGGCCATCGAGAACTACGCCCTGCTGCACAAGCTGTGGCGCGAGGACGTCGTGGACTGGGAGGGGAAGTTCCGTACGCCGCTCCAGTCCTTCACCGCCACCCCGCGCCCGCTGGACGGCGTCCCGCCGTTCGTCTGGCACGGCTCCATCCGCTCCCCCGAGATCGCCGAGCAGGCCGCGTACTACGGCGACGGCTTCTTCCACAACAACATCTTCTGGCCCATGGAGCACACCAGGAAGATGGTCGACCTCTACCGGCGCCGCTACGCGCACTACGGGCACGGCACCGCCGAACAGGCCGTCGTCGGGCTCGGCGGCCAGGTGTTCATGCGCAAGAACTCGCAGGACGCGGTACGGGAGTTCCGCCCGTACTTCGACAACGCACCGGTCTACGGCCACGGCCCGTCCCTGGAGGACTTCACCCGCGAGACCCCGCTGACCGTGGGCTCCCCGCAGGAGGTCATCGAGCGGACGCTGACGTTCCGGGACGCGGTCGGCGACTACCAGCGCCAGCTGTTCCTGATGGACCACGCGGGGCTCCCGCTGAAGACCGTCCTGGAGCAGCTCGACCTCCTCGGCGAGGAAGTCGTGCCGGTGCTGCGCAAGGAGTTCGCCAACCTGCGGCCCGCCGGAGTGCCGGAGTCCGCGCCCGTCCACCCGGCGGTCGCCGCGGCCCGCGCCGCCCGCAGCACGGGCACCACCGGCAGCACGGACACCACCAGCACCACTGAGAAGGAGGCCTGACCTCGATGTTCGCCACCCCGCCCCTGCGCATCGTCGCCGTCTCGGCCGGGCTCAGCCAGCCGTCCTCCACCCGGCTGCTGGCCGACCGGCTGGCCGCCGCCACCCGCGAGCGTCTCGCTGCCGAACAGGACCGGAACGTCGAGGTCCGCGTCATCGAGGTGCGCGACCTCGCCGTGGACATCGCCCACCACCTGCTCAGCGGCTTCCCCTCGGCCGCGCTGCGGGAAGCGCTCGACGCGGTGACGGAGGCCGACGGGCTGATCGCCGTGACGCCGGTGTTCACCGCCTCCTACAGCGGTCTGTTCAAGTCGTTCTTCGACCTGATCGACAACACCGCGCTGACCGGCAAGCCCGTCGTGATCGCCGCGACGGGCGGAACCGCCCGGCACTCGCTGGTCCTGGAGCACGCGCTGCGCCCGCTCTTCGCCTACCTGCGGGCCGTCACCGTGCCCACCTCCGTCTACGCGGCCTCGGAGGACTGGGGCTCCTCGGGCGACGAGTACACCGACGGCCTGCCGTCCCGGATCCGGCGCGCGGGCGGCGAGCTGGCCTCCGCGGTCCTGGGCCGTACGGCCTCCGGGGCCTCCCGGGCCCCGGGTCTGGACGACGGGGAGGACGCGGTCGTCCCGTTCGAGCAGCAGCTCGCGGACCTGCGGCTGGACTGACACCTCGGGGGTGGTTCACACCGAACCGCCCCCACTTGTCCGATGTGATTACAGTGAGATCAAACGCTGTACAAGCGGGACGGAAAGGGACCGCGCTGTACCGACCTACTGAGCTGTACCGAGCTGTACCGAGCTGGAGGCAGATATGGGCAGGATCGTCGTGGGCGTGGACGGCTCCGACTCCTCGATCAAGGCACTGCACTGGGCCGTGCGCCAGGCCGAACTGACCGGAGCCACGGTGGAGGCCGTGAACAGCTGGGAGTACCCCGCCACCAGCTGGGCGTCGATGATGCCGGGCATGCCGGAGGACTTCGACCCGCAGGCCCTGGCCACCGTCTCCCTCACCGAGGCGCTGGAGGAGGCCCTCGGCGCCGAGGGAGCCGCGGCGGTCAGCAAGGTCGTGGTCATCGGCAATCCTGCCCAGGCCCTGCTGGACCGCGCCCAGGGCGCGGAACTGCTCGTCGTGGGAGCCCGCGGTCACACCGGCCTGAAAGCCACCCTTCTCGGCTCGGTCAGCCTCCATGTCACCCAGCACGCGCCGTGCCCGGTGACGGTCGTGCGCGACTGAACCGTCGTACGCGGCTTGCCCGTCCGCAGGCCCGCTCCCGCCCGCACGGCTGACGGGAGCGGGCGGGCGCGCGACGGGGCGCGACGGCTCGCCCGGGGGCGCGACGGTGCACGACGGTGCGCGACGGTGCGCGACGACCGTCTCGGCGGCCGTCTCGGCGGCCGTCTCGGCGGCCGTCTCGGCGGTAAACGAAAGGCCGTTGTCAGTGGGTACTCCTATCGTGTGGTCATGACCCCTGCTCTCTTCGGGCGCGACCACCCCGCAGGCGTACTCCGCTCGGAGATCGCCCGGGCCACGGACAGCCACGGCGGTCTCGTGCTGGTCACCGGCGAGGCCGGGATCGGCAAGAGCACGCTCGTCACCGATGCCGCGCACGAGGCACGGCGGCGCGGGGCTCTGGTGGTCGGAGGTTCCTGCTGGGACTCGGACAACACCCCCGGCTACTGGCCCTGGGTCCAGATCCTGCGCGGCCTGCGCCGGTCCGCCACCGCGGCCGAATGGGCGGCGGCCCAGGAGGCGTCGGACGGCCGGCTCGCCGTGCTCCTGGGCGACCCGGTCAGGGTCGCCCAGGGCGGTGCGGACGGTCCGGGACCCAGCACGCCATCCGCCCTGTCTCTTATACACATCT